>PMAA01000152.1 GCA_003152355.1 Acidobacteriota bacterium | reverse complement strand
AACTTTGTGGGGCAGACCATCGTTTTCCGTGGTCTGCCAATCTTAGTGAACTTTGTGGGCAGACCATCGCGTGGGACAGGCCAGGAGGCCTGTCCTACTGGAATGAGGGAGGGGCCGGTTGCGAAGCCGGCCCCTCAGCGCACGAGACGACGTTTTGGGACGGGGATCTATCCGTCCGGAGGAGTTTCTTAACTTTGTAGTTGCGCGGCGGCCGGAATCCTCTCCAAATTCTTTTCCTCTTCCGCGCCCCAGGAGGGCTGGCAGAGGTAGATACGCGGGTGTATGCCGAAGCGCTGGTGGTATAGCCGGGCGATCTCCCGCTCGAAATGGGCCACGGCAGCGGCCGGCATGAGGTTGACGGTACAACCGCCGAAGCCGCCGCCGGTCATGCGCGCGCCCAGCACGCCCGGCTGCGCGTTCGCCAATTTCACCATCAAGTCCAGTTCCGGCGAGCTGACTTCAAACAGCGTGCGCAAACTTTCGTGCGATTCGGCCATGCGCTCGCCAAACGCCGCAAGGTCGCCCGCGCCGAGCGCCGCAACCGCCGCGAGCACGCGCGCGTTCTCGGCGACGACGTGCGCCGCGCGCCGGTAGACCACTTCGGGCAACGCGTCGCGCCGCCGTTCGAGCTGCGTCATCGTGACGTCGCGTAGCGCCGTAATCTCGGGATAAAACGCCGAGAGCAGCACAACAGCCTCTTCGCATTGCGCGCGCCGCAAATTGTATTCCCCGGACGAGTTCTCGTGCTTGACCATCGTATTGCAAATCACCAGATGCACGGAGCTCGGTATCGGCGCAAGATCGTAATCGAGCGAACGACAATCCAGCACGATCGCGTGGCCCGCGCGTCCGAACACCGAAGCGAACTGATCCATAATCCCGCAGCGCGCGCCGACGAAATCGTTTTCCGCGCGCTGGCTCAAGCGCGCAAGTTCCAGCCGATCCACGTTCGCGCCGGCCGTCGCCAGTAGCGCGTAACCCGTCGCCACTTCAATCGCGGCCGAAGAACTGAGCCCGGCGCCGATCGGCACATCGCCTTCGATCAGTAAATTCGCGCCGCCAACCGCCCCGCCACTCCTTGCAAGCAGCACGGCAACACCCACCGGATAGTCGCTCCACTTGCCAGCTGGCACCGGCTCTCCGGCCACGAAATCCCACTCGAACGTTTCCGAATATTCTTCGGAGTAAATCACCAGCTTGCGATCCGCGCGCGGCCCGGCCGCCACCCAGCAACTTCGGCCAATCGCCGCGGGCATCACGAAGCCGTCGTTGAAATCCGTGTATTCGCCGATTAAGTTCACCCGGCCCGGCGCGCGGTACACGCGCGCTTCGGCGCCAAACTTCGCGCGGAACTTTTCTCGCAAATTGAGCGGCGTAATCATGAGTCTCCATCGAATCGGCCAACGAACCCGAATCCGCGGGTGTCTACTCTACATGAAGATGATATCCGGCAAAAACGGCCGCGCACTCAGTCTAACGGCTGATCGCCGCCCGGCGCGGCGTCCAGTGGTATGATGCGCCGGTCGAAACAGGCCGAACCGCCCGCGCCATTCAGCGATCGGCCGGCCTCGTCAAGGAGAAAAAGAATGAATCCGATTCGGCGCGCCGCGTTGCGCGCCCTGCCGCGTGTCCAGTTGCGTGCATTGGGAACGGCATTCGCACTTTTGTTCCTCGTGTTGTGTTTCTCTTCAGCAGGCTCGGCGCAATCCCCGCAGGTGGCCGCCACGCCGCCGATGGGCTGGCTCAGTTGGAACCACTTCGCGCGCAAAATTGACGACGCCACGGTGCGCGCACAGGCTGACGCGATGGTCTCGACCGGCATGCGCGACGCCGGCTACGTCTACATCAACATCGACGACACTTGGGAAGGTGATCGCGACGCTCAAGGCGCGATCCAATCGAACAGCAAATTCCCCGACATGAAGGCGCTCGCCGATTACGTCCACAGCAAGGGATTGAAGCTCGGCATCTACTCCAGTCCCGGCGCAAAAACTTGCGCGGGATTTGAGGGCAGCCTCAATCACGAGGATCAGGACGCACAGACCTACGCGAATTGGGGAATCGATTATCTGAAATACGATCTCTGCAGTTTTCGCGACGTTATGAAAACCGCAGCCACGCCTGAAGCCGCGCAACATATGATGGTCGACGCTTACGCCAAAATGCGCGACGCGATCAAAAAAACCGGCCGCCCGATGGTCTACAGCTTCTGCGAATATGGCGACGGCGCCGTGTGGCAATGGGGCCCGGCGGTTGGCGCCAACTTGTGGCGCACCACCGGCGACATCAACGATCATTACGCGCGCATGGAAACCATCGGCTTTGAACAAGCCGGCCTCGCGAAATACGCCGGCCCCGGCCACTGGAACGATCCCGATATGCTCGAGGTCGGCAACGGCGGAATGACGACGAACGAATACCGCTCGCATTTCAGCTTCTGGTGCCTGCTCGCCGCTCCGCTCATCGCTGGTAACGACATTAGGAACATGACTCCTGAAATCCACGAAATTCTGACGAACAAAGAAGTGATCGCGGTGGATCAGGATCCCCTCGGAATGGAGGGCCGGCGCGTCTGGAAAGATGGCGATTTGGAAGTTTGGGCGAAGCAGATGAAAGATGGCAGCCGCGCCGTAATATTATTTAATCGGGGGAAGGCAGATGCGGAAATTTCGGCGGCTTGGCAAGATCTCGGCTATCCCGCGCATGTGTCCGCAAATGTGCGGGACCTGTGGGCAAAAAAAGATCTCGGCAAAACTACAGGGAAGTTCACAGCTAACGTTGCCGCCCACGGCGTCGTCATGCTGCGAGTAACTCCGTAGAGCAGGTCACTCCCTGCTATTCCGTCGGCGCGTAATATCCGCGGCGCGTCAGCACTTTCGCATCGGACCGCGTAACTTCCACTTTGATCTTGCGGAAATTGCCGTCTCGTTTCGTGTTCGTCGGATAATAGCCAAGCACGTACTGCGAGCGAAGTTCCTGCGTTAACTCATCGAACGCTTTCTCGAGTGATTTCTCGCTGCGCACGGCAATCACACGTCCGCCCGTGTCATCCGCAAGTCTCTTCGCCGCGTTCGCGCCGCCGTAGCCCATTCCCGCCATGAAATATCCTTCGGGCTCCGCGATCAGCAGCACATGAACCACGGCGTCCGCGCGCTGAGCCGACTCGGCTGCGTCTTTCAGGCTAAGTTTGCTGTCGTTGTCTTCAGCGTCCGTGAGAGCGATGATGGCCTTGCGCCCCGCTTCTGACGTCAGCTTGTCGTGCGCCGCGAGATAGATAGCGTCGTAGAATGCGGTGCCGCCTCCACCGCCTCCACCTACGGTTCCAGCCGTCCCTCCCGCGCCCGAGGCGTCTACCGCGACAACCGTTCGGCGAATCGCTCGCTCGAGGACTGACGCGTCCTCGGTGAAATCGGCAAGCATATCCACGTCCGTATCGAAGCTCATCACCATCGCTTCATCATTCTTGCGCAGCACCTGATGCACGAATCGCGAGGCGGTATCCTGCTCGGCGAGAATAAGGTGCTGTTGGCTCCCGCTCGTGTCCACCAGAATCGCGAGCGTGATCGGCAGATTCACTTCCTTCGAAAAGAAAGCAACTTTCTGCTCGACGTTATCCTCGTATACTTTGAAGTCCTCTTGCTTGAGATTGGCTAAGATCGCGTGGTCTTTGTCGCGCACCGTCGCGAACAGGTTGACCAATTCCGTTTGGACTTTGAGGGGCTTTTGCGATTCAGGGAGCTGTTGCTGATCCTGTTGGAGCTCCGGCGCGCGCGCCGCGTTCGACGCGCCGCGGTCCGCCGGGGTGTCCACGGCAAAGATCAAGCTTGCCGCAATAGTTACAAGCACGAGTGCAGAGCGAATCTGGGAGGCCTGCATTGTATAATCTCTCCGGGTTACGTTTGCCTGACACTACGATGCGCCTAGCGTCCCATCGGATGTCACGGCGGCAGCGCGATTGCGTAACCTGTGACGAAGCGGACCGGATGCGGCGTCCGCGCTGAAAGGGCCACATGATTATGAGGCAAATCGTTACGTGGATGATAGTCGCCATCTTCGCGTTCCCGGGCGCAGCGATCCCGCAGAGCCAGCCGCAATCGTCGCCGCCTCCTCCGCCGCAGCAGCAATCGCCGCCTCAGCCCCAGCCGCAGGTTCAAACGCCCGGTTCGGTCGAGGGCCATTCACAAGCCCCCGCACAGCAGGCTGCACCTGCCCCGCAGCAAACCAACCCGCGCCGCCCGATCACAAACGTCAGCGCACTCGTTCTCGTTCCCGTCACCGTGAAGAACTCGTCTGGCCAAATCATGGGCGATCTTCGCCGCGATGAATTCCGCGTTTTTGAGGACGGGCGGGAGGAGCAACTGTCCATGTTTTCCACCGACCCGTATCCGTTGTCGGTTGTCGTCCTGCTCGATAACGACTTGTCCATGAAAATGCGCGACCAAGTGCAGAAGAGCCTCGCGAGCATTGCCGCAGCGCTTGGGCCACAGGATGAAGCGGCGCTGATGCGCTTCGACGAATTTCCTGAGCCCGTCGAGGATTTCACTAAGGACAACGACGCGATCTTCACGCAGCTCCACCGCTTGCAACTCGGCGAAAGTTTTCCAGGTGACGCCATTGGACCGATGACTGCGGGTCCGCAGATCAACAATCAATCGCAGCAGCCGGAGGTTCCGAATTACGGAATGAAACAGGAAAAAGTCGTGAAGGATCTAGACGACGCAGTCTACGCTGCCGGACAGCTATTGCGCGCCCGCGATCCCAAGCGCGATCGCCGGAAAATGATTTTCCTGATCGCCGACGGCCAGAATTCGCACCACAACAAATACACTTTCAACCAAACGCTGCAGCTTCTTCTTTCATCCGACATCTCGGTTTACACCATCACGGTTGGCTCGGCGCTCATTCCCAAGCATGAGCCCGCGCGCATGACGCGCTACGCCAACGACACGGGCGGCGACGCGTACTTCGCGTCGAAACAAGGCGACTTCGAGCGCTTGTACTCGACGGTCACCGAAGAAGCGCGCAACCAATACACGCTCGCTTACGTGCCGCAGATCAACACGGGCGGCGAATATCACGCCATTGAAGTTCGCGTCGAGCGTGCCGGGCTGCACGTCAATGCGAGGCAGGGCTATTATCAGACGGCGCACTAAGCGTTCGTATTTTTTTTCCGGACTAATCGGACAACGCGGTCGCAGATTTTTCCTTGACAGGATTCGCTTGCGCTCGTATTAAGGAAGGGAACGATTGTGGCGCGAACAAAGTTTTACGCTGCCGCGTCGCTGGGGAGAAAGCAAGTAGTTGATGCGCGTTGTGAACGGAACGACGGCGAGGTTGTTCCGCTCAACTGGTTCTCCGAATGAGGCGATCGCAAAAACGGTCGCCTCGTTCTGTTTTTGAGGGATGAAGTTGCGGCGCGTCCTGGGAAAATATTCTCGCGTCGCGCCAAATGCGTCACTGCGGCTTTGAATTGGTCGTCCGTATCGAAACTAACTGCTCATGCGCCGGGCAAATCGGCTGAAAATCGCAATAACGGCAAAGAAATCCCGGCTTCGCAGGAAATTCCCCAGCTCGAATCAAATCCGCAGTCTCTGAAATCGTCTTGCGCACGGCGTCGAGCGCCTTCGCGTTGCGCTCCGTCACCACCGCTTCATTGGTTACCAGGTTGTAAAAGGTGAGCCGCTTCGGCGTGAGCTCGAGCACTTCACGTGTGGCCAGCGCGTACACGCTCAACTGCAAGTTCGCGTCGGTGGCTTTCTGCGACTTCGGATTGCCGGTCTTGTAGTCCACCACTTCGACTTCGTCGCGCGTGATGCGATTCACCTGGTCAATTCGCCCGAGTATCGTGACGTTATTTTCCATCTCGATCTCGAACTGTTTCTCCTGCATCAACACGTCGGCCGGCGCAGCGGAGTACGTCTTGTGGAACGCTGCAAGCTGTTCGCGTCCCGCTTTTTTGTATTCCTCCTCGTGGTAATCATCGATGAAGCCCGCGCCAGACCACACGCGATCGTAAATCGCGGCCACTTCCTCGAACGAAACTCGTTTCCGCTTTTTCACATCGGCGACGAATTCTTTGATCGTCTTGTGCATCGTGTTGCCGAAAGTCATCATCGCTTTCGGCTCGCCGCGCAGGTGCCAGGAAGCTTCGAGCAGGTATTTCATCGGGCAGCCTTGATACGTGTCGATCGCGGACGCGCTCAATTGCAGCGGCTCCGGCCGCGGCGGATGAAACGCATTCGCCCACAGCGCGATGTGCGAGTAAGCCTTCGTCGCATCCGTCGCCTCGCCAAACAATCCAGGCTGCGAAGCGTCCACCGGCGCTGAGCCCACAGTCAGCCGCGCATCGGGCACGGCAACGCGCGGCGCAAGCTGCCGCAGGTCGAATTTCTGAATCTTCGCATCTTCGAGGAGATCGTCGAAAAACTCGGATCGTTTCTTTCGCTTGTTGATGATCGTGCTCAGCGTCAACATCCATCGCGCACGCGTCAGCGCCACGTAGAAAAGCCGGCGCTCTTCCTGCTTTTGAAAATCCCCCGGCGGCAATTCTTCCTTCATCAACTCTGGCGGAAACTCAAAAACCGGCTGCCGCGTCCGCGACGGAAAATCCCCTCGGCACAGTCGCAGCAGAAACACGTGCTGAAACTCGAGCCCCTTCGCCGAATGCACGGTCATCAACTGCACGGCGTCGTCCGCCGGCTCCGCGTCCACAAAAATATCGCCGCCCGCTTCGTCAAAATATCCCAGGTACTTTATGAAATCATGCAGCGACCATCCGTCGCCTTTCTTCTGCCATTCCTCCACAAATGTCTTGAAGCGATCGAGATTGTACGAATCGCTCTCGGCGGGCAGCGGCGCAATGCCGATCGCCGCGGTCAATTCGGCAAGCATTTCCTTCGCGTTCGCTTTTTTCGCTCGTGCGCGCATCGAAAAGACGAACTCGACCAATTCGCCTTCGCGGGAATCCTCAGACGGCGCGCCCGGCAGTCCTTTTTTCTCGCCTGCCCACGATTCAAACTCTTCCCACAGCGTTTTCCCTCGGCTCTTCTGGGCGCGCTCGGCCACGCGGACAAGATCCCTGGGCTCGATTCGCCAGTAGGGAATCGCGAGAATGCGCGCGCACGCCACATCATCCGACGGGACGGCAATCAATCGCATGTATGCAAGCAAGTCGCGAACGAGCGTGCTCGAAAGAATCGAAAGCCTCCGAATCACAAAGGGAATCTGCCGCCGCGTGAGCGATTCCACCAGGCACGTCCGATGCGTGTGCTTGCGGTAGAGCGCCGCGAAGTCGCGCCAGGGCACGCCGGCCGCGTGGAATTTCTCGATCTCGTTCGCAATCCATTCAGCCTCTTCTTCGGGCCGGCCGAACTCGACGATCCGAATTTTCTCTCCCTCGGGATTTTCCGTGTCGAGCGGCGTGAATGGCACGTAACGCGAATCGTCGCTCTCTGCCGCTACCATCCCCGCCACTCGCAGGATTCGCTTCGTCGAGCGGTAATTCTGCGTCAGATGGACGCGCGGCCATTTCTCTTCCGGCATTTCACGCGACACGCCGCAAAAATCCTTGAGAAAGGTCTTCAGGCTGCCAAATGACGCGCCGCGGAACCGGTAGATCGCCTGATTGTGATCTCCGACCACAAAAATATTGCGACGCTCGCCGGTCAGCATCCGCAGCAATTCCAGTTGCGCGACGTTCGTGTCTTGAAATTCGTCCACGAGGATGTAGCGATAGCGCTCCCGCATCTTTTCAAGCAGCGCCGCGTCGGATCGCAGCAATAGCACCGCCTGCATCAACTGCGCGCCGTAGGTCACCAAATGCCGCTCGCGCAGGATTTGCTCGCTCACCCGATACGCGCGCGCAATCTCCTCTTTCTCCGCGATCGTTTCCTCTTGGACGCTCTGCGCTTCTGGCTCCATCTGCCCGCGTTTCGCCTCGTAACTCGCCTTCAATCCGTCCACGTAGCGCTGGTAATCGTCCGGCGTCACCAGTTCATCCTGGCAGCGCGAGAAAAAGTTCTCGAAATCCTCCAGGAATTCTCCCGGTTCGGAGAGGCGTCTGAAGATCTTCAGTTCGAGGCGCTGAATGTTCCGCCGAAGCAGAATGCGGTGATCGAGCGGATCAATCACTTTCAAATCGGGATTTGACGGCAGAAGAATTTCGTTGTAGCAGAAAGAATGAAATGTGCCGAGCCAAATTCCCGCCGCCCGCTCGCCCAGGCGCTTGCCAAGCCGCCAGCGCATTTCGTTCGCGGCCTTGTCGGTGAACGTGAGGCCGAGAATGCTTTCGCCGGAAAGCTGCGGAGCATTTTCAAGCAGAAGCCGAATCCGTTCGGTTATTACGCGAGTCTTGCCCGTGCCCGCGCCCGCGACCACAAGAAGCGGCCCATCGCCATGCTCGGCGGCAACGCGCTGCCGCGGATTCAGTTCAATTTCGAAGGTTTGCGCCATGCGATAAGAAATACATCTTCATCGTAGCCGATTTTCAACAAGCAGAGTAGCTCCCGCCGTCAAGCGAGATCGAGCGCCGCGCGGGAATCGCTCCAGACAACTCCAATAGAACCCCAAACTGAATTTAGAACTACGAAACTCAATTCAGCCCCGAGAACTGAATTCAAAGCGCGCCAACGCCAAATTCCTGTCCGTCTCAACCTCTCAGATTTCTCGTCTCACCGTGAGATCAAACGCCGTTTCCCTCAAATCCGTGAGACATCGCATGAACTCGCCCCCGTCACCCGCCACTGAGCATCTCACGCAAGATCAGCATGTTGGCCCACGATCGCACTCTCGAAGGTGCGCGAAATCTCGAGCGCCCACCTGGCATGCGTCTTGCATCCTTTCTGTTGGACCTTTGCCACCCGGCCAAAGGAAAGCGGACGTGCAGGCTTATAAAAGCTTCTCGAAGTCGGCCTTCGGACTTCTCGTATTGGGAACTCTGTTTTTGCATTCGCCCGCGTTTTCGCAGGAAATCTCCCAGCAAGCAATCATTCGAAAGATCAAGACCAAAATTGACCCGAAATACCCCGAGCTAGCGCGCCAGTATCAGCTGTCAGGGAAAGTAAGAGTCGAAGTCACCGTCTCGCCCGACGGCGTAGTCAAAAAGACCCGCATAGTCGGTGGAAATGCCTTGCTCGCTGGCGCAGCTCTCGAGGCCGTAAAGCAGTGGAAATACGAACCTGGTCAAAAAGAGACCGTCGAAATCACAGAAATTTTCTTCGCAGCCGAGAAGTAACCGCCGCCGAAAATCTCCAGCGCCGGAGGCGCCAGCCTCCGAGTCGAATTACGATGACGCTCAAAAGCGAATCAAACTTAGGACAGCGAACTAACTGGGCTACTCGTATCGTAGCGCCTGAGTTGGCGCTATCTTGGATGCTCGTCGTGCGGGCACGTAGGCCGCCAGCATGGTCACCAGAAACATCGACGGCACCACGACTACATAAGCCAGAATGTCCACTCCGCCGGCATTGAACAGCATGGAATTCATGAGCTGCTCGAGGGCGAAACCCATCGCCAGCCCGATTACCGTTCCAATGCCGACGAGCATGATGCCCTTGCCCATCACCAGACGCAGCACGTCCGAGCTTGCCGCGCCCAGGGCCATGCGTATGCCGATCTCGCGGGTTCTGCGGCTCACGTTGTACGCCACCAGTCCATACAAACCGGCGATCGCGAGCAGGAGGCCCACGCCGCCCATCGCACCCACCAGGTCGATCGCGATTAGCGGCCCTTTTACGGCCTGATTCACGTATAAGTCCTCGTAAGCCCTCGTCTGCAATATCGGTAGGTTCGGATCGATCGACCTCACAACATCCTTCACGGGCTGGACCAATTGCAGCGGATCGCCGCTCGACCGCAACATCAAGTACATTCGCGCGACAGGATGCTGGGCCAGCGGCATATACAGGAAGTCCATCGGCTTTTCCATAGTCGATTGATACTTGATCGTCTGCGCGATGCCTACGATCTCCACCGATGTCCCGGCGCGGCTATCGAGGCGAATGTGTTTGCCCACCGCATCCCCCGTCGGCCAATAGTGGTTCGCGAAACGCTCGTTCACCACAGCGACACGCGGCGCATCGGTGGTGTCTGACGTTAGGAAGCCACGGCCTCGCAAGATCGGAATCCCCATCGTCACGAAGTAACCTTCATCAACCGTATCCATTGTCGAATTAAAATTCTCGCGATCCGGCGCCATCTGGAAACCGTCTGGCACGAACGCCACGCCGTCAAAGCCGTCCGGCCCAAGCGGAATGTTCTGCGTGAGAGCTTCGCTTTGAATTCCGGGAGTTTCTCGCATCCGTTCGGCCAGCAGCTTATAGAACTGCTGCGACTGAGCTGTGTTGTACTGAATCAGGCGCGGATCGAAGCTGGTCATCAGCAGATGGTCTTTCGCGAAACCGGTTCCATCCAACAAGCTGTGTTGGAAACCCCGGGCCATCAGGAAAGACGCCGTCAGCAGCATCAGGGACGTCGAAACCTGCGCCACCACCAGCACGTTCCGGCCCCATAGGCGTTTGCGCCCGGGCACATCCCCTTCGGCAGACTTGAGTCCGTTCACCAGGTCCACGCGCGTGCTCTGCAGCGCCGGCGCCAGGCCGCAAAGGATCGCGCTTAACAAGGACAACGCGAGGCTCACTAGAAGTATGCGCGTGTCCATGTGGAACGGGATCGAGGCCGGCAACTCGTTCGTGAACACGATACTTTCTTTACTATGGAACCACTCTATGACGCCGTAACCGATGGCGATCCCGGCCAATCCACCCAGGGCCGCCAAAATCAGGCTTTCCGTCAACAGCAGCCGGATGAGCCGGAAACGCCCGGCGCCAAGCGCCAATCGTACGGCGATTTCGCGGGTTCGCGCGCGCGCACGGCTCAGAAGAAGTCCGGCAACATTGGTGCAAGCCACCAGCAGAACCGCCAGCGCGAGGATCACAAAAATCACGCCGAATTTCCAATTATCGTCTTCTCGAGTCCGCGTTTCGAACTGCGTGTATACCGCCGCGCCGCGGCTGCGATTGACCTTCGGATACTCGTCTTCAAAGTTTTTGGCCAGCACGGCGAGTTCATCCTGGGCCTGCTGCAGCGTCGTGCCCGGTTTCAAGCGCGCCTTTACGTTCAACTCGCGATCGTCGCGGTCCTCGAAAAAATTCTTCTGAAGATTGGTCGAAAACACCCTCGCCATCGCAAGCGGCATGTAGAAGTCGGGATGCCCGAATGTTAACAACCCCGGGAAGGTATCCGGTGCCACGCCAATCACGGTGAACTCCGTGCCGTTTAGGCGAATCCTCCTGCCCAGGACGGACGGGTCGCTCGCGAATTCGTGCCTCCAGAAGGCCGGCCCGAGGACTACCACGGCATCGCGGCCGGGCACCTGGTCTTCGTCCTCCCGAAACCCGCGACCCAGCCGCGGCTCCACGCCCAGCACGTGGAAGTAGTTACCAGTAACCATCATTCCGCCCTTGATCCGCGGCATAACTGCGGGTTCGGCGCT
>PMAA01000100.1 GCA_003152355.1 Acidobacteriota bacterium | reverse complement strand
GAGAACTTGAAGCCGGGAAAGACTTCTTCGGTGCAGGCAGCGCCACCGAGAATGTGGCGGCGTTCGAGCACAAGAACTTTCTTTCCGGCGCGCGCAAGGTAGGCGGCGTTGACCAGGCCGTTGTGGCCGCCGCCGATTACGATGACATCGTATGAAGTAGCCATAAGCTCTTAGCCTTTAGCTGTTAGCGTGCTGGTTGAGACTGCGGACCAAGAATACTAGCGCAGTTTTCGGGTGAGCATCAGAGCCCGCTCGGCAGGACGCTCCAGCTGCGGAGGACACTCGACAAAGTGGGCATGATTGAGCGCATGGCTGGAGTCGAATCGCCATTCTATCGGGAACGGGCCATTTTGTCTGCATTTCTCTCGCGTCGTTCGGGTGGTGACATCACGTCCACCAAGGGCCGCTTTGCGACAGGGTCTATTCTGAAAGCATTCTCGGAGCGGGCGAGCTGAGAGTTGCGCAAGAGATTCGAAATCGTAGGTGCGTTTGCCGCTGTTGGATTTTTGTTGCCTGGGTTGCTTCTGGCGTTTACCTCATCGCCCGCCGGGTGGGCTGGAATCCGACTACGACGCCTCTTCTTGACCTTTGCCCTTCTTCCATCCTGATCGTTAGGACTCGACCATGCGTCCTGGTTTGTTGCTCTTTTGGGATGGCTGCTGAGCAGCGCGAGTAACGCCTTTCTTTATTCAATCTCCGGGGTCGTTTCCTCGGTCCGCAACCCCGCCTCGTCGTCTCCTTCTTTGTCGGTCTGCGAAGATCGGGCTGACGCCTTCGGGAAGGGCTCCGGCGTATAATCCGGCTTCGACCCAATTCTTTCCGAGGCCAACCCTTTGCCCATTGGAACCGCGTTTCACGAGAGAACTTTTCCGCTTTGCCACAGCTTGAATTACCGCGAGTGGTCGGGTTACTACACGGTTAGCGTGTATGAGGTGCATCACGAGCACGAGTACAACGCGATCCGCAATGCGGCCGCGCTGTTCGACGTCACTCCTCTTTTCAAATATTTCATTTCGGGCAAGGACGCGACGAAGTTTGTAAATCGCGTGATCACGCGCGACATCAACAAAGTGAAAGTTGGGCAGGTGATTTACTGCTGCTGGTGCGATGAAGACGGAAAAGTAATTGACGACGGCACGATCTCACGGCTCACGCAGGATACGTATCGTTGGACTGCAGCGGATCCGAGTATTCGGTGGTTCCAGCAGAATGCGCTTGGGCTCGACGTTAACATCGAAGACATCACGGATCAGATTGCGGCGCTGGCGCTGCAAGGTCCGACGTCGGGACGACTGCTGCAGCGCGCCGCCACTGCTGACATCACGAATCTCAAATATTTTCGCTTCACGCGCGGGAAAATCGGCGGAGTGGACGTGGACATTTCGCGAACCGGTTACACCGGCGATCTCGGCTACGAAGTGTGGATCCCGTGGGCCGAAGCGGGAACAGTTTGGGATGCGCTGATGGAAGCGGGACAGCAATTCGACATTCATCCTGCCGGAATGCTGGCGCTCGACGTAGCGAGAATCGAAGCGGGACTGATTCTGATCGAGGCCGATTATTTCAGCAGCAAGAAGGCGTTGATCGAGTCGCAGAAATATTCGCCGTACGAAATCGGGCTCGGGCGGTTGGTGGATTTGAAGAAAGAACATTTTATCGGCCGCGCGGCGCTGGAAGAGGAAATCCGGCGCGGGCCGAAGCGGCTGCTGATGGGCATTGACGTTAACTGGGACGACGTCGAGCGGCAATTCGAGACTGTGGGCCTCGCGCCGCAAGTGCCTAGCACGGCATCGCGCACGGCGGTGCCCGTCTATCGCGGCGGATTGCAGGTGGGCAAAGCGACTTCGAGCACGTGGTCGCCGACGCTCAAGAAAATGATCGCGCTCGCCAGCATCAATCGCGAGCACGCCGCGGCCGGAACCGAATTGCAAATGGAATTGACGGTGGAGGCGGTGCGGCAAAAGGTTCGCGCGACGGTACGCGAATTGCCGTTCTTCAATCCTCCTCGAAAAACAGCGACTCCCATCACATAGCGCAACGCTGGGGCGGCGGGCGCAAAGGACAGAAAAATGATCGATGAATATTTGCGGCCCCTCCACGTCTGCGAGCGCCGCAATCGCGCCGCCCGCTGCGAAATTATCCGAGCTGTTTTTATTTTGTTCGCGATGCTTGCCGCGATTCCCAGCTCGACGTTTGCCCAGGAGACAGCGATGGGAAAGTGCCCACCGGAAACGCGCAAGGAAAACGTGGTCGAAATGATTCACGGCGTTTCTGTCACGGACTCTTACCGCTGGCTCGAAGACCAGAACAGCCCCGAAACGCGGGCGTGGATTGAGGCCGAGGACAAGTGCACCTCAGCAATTCTCGATGCCGTGCCCGGCCGGGCGGAAATTTCGAGGCGCTTTTCGGAATTGATGAAAGTCGAATCGATCGGATTGCCGCGCGAGCGCCACGGCGTTTATTTCTTTTCAAAGCGCGCGCCAGATCAACAACTCTACGTCATCTACAAGCGCGACGGCCTCCACGGCAAGGATGAAGTTCTAATCGATCCGCACCCGCTGAGCGCGGACCACACGACGAGCGTCGGCCTATTGGACGTTTCGAGCGATGGCTCGCTGGCGGCGTACAACGTGCGGGCCGGCGGGCAGGATGAAGTTACCGTGCGTTTTCTGGACGTGAAGACGATGAAGGCGCTGACGGACGAATTGCCGCACGCCGATTACTTCAGCCTCTCGATCGAGCCCGGTAATCATGGGGCGTACTACACGCGCATGACGCCAGACGGACCGCGGGTGCTTCACCATGTGATGGGCACGGACGCGAAGACGGACACCGAAATTTTCGGCAAAGGCTTTGGAACGGACAAGATCATCTCGGCAAAGATCTCGGAGGACGGCCGCTACCTCGTCATCAACGTTATTTACGGATCGGGGAGTACGCGAGCAGAAGTTTATTTGAAGGACTTGAAAAGCGGCGAACCGGTTAAAGCTATCTCGAACGATTTGGATTCTCTTTTTTTTGGCGATATCGAAGGCGGCACGCTCTACATAATGACGAACTGGAAAGCGCCGCACTGGCACATTTATTCCGTGGACTTGAAGAATCCAGCACGGGACGCGTGGACTGAGGTGATTCCCGAGTCGGACGTGACGATTCAGAACTACGGCCTGTATGGCGGAAAGATGCTTGTCGAGTACGTCCGAAACGCGACTTCGCAATTGCGACTCTTCGAAGCGAGCGGTAAATCCGTGGGCGATGTGCCGCTGCCGATTCTCGGCTCGGTGAGCGGAACGACAGGACGATGGGAGAATGGCCGGGTGTTCCTCGATTTCCATTCATTCAACTTGCCCGATACCATCCTGTCCTACGACGTCAAATCGGAAAAACTCGACACGTGGCAGAAATCCTCGGTGCCGATTGACAGCGAGAAATACACGGTCGAGCAGGTTTGGTACGAATCGAAGGACAAGACTCGCGTGCCAATGTTCCTCTTTTATAAGAAGGGACTGGTGCGCGACGGCGCGCGGCCCGTGGTGCTGACGGGCTACGGCGGATTCAATGTGAGCAATACGCCGTCGTTTAGCGCGCTTGGCGTGGTCCTGGCGGATCACGGCGGCATATACGCGCTAGCCAATCTGCGCGGAGGCGGCGAATTCGGCGAAGCCTGGCATCACGCGGGCATGATGGAGAACAAACAAAACGTATTCGACGATTTTATTGCGGCGGGGGAATGGCTGATCGCAAACAAGTACACGAACTCGTCGAAGTTGGCGATCGCGGGCGGCAGCAACGGCGGATTGCTGGTGGGAGCGGCGATGACGCAACGGCCTGATCTTTTTAAGGCTGTGGTGTGCCTCTATCCGCTGCTCGACATGGTGCGCTACCAGAAATTTCCGCCGGCAACTTGGTGGGTGCCGGAGTACGGATCGTCGGATGACGCCGCGCAATTCAAATATATTCTGGCGTATTCGCCGTATCAGAATGTGAAGGACGGCACGAAATATCCCGCGACGCTTTTTGTTACGGGCGACGGCGATACGCGCGTGAATCCGCTGCATGCGCGAAAGATGGCCGCGCGCGTTCAAACGGCGAATGCCGGCGACAGCCCCATTTTGATTCTCTACGACACGAAGTCGGGGCATTCGGGTGGCCGGCCGCTGAACAAGGAAATCGAGGAGAACACGGACATCGCCGGCTTTCTATTCTTGGAGCTTGGAGTCACGGCGAAGTAACGCAGACGCAGCCTGCCAGCGTCTAATGACACGGACAATTGACACGAACATTTAAGGGGGCATCTCAGTGGGAATGATGAATCGTAGGAGTCTTGCGCGCGTTTGCGTAGCGCTGATTTTTGCTGTCACTGCCGGAGTGGCGCAGGCTTCAGCTGCAGGTCCGGCGGCCCCGGCGATAGGCACGATCAAGTTGTGGGTGGACGCGACGCAAGCGCCACAAAAAATTATACACGCGAAGGAAACGATTCCGGTTCATGCGGGAGCGCTGACGCTTTATTACCCGGAATGGATTCCGGGGGAGCATGCGCCGGATGGCCCAGTGGCCAATCTTGCGGGGCTGAAATTCAGCGCGGGCGGAAAAGAAATTCCCTGGCGGCGCGATTTGGTGGACATGTTTGCTTTCCATCTCGATATTCCGGCTGGAGCGGATTCGCTCGATGTGCAGCTCGATTTTCTGCTGTCCGCGCCTGCGACGGGATTTTCCGCCGGAGCTTCGGCAACAGCGTCTCTCGATCTATTGAGCTGGAATCAAGTGCTGCTCTATCCGAAGGGCTACACGGCGGACGCGATTACTTTTGACTCGAGCCTGCGGCTGCCCGACGGCTGGAAGTTCGCAACTTCCCTGCCGGTGGCAAGCCAGGGCGGAGGCGAGGTTCATTTCTCGCCGGTGTCGCTCGATATGCTGGTGGACTCGCCTGTGATTTCCGGTCGCTTCCTGCGCGTGATTGATTTATCGCCGGGGCAAACGCCGCCGCATGAAATTGACATCGCGGCAGACAGCGCTGCGGCCGTTGCGATGCCGCCGGAGCTTCAATTGCATTTGCGGAATTTGGTGACGGAGGCTGGCGCGCTTTTCGGCTCGCGGCACTATCGCGACTATCATTTTCTGCTGACGCTCAGCGACGACGTGGCGCATTTCGGCCTCGAACATCACGAGTCGGATGATTCGCGTCTGCCCGAGCGCTCGCTGATTGATGAAACGTTGCGGCTTGACGGTGCCGGATTGCTGCCGCACGAATACGTTCACTCTTGGAACGGAAAATATCGCAGGCCCGCGGATCTGGCGACGCCCGATTTCCAGCAGCCGATGAAAGATGATTTGTTGTGGGTGTATGAGGGGCTGACGGAATATCTCGGAAACGTTCTCACGGCTCGCAGCGGACTCTATACGCAGCAGGAGTATCGCGAGCACCTCGCCGACATCGCGGCGACTTACGAATACCAACCCGGGCGCACGTGGCGGCCGTTGCAGGACACGGCTGATGCCGCGTCGCTTTTGTATTTTGCGGGCGGCGATTGGGAGAATTGGAGGCGCGGCACGGATTACTACGACGAAGGCGAATTGATCTGGCTCGAAGTAGACACGAAGATCCGGCAACTCACGCAGAACAGCAAGTCCATTGACGATTTCTGCAAGCTTTTCGAGGGAGGGCCGGGCGGACAGCCGGATTTGAAGACTTACACTTTCGATGATGTTGTGAATGGGCTGAACGCAGTGGCGCCGAACGATTGGCGCGGGCTGCTCACCGAACGCCTGACTTCGCTCAGCCCGCACGCGCCGCTCGGCGGGATCGAGAATGGCGGATGGAAGCTAGTCTACAACGAAGCGCCCAACGAAATCAGAGAGGCCGGCGAAGAAGCCTACAATCATTTGAACCTGCGGGACTCGATGGGATTGAGCGTTAACGAAGACGGCGCAATCGGAGACGTGATTCACGGAGGGCCGGCGTACGTCGCGGGGCTGGGACCGGGGATGCGGATTGTCGCGGTGAACGGGCGGCAGTTTTCGCCGGCCGCGATTGGCGAGGCCGTCGAAGCTGCAAAATCGAGCTCGGAGCCGATCAATCTATTGGTGGCGAACGGCGTGTATATGAAATCGTATGCGGTGGATTATCACGGCGGGCTTCGATTTCCGCATCTGGAGCGCGTGGAATCGCAGCCGGATTTGCTCAGCGACATCGCCAAACCACACGCGACGCAATAGCGCATTTTGAATTGACATGCGGTATGAATGAACGAACGCAAGAGCGAGCTCACGAACAATGGATGTCGGCCGACGAATACGGCCGGCAAATGCCGGACTTCACCGTCAATCTGCTGGTGAGAGACATCGCGCGGTCGATCGCTTTTTATCGCGATATTCTCGGCGCCATCGTGCACCATTCCGATCCGGATTTCGCGGCATTGCGCGCGGCGCGGCTTGAATTCATGATTCACGCCGATCGCGCGTACGAAAAGCACGCGTGGCAGCGAGAACTCAAGAGCGGGGCGCGGCGCGGATTGGGCGCGGAGCTACGGTTATTTCACGTGGATCCGGATGAAGTGGAAACTCGAGCGCGGGCGGCCGGGGCAAAGATACTGCAGCCGGCGCAGGAAAAGCCGCATGGCTGGCGTGATGTGATTCTCGAAGATCCTGATGGCTACACTTGGGCCATCGGCATTCCGAAATAATCCAAATAAAATTAGAGCGTTTTTGCAGCTAGTAGCCTTCGCCGTGGGTGTCGCTTGAGACCACGACTTTGCCGGCGAAGCGCCGGTACGTGAACACGGCGTATCCAGTGGCGAGAGCCATGCCGATAATCCACCAGACGAGGCCGACGCGAAGTCCGTGTTCCGGGCCGTGTGCTGAATATACGGTGAGGCCGTACCCGGGATTCGTCGCGGCAGGCAGAACGTAAGGATAAAGGCCGGTCGCAGCACTCGTGAGCATGCCGATGATGTAGGCGCACGATGCGAGGAATGCTTTCAACTCGTCGCGCTGGCGCTCGAACCAGAACACGCCGAGAAGGCCGGCTACCGCGAGCACCGGAAATACGAATCCCCAGGGACGCGCGCGCAAACCCAACGCGAGCTGTGGCTGAAGTTTGAAACTGGCAGTCGTGATCGCAATCGTCATCAGCACGACGAGCCACCACACCTGACCCACGAGGCGCGAAGCGCGGGCCGAGACGTCGCCGCTCGTCTTGAGCGCCACCCAGAGCCCGCCGTGCATCGTCAGCGCGACGAGTGCTGCAACGCCGACGAGAATCGTGTACCAATCCAGAATTCCCGGGTTCGCTCCAGGAAGAAAACTGGTCCAGAGCGACTCGAAGAAAATTCCGTTGGCGTCGAGCGGCACGCCGCGAATTACGTTGCCAAGCGCAGCGCCAAAGAAAACAGCGAGCAGAACGCTCGACATGCAGAACACGACGTCCCAGAACGCAGCCCAGAGCGGGGAGACGACGTGGCTGCGGAACTCGACCGATGTCCCACGCAAAATTAAAAGCCAGAGCACCATCATGAGCGGGAGATAGAAGCCGGCGAAGCTCGACGCGTAGAGCGCGGGGAACGCGAGATAGAGGACGCCACCTCCGGCGATGAGCCAGACTTCGTTGCCGTCCCATACGGGGCCGATCGAGCCGATGACCGCGCGGCGCTCAACATCGGTACGCGCGATCCAGAGATGAACGATGCCTGCGCCGATGTCGAAGCCATCGAGAACGACGTACGTGGTGATCATCAGGGCGACGAGTGCGAACCAGATCGTCTCCATCTCGAGCCTCCTAATCCGCCGCGGCCGGTTGCGGCTGGGATGGTGTGCCAGGCGCGGAGGTGTGTCCCGCGGGCCCTTCGTCAATTTCGCGGTAGATCAAGAAAAGAAACAGCACGCTTAGGACTACATAGAGACCACAGAAGCCGAGTAGCGTGAACCATACATTCCCTGCCGATACTTGCTTCGAGACGCCCGCGCTCGTCCGCATCAATCCGTAGATCAGCCACGGCTGGCGGCCAACTTCCGCCGTGATCCAGCCGGCTGTGTTGGCGATGAAGGGAAATGGAAACGAGAGCATGAGAATCCAGAGCGTGGCCTGCGATGTGTAGAGCGTCCCGCGATAGAGCTTAAATGCCGCGAGCAAAAGAATCGCGACGAAGATCGTTCCGAGGCCGACCATGATGTGATAGCTGAAATAGAGGAGCGGAATGTTGTCGGATTCTTCGTTCTGCGGAAACGCGTCGAGGCCTTTTACTTCCGCCGTCCACACTCGGTACGTAAGGAAACTGAGCGCTTTGGGCACGATCAATGGATTGTCGAGACGACGCTTTTCCATGTCGGGCTGTCCGAGAATCGCTAGCGGCGCGCCCGGCCCAGATTGGAAGAGTCCTTCCATCCCCGCAAGAGTGGGAGGCTGATGCACGGCTATGATTCGTCCTTGAATGTCGCCAGTAGGAGAAAGCTGCGCCATCGCCGCAATGACGCCGACGATGATCGCCACGCGCAGAAAAAGCTTTCCGAAATCGGCGTGCCGCTGCGACAGGAGATAGAACGCGCCGACCGCGGCCATCGCGAAACAGCCCGTCTGCACCGCGCCGAGCATGGTATGCGCGTACTGCGCGAGCGCCCACGGATTCAGGATGAGCGCCCAAAAACTTGTGAGCGCGTATGATCCGTTCGCTTCAATTGCATAACCGACGGGATGCTGCATCCAGGCGTCCGTGGCCACGATGAGATAGCCCGAAAGCCACGAGCCGATGAACATCATCATGGACGAAAGCCAGTGAAGCCTCGGGCCGAGGCGCTTTTCGCCGAAGAGAAAAAGTCCGAGGAACGATGATTCAAGAAAAAATGAGAAGACGCCTTCCATCGCGAGCGTCTGGCCAATCACGCCGCCCGCTAATTTCGAGAATGCCGACCAATTTGTGCCGAACTGAAATTCCATCGGGATGCCGGTCACGACGCCGAGCGCGAAACTGATGCCGAAAATCCTGCCCCAGAATTTCGCGGCCTGGTTCCAGCGAGCGTCACCGGTGCGCAACGCGATCGTTTTCATGATGAAGATGAGGAGAGCGAGCCCCATCGTGAGTTGAGGAAAGATGTAGTGGAACGTGATCGTAAAGGCGAAATGAAGACGATGAACGAATAAGGCGTCTGCCATGAACGGCTACCTTTCGAGCAGAGCTTGCCAATCGGCAGAGTGTAGCGCATCGCCGGGGAAACGGTATGATTCGCGTCATGTGTAACGCTGACCGAACGCTCTGCATCCAAGGTCCGCCTTTCTTTCTCAGCTTTGAAATCGCCCGCGAAAATGAGAACATCCAGCTTCTTTGCCGGCTTATCTGTAACATTGGGGCGAATTAATCCAGGAGGACGAGCCTTGCGCTTGAATCGTGTCTGTACAATTTCTTTGGCAATTTTTCTGCTGAGCGTTGCCGCTGCGGCACAAACTCCGAAGCGCGCGATCACATTCGACGATTTGATTTCCATGCGGCGCGTGAGCGATCCACAAATCTCGCCCGACGGAAAATGGATCGCTTACACCGTCGCCGTACCCGATAAGGAAGCGAATCACACGGTTTCCGATGTTTGGATCGTTGCCACGACGGGCGGCGAGCCGCGGCAGATTACGCGCGGAGGGAGCGATGAGCGGGCGCGCTGGTCGCCGGATGGCAAGAAGCTTGCGTTTCTTTCGGGGCGGAACGGCAATACGCAGGTCTATTGGATTTCGCTGGCGGGCGGGGAAGCGTCGCGGATCACTTCCCTTTCCGGAGGCGCCGACAATGAGCTTTGGTCGCCCGACGGCAAGACGATCGCGTTCGTTTCGCGCGTGTATCCCGATTGCACGGATGATGCCTGCGATGCGAAGCGCGACGCCGATAAGGCGAAGAGTAAAGCGAAAGCGCGAATTTACACAAAGCTTCTCTATCGCCACTGGACGCAGTGGTGGGACGGCAAGCGAAGTCACTTGTTCGCCGTCTCAACAGATGGCGGTGCGCCGCAGGATCTGACGTCTGGCGCCGACTACGATGTTCCGCCGTTCAATCTCGGCGATCCCGAAGCAATTTCGTTTTCGCCCGACGGGCAGGAGCTCGCATTCACAGCGAACACCGACAAGGACGAAGCGCTGAGCACGAATAACGACATTTTCATCGTTCCAGTGAAGGGCGGCGCTGCGCCGAAGCGCATCACTGATAATCCGGGCGCTGATTGGGGACCGGCCTACTCGCCCGACGGAAAATGGATTGCCTATCGCGCGCAGCTCATTGCCGGCTTTGAATCAGATCGGTGGCGGCTATTCGTTTACGAGCGTGCTTCGGGAAAACATATCAACTTGACCGAACAATTTGATGAAGACGTTGCGGCTTCGAATTGGTCCCCCGACAGCAAGACGATTTATTTTCAGACGGAAGAAAAAGGCGAGATGCCGATCTACTCGATTGGCATCGCGGGCGGAAACGCGCCTACCAAGATTCTCGCGGACGGCTACTACGGCGAATTCGAGATCAGCCACGATGGCCACACGATCGCGTTTACGCGCAGCAGCCTGGAATTTCCGCCAGAGATTTTTGTTTCGGCGATTGACGGGCACGGCATTCGCGAACTGACGCATCACAACGGCACCGTTCTCGCGCAGCTCGATATTCCGAAGATGGAGCCCTTCTGGTACGCCGGCGCCGACGGAACGCAGATAGAAGAATTCATCGTGCGCCCGCCAAACTTCGACGAAACGAAAAAATATCCAATGCTGCTGCTGGTTCACGGCGGGCCGCAAGTGCCGTGGAGCGACGCGTGGAGCTACCGTTGGAATGCGGCAGTTTTTGCCGCGCCAGGATACGTTGTCGTGATGCCGAATCCGCACGGCTCGCCCGGTTACGGCTCGAAGTTCACGGAGGAAGTCAGCAAGGATTGGGGCGGCAAAGCCTATATAGATGTCATGGCAGGCGTCGAGGCCGCGGTGGCGAAATATCCTTTCATTGACGGCTCGCGCGTCGCGGCAGGTGGCGCTTCCTACGGCGGATTCATGATGGACTGGATCGCCACGCACACGGATCGCTTCAAGTGCATCATCAGCCACGCCGGTCCTTACGACGCCCGCAGCATGTATGGAGCGACGGAAGAGCTCTGGTTCGAGGAATGGGAATATGGCGGAACGCCGTGGGCGAATCCGGAGCTCTACGACAAGTTCTCTCCGGAAAAAAATGCGGCGGCGCTTGGAAAATTCAAGACGCCGACGCTTGTCACCGGCGGCGAACTCGATTTCCGCGTCCCTTACACGCAGGACCTGGAATTCTTCACGGCGCTTCAGCGGCAGGGCGTGCCTTCAAAGCTGATGATCTTTCCCAATGAAGGCCACTGGATCCTGCAACCGCAGGATAGCGAGCTTTGGTACAAGACGGTTGCAGACTGGCTCGCGACGTATCTGAAGTAATTCGGCTCTTTTCGAGATTTCGACAAAAAGAAACGGGACAGGTAAGAACCTGCCCCGTTTTCACTTCGCGTTCGTTACTACTGCTACTGCGCCGGAGCCATTCCTGAATCGATCTTTATGGCTTCTGTCCTGCCGGCGAAGTGAACTTCATCGACGCTGTTGCTGTTGATCACGACCTCCGTGTACTCCGGTTTTTGATCTAGGTGGATCCAATGGCACGGCACCGTCGCCACAACATTTCCTTCTTTCACAACTTCCAGTTGGTTGGCTCCTTCTTCCGCGCGGATTTGATATTCGCCGGGCCGAATTGTACTCGACCCGATTGTGGATGTGTCGATGACGGTCCATTGAGTTGTGTCTCTGTGCGCCGCCCAAGAAGGTACGGCAAGCGCCAGAACAGCCACTGCACTGAAAATGCAACTGCGCACACCTCTACTCATATCAAAAATTCCTCCTTTCAATTTTTCGGGCTCGCGGCGGGATTCTGGATTGTTGCTCCAGCGAGCCGAGCGCGCAATGTTTTCTGCGCTCACTTAGAGAGACGCTTTGACATCGACCGGCGTTGCCAGAAATTTTGTTTTTCCAAAAGAATTTATCTATGGGATTGCGGAAGGACGAAAACCATTTATCGGAGGCGATCTTCCAAAATGCGTTTGTATTGTTCTAGCGTCACTTCGACCATGCGATCGGCAGTGAATTTTTCCTGGATTGTCTCGCGCGCGGCGGTGCCAAATCTTTTTCCTTCATCTCGAGAACGCAAGAGCCGCAGCGTCGCATCGGTAAATGCAGCGGGATCGGGCGCGGGGACGAGAAGTCCATTGCGCTCGTGCGTGACCATCTCGGGGACGCCGCCGCTGGCCACGCCGATTACCGGCAATCCGTACGACATGGCGGCTAGCATTGATGTTCCGAGCGGCTCGGCGAGCGATGGGAACAAAAAGATGTCGAGCGCGCGATAGATGTCCGCGATTCGTTCAACAAATCCGGCAAAGATTACAGCGCGTGCCACGCCGAGTTTCTTCGCGACGGACTCAAGCTCGCGGCGGCACGGGCCGTCGCCCGCGAGAATCAGCCTGCAATTTGGAAATTCGTGGAGGATTGCGGGCATCGCGCGGATCAGCGCGTCCTGTCCTTTTTCGGGGAGCAGATAGCCGACGCAGCCGAGCAGAATTTCGTTCGCGGCGACGCTGAGATTATCACGGGCTTGTTCGCGCTCGCCTGCCACAGCGGGCGCGGGAAGTTCGACTCCTTCGTAGACAACGGCGACTTTCTCGGCGGCGATTCCGGACTGAATCACGCTTTCCGCGACGAAGCGCGATACCGCGATGATGCGTTGCGCGGCATGATAGCGTGCGAGAGCTATGCGGCTGCCCTTGAGCGGATTCGCGACGCGCCGTTGTGCTACAAGCGCCGCGCGGCGATGCGCGCCCGCGAGCCAGGCAATGGTCAGGCCGTGGGGATCGTGCGCGTGAACGATGTCGAAACGGCGCGCACGCACGATTTTTCGCAAGAGTCGCGCGCCGCCGGGACGAACGGTTCGCGGAGGAATGGCGTGAATGGCGAAACCCTCCGCGATTGCGCGCTTTTCGAGGGCGCCGCCGCCGAGAGCGAGGAGTTCCACGTTGTGACCGCGCGCGCGTAGTCCTCGCAGCGTGAGCAGAACTTGATTTTGGCCCCCACGCCAGTCCGGGCGCGTATCAATGTGGATGGAAGAAATCGGCATGGCGATGCGATTGCGGCTCCGGTGAACGCCGGAGTGTAGCATCCGCGATTTCAGGCGTCGAGGCGGGGAAAGCCGGGATGGCGACGCACATTCGGCGGGTTTTGCGTCCCGGTTGAACCCGATCCACTTATCGAGCGCAAGGCAAACGGGCGATCGTAGCGCCGGCATCTTGCC
>PMAA01000024.1 GCA_003152355.1 Acidobacteriota bacterium | reverse complement strand
GTGCATGGATGGGACAGCAACACGCCGCTCGAAGAGACGCTGCGAACACTCGACGATCTTGTACGCCATGGGAAGGTCCGCTATATCGGGCTATCAAACCTTATGTCATGGCAAGCGGCCACTGCGGTTATGCTACAGAAGCAGCTGGGGCTGGAAAAATACGTTACGGCACAGATGTACTACAGCCTCGTTGGTCGGGGTCTCGAATACGAGTTCCAGTCGTTCGCCGAGTACCACAACATCGGTATTTTGGTTTGGAGCCCGCTTGCTGGCGGCTTCCTCTCCGGCAAGTATAGCCGCGGCAATCCGGCTCCTGCCGGCACTCGATTTGCCGAGGCAGGTTCGTTTGTGCCCTTCGACAAGGAGATGGGCTACCGAGTCGTGGATGCGCTGAAGCAGGTTGCCGGTCAGCATAATGCAAGCCCGGCTCGTGTGGCTCTTTCGTGGGTGCTGGGCCGCGCAGCTGTTAGCAGCGTGATCATCGCTGCCCGCAAGGCCGAGCAACTGGAAGATAACATCGGTGCGGTGGACCTTCTACTTTCGGACGACGACGTCCGGATCCTTGACGCCGCATCGGATCCGGGCATTCCGTATCCCAAGTGGATGGTCCTTCAGCTTGACACCGCGGAAGACCCCCGCTCGAAGATCTTGTATCCCGAGCGTTACGCGGACGGCGGTCCCTGGAAGGACCTCCGTGGGACACGGTGATTGATCTCAGAAGACCTTGCAAGACTTTTAAAGACGGATCTGCAGCAAATTTCGGTGGACCGAAAAAAAAATCAGTCAATTATCGATCCGTGTTCTGGAGTTGAAGTAGTCGCGTATGCGACGAATGTAAGCGTGGGCGCCCAAGGAAGCGCACGAGGCTCGAGCAACCGGACGGTCTCACCGCTCGTTCTTGAACGAAAAGGGCGAAAGAATGATCAAAGCAAACGCGCTCTCAATGAGTTAAGCATGGTCCGGAATTTGGTCAAGAATTGGCGAAACAGGAGATAGGGATGACAAAAAAACACCTGACAGTAGTTGGCCTGGGAGGATCGCTCGCGCTCCATTCTAACAGCCTAGCTGCGCTGAGAATCGCACTGGAAGGAGCGGCAGAGGCCGGCGCAACAACAGAACTTCTCGACATCAGGCAACTTTCACTTCCCATGTATGACCCAGCTAATGACAGTCCTCCGGACTCGGTCAGAAGAATGTGTGATGCAATTCACAGGGCAGACGGACTGATCTGGAGTAGTCCGATGTACAACGGCACAATAAGCGGCTCCTTCAAGAACGCATTAGATTGGCTAAAGCTCCTGGACGACCGCAATCCGCCGTACCTCACGGACAAAGTGGTCGGCCTGATCAGCACTGCGGGCGGCGTACAAGGCCTCCAAGCCGTGAACACGATGGAGTTCGTCGTGCGCGCGCTCCGTGGCTGGGCGGTCCCTCTAGTGATGCCGATTGCGCAGGCCTGGAAGGCGTTTGATGAAAGGGGCATCCCCCGGGTAAGCCAGTTGACTGAGCAACTGCACGCCCTTGGGAGAGAAGTGACACGGGCCTCATTTCAATTCGCATCGGAGCCGCCCACGAAGGAGGATGCGGCGAGGGCGGAGGCCGGGATTACTCCGCTCAGTGACCGCGAAGCTAAGTCCGCATAGTCTGGTAGCCCGAACGGACTGCCAGGGGTTTCCAGACGTTAGGAGGCATCCCTCGGTATCCGACTATTGGGCGCTCACCGAGACGGAAGCGAACTTTTTAATCGTCATCACGAATTAGCGAATGCACTGCAGGCGCGGGCCCCGCGGCTCGCGCTCGTTTTTGCCTATGCGTATCCGCGGGAGAGAGTATCTGCATTGTGATGACGACAGCAGGAATGAGATAGACGAGGGTCACCCAAACCCACATCATGGCGCCGGCGAATTGCTGGTCCCTCAGCGCTGGGTAATTGAAGAGTTGAGGGTTAGAGGCGTATGTGGGATAGACAACACGACCGCAAAAAGTGAGAAACGCCGAGAGCGCATCGCACGGTATCGTAGCGAGGAACAAATACAGGGGAACAAACCACCGATTCCACCTCTCGATACTTGGCCACGGTTGGACAACAGGCCACCAGAAAAGAAGCCCAGCAGCGAAGAAGCTTACCTGCTCGAAATCATGCCAAGCTTTGGATTGGAGGGACAAATCGAAGGCGCTGGGAACATGCCATGCGATCACGCAGACGGTACCGGCAAGCCAGCAAAAAACCGGATTGGAGAGAACGCGCCCAACTCCATCGATCGGTACGAAGCTTAGAAGCGGATACAGTTCAGTGGTACGAAAGTGCTCAGGCAGACTGTTCAGGAACATGACGGCTGGCTCTCCCAACAGGATCAATGGAGCTGCGAGTGTCATCAACACCAGATGCTGCACCATATGAGCAGTGAGCCAATGATGATCTAGACCCGCGAGAGGTGAAGCAACGACCGCGGACATTAACAATTCTCCAGTTAGAAAAGCCGAAGCACGCCATACGTTTGCCTCACTCTGACGAACCTTGCTAAGGCGATACCAGCCTCGAAAATAAATGAACGCAACAACGACGAGAGCAGCAATGGTGAGAACGGACCATGATGTTGTGCTGCCGTGCATCTCAGATGACATTTGGAACGCCCTTCGACGGACTTCGATCATGACTCATCGCCCGATGATGTATACAACAGTGAATACAACGACCCACACCGAATCTACGAAATGCCAATAAAGAGCTCCCCCCCAGCGCAATTGTCGCCAACCAGCAGATTGCGAAAGCAAAGGCGTTGCCCTGACGAAGGCGCCTGACGGCCAGGTGGATCGTGAGACGCTGGAAAGCAAAGAGTTCGTCTATTTCGGCCACGGAAAGGTCTTTTCGATTCGCAGAACCAGCTTATGACCCGTAGCACGATTTTCCGCCCCAAACTCATGATACGCGTTGGCATAAAAAAACCAGCTTCCGCTGTTCCAAACCATCCCGGGCCCTATCGCACCCACCTGTTCAGGAGAGTTGTGAAGCGCCACACTGTCAATCTTTCCGTCGGTGATCTGCTTGAGGTAGTAGGCGTTGGGGCCGATCCATAGGCCTTTCCAAAGTCTGTACGCAAGGGTTGCGTTGAAATGAATGGCCTGGCCGGCCTGAGTGGATTGCGCGCCTGTGCTTATTGGAGGTTTATTGTTTGTCGAGTTCCAGAGATAGTGAATCCGCCAACTCGTTTCAAGCCGTTTTGCCGGAAACGCGGTGATCACGTAATAGGGATGAACGGTGAAGGCGTTATCCCCGATATTCACGTTAGACGCGCGCGAATATTGCCCCGTAGGTAAGTCAAAATCCACCGTTACGCGCTGGTCGATTGCCATGCCTAAAACTCGATGTTCGGGCCATTGCAGAATGAACGGCGCTATCGTCGTGGCGCCCACACCTCCTGCCTCACCCTGGGCTCCGGCATTGACATGCGCTGCCGAGACGACAACTTCCACTCCGTACCAGCCTCCGAGAAATTGCTTAGAGCTAAGCCATGCAATGTGTGTCAAACCGCTGATGCTGTTCACTGCACCCGCGGCCGGCACAGAGTTTCCGGCTGAATCCGTGATTGTTCCGTCATGTTCCCCGTCGCCAATCTGCTCGACGACGAATCCCGGTCCCCCTAATGCGTCGAGAAAACTGGTATCGCCGAGGTTGACGGCCGGCTCTGAGACGTGGCTCTGGCCCGGCAAGGAGATGGAGTGGAGGCCGATCAGCATAGCTACGCACAAAAGCTTGGCCAACGATCCGCCAACCTTGTCCAGTAGCGGGCGGCGTGCAGCCACGGTTCCCGATAGCGTTATTGATTCGCTCGACATCGGCCGCTCTTTTTCTCCCTACCTAATGGAGGGTGCCCAAGTACGTTGTGAGTTCATCTATTTGTCGGTCAGGGCAATTCGCTTGCCACTGCTGCCACAGAATGAGGAACTGATCTACGTTCAATTATGCAAAGGGTTTGCAAAATGAAGTGAGAACTGAAGCACTCGGCTGAGCGCCAAATCCGATGCCTAGACCAAATGCTGACGTAAGAGAGCATCCAACATTTCGGCACGGCTGTCAAAATGTGGACGAGACTTGGATCCAGTCACCATTCGTCTTCCATCTTTCTCGTCCTGAGAACGCACGCTAGTCCAGTCAGTCAGAAGAAAGACAAATCCCAAGTCTAATCGAATTATCGCGACGTCCTACCAAGCCAGAGGTAACTTCCTTTGTATTTCGAGGAGTATCGCGACGAGTTGTGATCAGAGTCTCGTATTTTGACATGAAGTCTAGCGGCCTGACGCCAAACATTGCTTGATCGCCAGTCGTCGGCCTTTAGTTCCAATCAATTTCGAACTCTGCCGGTTTGGCAAGCGTGTTGCACTTACGCGGGATGTTGCTTGAATTTATGACAGAGCGGACCATGGACGGTGTTTTGGAGGAGGCCGGCAATCGCTCAATTGAAGGACTTGAACTGGAGCGCGAGGGCATGCTAATAGAGCTGCTCACCCCGCGTTCGGGACGCGAGCAGGCCGCCGCGGCGAGCGGAGGGACACCGGCTCGAAGCAAATGAAATGCAGCGGGCAAACTCGCAGCTTGGGGAGAAACATAGCGGGAATCGCTGTGTTGATCGCGGGCGGCTTGCTGGCTGCTCCATTGTGCTGCGGTGCTCCAACGGACCCCTCGCAGATTCCCAGCATCTTCAAGCCGCAGTCAACGCCCGCAAACTCCATCTTTCATTTGTCATTGCTGGTCCTGGCGATCACCGGCATTATTTTTACTGTCGTATTTAGCTTGCTGGTCTATGCCGTTGCGAAGTTCCGCAAGCGTGGTAATGATGATGGCCGCGAGCCCGCGCAAGTTTATGGCAGCAATCAAGTAGAGCTCGCCTGGACCGTGATTCCCATCCTCATCGTGGTGGTGCTGTTTCTCGCCACCGCGCGCGTGATTCGCTCCATCCAGGACGCTCCCAAACCCGCTGGGGCAATCGAAGTCATCGCGATCGGTCATCAGTTCTGGTGGGAATTTCGTTACCCTGCTCTAGGTGTTGTCACCGCGAACGAGCTGCATGTGCCAGTCAGCAACCCTTCGAATCCAACGCCCACGTTTCTCACTTTGCTTTCCGTCGACACCGACCACAGTTTTTGGGTGCCGCGGTTAGCCGGAAAGACGGACCTGATTCCTAACCGCGTGAATCACACGTGGATCGATCCTCAGGAGACAGGACTTTATCTTGGCCAGTGCGCTCAGTATTGCGGCACGCAGCACGCCAAAATGCTGCTGAGGGTTTATGTGGATTCGCCGGAAGAGTTTAGCCGGTGGGTTCAGGAACAGCGGAATCCCGCAGTTAATGACGATGCCGTCGCGGAAGGCCGCCGGATCTTCGAAACTACCGCGTGCGTGAACTGCCACGCCATTTCCGGAACCATCGCAGACGGACATTTTGGTCCGGACCTCACGCATCTGATGAGCCGCGACACCATCGCCTCGGGCGCAGCACCGAATAATCACGAGAATCTGCGAGCGTGGATCCAAAATCCCGACTCGATCAAGCCAGGCTCCTTAATGCCCGCAATGCAACTGAGTGCTCACGATCTGGACGCGCTCACGGGGTACCTGGTGACGCTGCGATGAGCACGAGGAAATAGCGCGATGTCGTCAGAAACTATCGCGCTTAGCACAGTCGGCCGCGACGCTCGGCCAATCGGCGAGCGGCTACACGACTGGGTTGTCACTGTAGACCACAAGCGGCTGGGCATCCTCTACATCGTCTACGCGCTGGTATTCCTGGTGATTGGCGGTATCGAAGCGATCATCATGCGGATTCAGCTCGTTGTTCCGCACAATCACTTCGTTTCGCCACAGGTTTTCAACCGCATGTTCACTATGCACGGCACCACAATGATTTTTTTCGTGGCCATGCCGATGCTGTTCGGCTTCGCCACTTATCTGATTCCGTTGATGATTGGCGCGCGCGACATGGCCTTCCCGCGGCTGAACGCCTTCAGTTTCTGGATGACTGCTTTTGGGGGTGTGCTTCTTTACTTCAGTTTCATCGGCGGAAACGGACTATACGGCGCCGGGAACGCGCCGGATGTGGGTTGGTTTGCCTATGCGCCGCTGACGGCGCGCGCGTTCTCTCCCGGGCACAGTACGGACTTCTGGACCCTGGCCCTGCTCACCTCGGGCGTCGGCAGCATCGGCACGGCCGTGAATTTCATCACAACGATTTTGTCCATGCGCTGTCCGGGCATGACTTTGCGAAAAATGCCGCTGCTGGTGTGGCTCAACTTGATCGTGGGCGGCATGGTTATCCTGGCGGTGTCACCGCTAACCGCGGCGCAGATCATGCTTTCCATTGACCGTTATCTCGGCGGGCACTTTTTTGACACGCAGGCTGGAGGTTCGGCGGTCCTTTGGATGCACTTCTTTTGGATTTTTGGCCACCCGGAGGTTTACATCCTGATTGTGCCGGCGTTCGCATTCGCCTCCGAGATCATCCCGGTGTTCTCGCGCAAGCCGATCTTTGGTTATCCGGTGATGGTGGCGGCGACCATCGCTATCGGATTCATCAGCTTCAGCGTGTGGGCGCATCACATGTTTACCGTGGGGATGAGTTCCAACGGAACAACTTTTTTCACAATCACGACGATGATCATCGCGGTTCCCACGGGGATCAAGATCTTCAATTGGATCGGGACGATGTGGGGCGGGAAGATTCAGTTCAAGGCTCCTATGCTGTTTTGCATTGGGTTCTTGTTTCAGTTCTTGATCGCGGGCCTGACGGGAATCATGCTGGGCGCATCACCCTTCGACTGGCAACTCGGCAACTCCTATTTCGTGATTGCGCATTTTCATTACGTCATAGTCGGCGGAATCCTATTCACGATCTTTGGAGCCTTTTATTATTGGTTCCCCAAGATGAGCGGACGGATGTACAACGAGACGCTCGCGAAATGGCATTTCTGGCTATTTCTAATCGGGTTCCACCTGACTTTTGATTTCATGCACATCCCCGGCATCTTGGGAATGCCGCGCCGGATTTACACCTACGAGCCGGGCCGCGGATGGGAAATCTGGAACTTGATTGTGACCGTCGGCGTGTTCTTTCAGACTGCCGGAGTCTTGGCGTTTGTCGCCAACCTTCTCTGGTCACTCTGGAAAGGCGAACCCGCTGGGAACGATCCCTGGGATGCCTGGACGCTCGAGTGGTCCACCAGTTCGCCGCCTCCCGATTACAACTTTGCCGCGACACCCGTGGTGCACAGCCGGCGCCCGCTTTGGGATCTCAAGCACCCTGAAGATCCGGACTGGAAATATGAATAGACAGGAGAACTTCATTGAGTAGCGCGACATTCACACGAACTACGGCGGAGCCCGAATGGGTTCTACCGTCGCGCGGGCGCGTGGGAATGTTCTCTCTGATCGCCGCGGAGTCCGCGATTTTCACAATTTTCGTGGTCGCCTACATCTTTTACATCGGGAAAAGCGTTTCCGGCCCGACGCCCACGGACGTCCTGGAGCTTCCGATTTTCAGCACGATCTGCCTGCTCTCGAGCAGCCTGACGATTCATCTGGCCGTGCGCGCTCTGCGCCAAGCGAAAGTCGGGGCGTTTGGATTGTGGTGGTTCGTAACCATGACGCTCGGCGCGATTTTTCTGGTCAGCACAGGCCGGGAGTGGCATCACCTGATTTACGACAAAGGCCTGACGGTCAGCACAAATCTTTTCGGAACGACGTACTACTCGCTCGTTGGCCTGCACGCATTTCACGTCACGGTGGGACTGCTGGCGATCGCCCTGGCCATGATTTTCACGCTTCTAGGCAAAGTGAAGCCGGAGCACAGCGAGCGCGCGGAAGTTTTTTCGCTGTATTGGCATTTCGTGGATGTGGTCTGGGTGATTGTGTTCACTGTGGTTTACGTTATCGGCCGCTAAGGAAAAATGGCGTCACATGAGTCATGCTGAATCGCGATCGCAAACGCCAGCCGCCACGCGGAGCACGATCCATCTTCCGGCACCGACGGCTTGGCCCATCGTCCTTGCTTTTGGTATCACTCTGCTCCTGGCGGGATTGATCACCAGCGCCTCGGTGAGCATACTCGGAGCAATCCTCGCCGTCACTGCATGCATCGGCTGGTTCCGGGATGTCCTCCCGCAAGAACAGGAACAGACGATTGAAGTAAAAGTGGAAGCGGCTGTGGTTCACACGGCCCGCCGCGAAGTCGCCAGGCTGGCGGTAGCTCCCGATCTGCCGCGCGCGCTGCTGCCACTGGAAACATATCCAGTCTCGGCGGGCATCAAAGGCGGTCTCGCCGGCAGCGTGGCCATGGCAGTGCTCGCCTGTCTGTACGGCGCTCTGAAGGAAGGAAGCATCTGGTATCCCATCAATCTGCTGGCAGCAACCGCCTACACGCAGTCGGCGCACCTCAGCATGGCCTCGCTAAAAGCATTCCATCTGGACACCTTCTTGTTGGCGGCGGGCATTCATCTGTTCACGTCACTGTTAGTGGGACTGCTGTACGGAGCGATGCTGCCCATGATTCCACATCGCCCCATTCTTTTGGGAGGCGTGGTGGCGCCGATTCTCTGGACGGGATTGCTCCATAGCATTCTGGAACTGCTGAACCCGCTGTTGAACCAACTTATCAGTTGGCCATGGTTCGTCGCTTCGCAGTTCGCGTTCGGCATTGTCGCTGGATTGGTCGTCGTGCGCCAGGAACAGGTACCCACGCGGCAGCTCGTGCCGTTTCTGGTGCGCGCCGGTTTCGAAGCCCCGGGCATGATGAAAGAACACCCAGAGAAGGACCAATCGCAATGAAGTTTCACGTGCTGATTTTCGCAGCCGTGGGGCTTTCCGCGCTCTTGTGCGGTTGCGCCAATGCGCCCGGGCGCCCGGCGGCGGGCGACACGCCAATTGTTCCCAGCGAAATCACTGATTTCAACGTGCTGTATGGTCAAAACTGCGCCGGATGCCATGGCAACGATGGGAAGGGCGGAGCTGCAATCGCTCTCGCCGATCCTGTGTATCTCGCGATTGCCGACGATACGGTCGTGCGGCACGCAACCGTGGATGGAATTTCCGGAACGTCCATGCCTGCATTCGCGCAAAGCACCGGCGGCATGCTCACGGATAAACAGATTGACGTGATCGTCCAAGGAATTCGCGAGCGCTGGGCTCAGCCGGATGTTCTGCGCGGCGCGAATCCACCGCCGTATTCTTCTTCGCAGCCAGGCGATGCGTCACGTGGTTTGGTCGCCTACGCGGAATTTTGCTCTTCCTGCCACGGCGCCGGCGGCCGCGGCGGAGAAAAGGCCAGCTCCATCGTGGACGGATCGTTCCTCGCCCTGCTCAACGATCAGGAACTCCGCACGATTGTGATTGTGGGACGTCCCGAACTCGGCGCCCTGGATTGGCGCGGCAATGTTCCGGGCAAGCCGATGTCGCCACAGGATGTGTCCGACGTTGTGGCGTGGCTGGCTTCCCTCCGGGCGAAATTCCCCGGCCAACCGTATCCCAATTCCGCAAAGTTGACGGGAGCTGTTCAATGACGCTGCCAAACTTACTGACCAGGCGCGCACTCTTAATGAAGCTCGGAATCTTTTTCAACGGACTGGTTGCTTTGGTTCTGGCCGTGCCAATCGTGCGCTATCTGCTTTCTCCCATCGTGCGCGAAAAGAAGGGCGCCTATGACGCNNGACATCGCCTGCTGGGTCCGCAACGTGGATGGGCAGAATTTTCAGGTCTTCGCCATTAACTGCGCGCATCTCGGTTGTCCGGTGCGCTGGTTTCCTCAATCGAGCCTGTTCATGTGCCCTTGCCACGGCGGCGTTTACTATCAGGATGGCTCGCGCGCTTCCGGCCCGCCCGAACGCGGCTTGTTCCAATATCACTACAAGATTGATGGCGGGAAACTTTTGATCAAAGCGGGCGAGATGCCCACGCCCGGCCAAGCTTCGAATATTGTGCGAGAGATACGCCCATGCGTCTGATCAAAACGATCGGCGATTGGCTCGACGCGCGTCTGCAAGTTGGCGCGGTGATACAGGAGACCGCCGAACATTCCGTTCCGCGCGAAACTGCCAGCTGGTTTTACGTCTTCGGCAGCGCTGCGGTCGTGGTGTTCATGCTGCAAATCGTTACCGGCGTCATGTTGGCGCTGATTTACGTGCCTTCGGCCGGCGAAGCCTGGAACAGCCTGCAAACTCTGAATCACCAGGTCGCGCTGGGGTGGTTCATTCGCGCGCTGCACGGCTGGGGCTCGGATTTCATGGTCGC
>PMAA01000267.1:10631-16885 GCA_003152355.1 Acidobacteriota bacterium | reverse complement strand
GTCACGCTTTGCGCGAACGCAGGCGCGCCAATTATCAGGGCGGCGATGAAGAGCAGCAAGGCTCTGCCCACGAGGTGAAGCAGGCGTCCACTCATTGCATGCTCCCGGACGGGCGCGTGCCCCTGATGGGGGTCATCGGCTGTCACGAAGCGTTGGCATCTAGAATTCGTCCTTGGCACTTTATCTGGAGCGCCTTCGAAACAAAAGTAACTGAGTTGCCGCAACGAGGTCGCAAACATTCGAACTCAGGCTCACCTCAAAGCGGCACAAATGGCACAATGTTGGCACAGAATATGTAGCAGGCCACCTACCACATGGAAGTTGTAGTAATTAAGACAGTTATTCGCGCTCTCGCCTATGGTTCAGGCAGTAGTTTGCATAAATCAGNNGCCGTCGAGAATCTTGAAAAGCGTTTTCCTCCCGCGCTCGCAGGGTGGCGCGGATACTTCCAGCCATTTGTACGCGCGAGCCAACCCGCGTTGGCGCGAGTTTCCTTCAGCGTTGGCGCCGGCGAAGCGGTCGCAGTCGTTGGCCCCAATGGCGCCGGGAAATCAACGCTCCTGCGAATTCTTGCCACGCTGCTCATTCCGTCGTCGGGCCGCGTCGAGCTTGGCGGCTTCGATCTCTCGCGCAATTCCGCGGGCGCGCGCAGCAAGCTCGGCTACTACACGGGCGGGGACGATGGATTCTACGGCCGTCTGAGCGCGATTGAAAATCTCAAATTCTTTGCCATCATGAACAATCAGGCTGGACCTGAAGTCTCTCGCGAGATTCGTCGCATCGCGGAATGGATTGGCCTAGGCGATGCGCTTGACCGTCAGGTCCGCACATTTTCAACCGGCATGACGCATCGCTTGGGCCTCGCTCGCGCGCTTTTGCACCGGCCGAGCGTGCTCCTGCTGGATGAGCCGACTCGGAGTCTCGATCCCATCGCCGCTTCGGAATTTCGCCGCTTTCTCAAGGTCGAACTCGTGGGGGCACATGGCACCGCGCTTTTTTTTGCTTCGCACACGCTCGGCGAAGTGGAGGAAGTCGCCGACCGGGTGCTCGTGCTCGATTCTGGTCGCATCGTGGCCTGTGCCTCGCCCGGGGAAATCGCTCGCGCGGCCGGCAACCTTTCCTTTTCCGAAGCGATTGCTCGGCTTATTAGCCGCGACGCTCCAGGCGGAAAGTCGAAAGGGTGAGGACGGCGATGGCACTCCGGAAAATCCTCGCGTTTTTCAATCGCGATATCGCCATCGCAAGGACGTATCGCAGTGCTTTTGTCTTCGAGCTGATCGAAGCCCTATTCGCAGTTGCGTCCTTCTATTATCTTTCGCGCTTCGTCGAGAGCCCGCAACTCCGGAACGCGTTGCCGCAAGGCAGCAGCTATTTCGCATTCGCTCTGGTTGGATTTGCGTTTTTCGATTACCTGAATGTTTCGATCAGCGCCTTCGATTCCAGCATCGAGAGCGCGCGCCAGAACCGCACTCTAGAAGCCCTCCTCGTCACGCAGACGCCGCTCTGGCTCATGCTTGCAGGTTCCGCGATCTACCCTTTCGCGCTTTTCGCGATTCGCATGGTCGTCTATATCGCCTGGGGTGTGTTCCTGTTCGGATTTCCTCTTCAGTCCGTGAATTGGCTCGGCGCCGTGTTCGTCTTGGTGGCTTCGATATTTTCCCTAGTCGGCTTTGGAGTTTTTTCGGCAGCGTATTTGATTCTCTTTAAGCGTGGCAATCCGGCGAAGTGGTTCATTATCGGCTTGTCGGGCCTCGTAGGCGGACTGATGTACCCGATTTCGATTCTGCCGCGGCCGTTGCAGATCCTCGCGCGGCTGATTCCGGTCAGCTATTCGCTCAAAGGGATGCGCGCGGCCCTTCTCGGCGGAAGCGGATTGCGTGAACTCGCTCCCTCGATCGGGGCTCTTCTCCTGTTTGCTGTCGTGCTGATTCCCGGCTCATTCGGATTTTTCTCCTGGGCGGTCCGCAGAACAAAGATTACCGGGACGCTCACGCACCTCTGAAACTTGAGGCGCGAGGGCGGACTGTTGCAGTAGAGTTGAAAGGCTCTGATGAACGTTTCTGCCACGACCGTCGTTCCATATTTCGATCTCAAGGCCGAGTACGCATCACTCCGCGACGAAGTGCTAGCGGCCCTCGATCGTGTGTGCCGCAATGCAAGTTTCATTCTCGGCGAAGAGGTCGAGGCTTTCGAAAAACAGTTCGCGGCGCTCTGCGAGACGAAGCACTGCGTCGCTTTGAATTCTGGGACAAGCGCTCTTCATCTTGGCCTGCTTGCGCTCGGCGTCCAACACGGCGACGAAGTCATCACCACGACGAACACGTTTCTCGCCACAGCCGAAGCTATCTCATACTGTGGTGCGCGTCCCGTTTTCGTGGATATTGACCCAGCCACCGCGAATCTCGATCCGAAACTCATCGAGCGTGCGATCACTCGTGCGACGAAGGCCATCGTTCCCGTTCATCTGTACGGCCGCGTAGCCGATATGGATCCGATCCTCGAGATCGCGTCTCGCCATCATCTCGGCGTCCTCGAAGATGCTTGCCAGGCCCATGGTGCGCGATATCGCGGCCGGCGCGCTGGAAGTCTGGGCCACGCGGCGGCGTTCAGTTTTTATCCTACGAAGAATCTCGGCGCCTATGGCGAAGGCGGAGCGCTCACGACCAACGACGATCGCATCGCGCAGTTCGCTCGCGCCGCGCGTACTCATGGGCAGACCGGCCGATACGAACATGAATTCGTCGGATACAACTACCGCATGGAAGGATTTCAAGGCGCGGTGTTGCAAGTGAAGCTGAAACATTTTGCGGAGGCCAGCGCGCGGCGAGAGGAACTCGCAAGGGCGTATCGCCGGTTGCTTGCTGGCGCGCACCTCAACTTACCGTACGACGATCCCCGCGATGAATGCGCGTATCACCTATTCGTGGTGTATGTTGAACGCCGCGATGAAGTCCGCAGCCAGCTTGCCGATCGGGGGATTGAAACTGCGGTCCATTACCCGCGTCCAATCCATCTCCAGCCCGCGTACGCCGATTGCGGGGTGCCACAGGGCACGTTGCCTCACTCCGAGCGCGCCTGCAACCGCGTGATCAGCTTGCCGTTCTATCCGGGACTGCATGCCGAGCAGGTCGAGTACATCGCCAACACTCTTCGCGAAATCGTGGGCGTTAATTAGCCTTGATCGTCAGCTCAACTCAATTTGATTGCGCGAGAGCCCGGAAGCGGAGCCTCCACGCTCCGAGGATTTGAATCTATCCTGAGCCAATGGACGCATTCCCAAGATTTGCGTCTGGCTGAGCCGACGGAACGAAAACGATGCGACGCTAGCGAAGGCCGCTACATCAACCCCGATTCAAATAAAAAAGGGACAGGCACAAGGCCTATCCCTTTGAAAAGTGGCTTTCTGTAAGTCTATATGCCGGCGCGGTTCTCGCGCGGGCCTGACGGATTCACTAGGGTCGGACGCGGCGTCGAGCCTCCCCCTGAGACCGGCGGATCCGCAATACTCTGGCGCACGCTGTCGGTGACCTGCTCGAGAGCCTTGAGGAGTGAATTGCGCAATGCTTGCTCGCTTGAGCGAGTGAGTGACGCAAGAGCAGCCTGACCAGTGTCGTTCAGCTTGTCCACTGCGACATTCACCCACAGCTCGCTCGCGCCGTGCAGTTGATCTTCGTATTTTTGGAGCGACTCCCCGTTGGCGCGCGCGAGTTTCTCGTACCAATCGCGGACTTGGTCGTCGCGCTCGATTCGCGCCGCCTCGACCGCAGCCGCAAGCTCCCGGGAATGGAAGTCGCGTGCTTCGGTGAATTTCTGCTCTCCGTATGCGGCCATTTCCGTGCGGTGGCGCTCGAGCAGCGTCCCAGCGGCATGCTCGAAATTCATCCGCATCGCATCCGCGGCTCGCTCGATCTGATGCGTTCGCTCGGTGAGAGAAGCATCGCTCGATTCATTGAATCTCTGCACCGCGGATTCAGCAACCTGGCGGACTCCCTCCTCGAACGCGCTCGCCATAGCGTTCGCGGCGCCTTCGAGTTGGCTCGCCGTACGTGCGATCACCTCCGACGATGTACCTTCGAGCTGGCGTTTCGCCTCATCAACGTGCACCAAATTCTGCTGCGCCAGTTGCTCTCCGAGGCGATCCGATATCTCCTGGGTTCTCGCGTCGAACACGCCTTCGGTCCTCGCTAGCGATTCCTGTGTGAGGGTTTCGATATACGCCTGCGCTTGCTTTTGGTGCCACTCCGCGTTCTTTACGAGTTCTTCGATCACCGCGTGGCTCGCCCGAGCTCCGCTCGCTTCCAGTTCTTCGTTCCAGCGAGCCAAAGCTTCGGCCCGCGCGTTTTCGAAATCGGTCCGCAGTGCCGATAGAGTCGCCGACATTTGCGCGCCGGCGTCGCGCCGGCTGCTTTCAGCCGCCTGGCGAAGCCGCTCGCGATACATCCGCAGGCCTTCTTCGGCTTGCACTTCGTGCGCCGTCAATTCGCGGACCAGCTCCGGCACGCGCTCGAGGTGCGGTGCGAGGCGCGCGTCTATTTCCGCGAGCGTCTTCGATACAATCTGATGGCCTGCGGAATCGAGAGCCGGCTGAATGCGTTGCGGCAGGTCGGAAGTCAACGCGTCGGCATGGCGGCGCAACTCTGTCACCTGAGATTGCACCGCTGAATCAAGCCGCTGGTGCAGTTGGTTGACCGCGTCGTGGCTCGCGGCATCAATCTGCGCGGAGAATTCGCGCATCCGCTCCGCAGCCCCTTCGATATCTACCAACGAAGTCCGCGCGCGTTGCAGTTCCACATCCAGCGCGCTTCGGATTCCGGCAAGAGCCTGATGCGCGTCCGAAACAGTGTTCGCTACCGGCTGACACAACTGACCGATCCGCTCGGCCAGTTTGACCTCGGCGTTCTCTAGCGCCGATTGGGAATTCTCGCCCAATCGAGAAGCCAGCCGTTGTGCGGCGCCGTCGAGAGACGTTTGCAGCAATTCGTTCCATTCGCTGCGCGCTTGTCCCATCTGCTCTTGAAGCTTCTCGCGCCACGCTTTGCTCAAATCGTCGAGCGCCACGGTTTCCTGCGCCGCGTCTTTCAGCCGGCGCATTCTCTGGTCGACGGCCGCTTCCGCCGATTCAAGCGCAATCTTGATTTGGGCGAGGCGGTCTCCCGAGGATGCCGCAGCCTGCGATTCCTCGCGCACCGCCTGTGCACCTCGTTCGAGGTCGGCGACGAGGGCCCGGATCTGGTCGATGTGCGAAGCGAATTCCTGACGCAGGTCCGCGCGCAGTTCTTCGCGCACCCACGACATTTGCCCGGTAACACCCGCGGAAATTTCGTCCTGCACGCTCGCCATTTGCTCGCTCGCGCGCTTCGAGATTTCTTCCCGCGCGGAATCGCGCTCGCGGTCCAGATCGTCTCTCCATTGTTGGAAAAACGCCTGGGCGGACGCGGTGTGTTCTCGTTCAACGGTTTCGGCGGTTCGTTTCAGCGCCTCACTGGCCTGCGCGACCGCATCTTCAGCGGCTCTCGAAGCCTGGGATTCGATGTGCCCGCGCAGTTCGCGGAGAAGCGGGCTGTCGAGCGAACCAGCGGCTGCTGCTTCCGGTACAATCGTACCGGCAAATCCGAAGGTCTCGGAACTTAACGGCGCCGTTCCCTCGTTAGTAGCGATTTCCAAGTTCTCGTGTATGTGGTCAGCCAGGGGAATCTCCATTTCAGCTCGGATGTTTTCTGCAGGGAACTGCTCCGCCTGCGCGCGCGGAGTTATTTCTGAATGCATCCATTCGAGTGCGTCGTTGGCAGTACGGTCTTCGGCAGCCGTCGCCTCGTTCTCCCAATCCGTCGGAGGCGAATCCAGGCTCCAAATGTTGCCGGGGGTTTCTAACTCGACGGCAATCTGGAACATCTCGCGAACCGACCGGGGCCGTTGAATCCACACAACGCGCGCTCGCACGCGGTGGGGTCCATCGGCATTTTCGGGCGCCGGGATTTCCAAAGTTATCCAGGTGTTTTTTGGAAGGTGATGCTTCGAGGGATACTTGCAGCCGTAGGTATTAAGCGCGACTGTTGCTGTGCGCTCTTCGAAAGATTGACTCAGCAGATCAACGCCGCGAACGGTGAGAGGTATCGAGCGAATGATTCGAGTACTGCGGCGTCGCTGGGCTTGTGGCTCGGTCGCTGCTGCTTCTTGCACCCTGATCCCCCAAGCGGAAGTCAGAGCATAGCACTGTCAACTTGTCGGGTCGAGTCCACAGTAGAATTCGACGC
>PMAA01000267.1:0-10614 GCA_003152355.1 Acidobacteriota bacterium | reverse complement strand
AGCTGCTGGAGTCCGTCGATCGCAGCCTTCGCCTGCGCGGCGTACGGGCCGGCCGGTTTTAAGTCAATGCACTTCTGGTACGCTTCGACCGTCCCGGGGGGAATGATGTAAATCATCTTTTCGCCCTGCTGCTTGGTGTCAATCGTTGCCGAGAGCGCATTGCCGAGCAGATACCACGCCTGATCGTCCTTCGGATCCGCTTGCGTCGCCTTCTGCAGGAAAGCTGCGGCTTCCTTCATCTTCCCGGCATTCGACATAACAATTCCCAGGTTCTTCCAGCACATCACGGCGACCGACGGATCGAGCGCGATGGCTTTATCACACGCCGCCGGAGCGTCGTCAGCCTTGCCCGACTTGGCGAGGTCTGTCGCTTCCGCCACGTAGTAGGGCGCGCTCGGCTTGAGGTCAACCGCATTCTGGAACGCCGTCGCAGCATCCGCCCACTGGTTCAAGCCTTCGTCTGCCGCTCCCAAATTGGCCCACGAAAGGGAGTGATTGGCCACATCCTTGGGACCAGCCGCTTGTTCGGCCAGTTTGAACTCGGTAGCGGCCGTCTGGTAGTCGGCCGCGAGCTTGTCCTTCAGAGATTGGTCGGTGGGGGCAGCCTGCAATTGAGTTTTCACAGCCTTGGCATCGTTCATTGCGGCGACGCCCGCCATAAAGTGCGCCTTCAGTCCCTCGAATTTGTTCTGCTCTTCATCTTTCTTTTTTGCCTCATCGGGATGTTCGGCTGCTTGTTTTGCCATCAACTCTTTAAAATTCATGTTGTAGGTGTTGTCGGAGCCTTCCGTAATCTGCTTCTTATCCTGAAAGTTCAGCTTGTCCTTTTCATTCACCAGNNGAAGCCGATCCGTTGTCCGGGTTCTTAATTGTGACCGTCACGTCAGGATAAGGATTTCCCTGGCCGTCGCGGATCTCTCCATCAAGGCGTCCCGTTCCCTGCGCCACCGCGGTGATGGCCGCGAGCGAGATCAACGCCAACACGCTGCACATTCGAACAAGTGTTTTTTTCATAGCTTCTGCTCCCCTCGAATGCGAATCTTCAACGCCGCGCGTCCTTGTCACACCGCACGACAGCCACACGACGCTGCCACACCGCATAACGGCCACGCGGCATTATGACGCAATTCCCGTCCGGTAAGCGATAGCGTCCGCGTGTCCCGCCTCTTCGAATGCGCTCAGGCGCAAGCGGCAACTATCGCAGACGCCGCAAGCTTCATCGTCAAATTGATAGCATGACCACGTACGGTCGAGCGGTGCGCCAAGTTCGATGCCGCGGCGGACGATTTCGCTCTTTCGCATCGCGATCACCGGCGTCGAGATCTCTATCCTCGTTTCCGGGCGCGTTCCCGCTCGTATCACAGTCTCGAACGCCCGGTAATATTCCGGCCGGCAATCCGGATAACCAGAGCTGTCCTCGAAAACAGCGCCGACGAAAATTGCCGACGCCCCGATGACCTCAGCCCAACTCACCGCCGCTGAGAGAAAATGCGCGTTGCGGAACGGCACATAGGTGATCGGAATCCTATGCGAGTTCACGCCGGTTTCGGGAACGGAAATGGTGGGATCGGTCAGCGCCGAGCCGCCGATCTGGGAGAGCGCGTCGAGACGTATCACTAGCCGCTCGCGCACACCGTAGAAGTTCGCGACCTCATCGAAGGCGCGCCGCTCGCGCGCCTCGGTTCGCTGTCCGTAGCTTGCGTGCAAGAGCGCCAGGCGATGCGTTTGATTCGCAATCGCCGCGGCAACGCACGAGTCCATCCCGCCGCTTAACAGCACGATTGCCTTCTTCGTCCCTGTCATGGTTGTGCCGAGTACCGTTCACACCCCGTGAGTGGCCGGGTCCCAGATGAACTTGTGCAATTGCAACCCCAGCCGCACCGGCAATCCATCCGCGAGAATCCATTCGACTAGCTCGCGCGGATTGAGTCCGGCCCACGCCCTCGCGGGGTCCGGAAACACGGGGGAGAATATCACTTCGCGCACGCGTTCGGGAAGCAAGCGTTGCGGCAAGATTCACGCGGAGAATCTATCAGCGGCCCGCGGCGGCTTTGCGACGGCGCATGTAAATCAGGCCGCCGATGGCCGCTGCCATCTCTACGATCGTCACCGGTACCGAAACGCGAAATCCCCAGCCTAGCGACAGGTAAAGGAACGAGGTAATGAATGCCGGGATGGCGATAATGTAGAAGGCGATATTCATCAGAGATTCGGATCGCGTTAGGGCCGGTACGTCGCCGCAGTCACGTCGGTTTCCCAGACAGTGATGCTCGAAATTCCAGCGCCGTTCTCCGTTTGCTTCATCTGTTTCGAAGTTTCGTCGTAGATGTAGCGCGCGATATTCTCAGCCGACGGATTGATCGAATCGAACGGCGCAAAATCGTTCAGGAAACGGTGGTCGAGCGAACCGATCACGACTTGGATCACTTGCTTCAGATGCACGAAATCGTAAAGCAGCCCGACGCTATCGAGTTCCTTGCCGGCGAGCGTCACGCGCACTTTGTAATTGTGCCCGTGAACGTTCTCGCACTTACCTTTGTATCCCCGCAGCGCGTGCCCTGCGGAAAATGTCTCATCCACACTGACTTCGTACATGAAATGTCCCGTCCCGAGATTCTAATAGCCGCGACGCGTGTGCGCCGCCCTCAACTTTTTTCCATGAAGCGCGCGACAACGGCGAGGTCTTGCGTGGTCGTGTAGTCGGGCAACGACTCCAGGAAAATCTTACCATAACGCATCCGTTGGATTCGGGTGTCGAGGATCGCCAGAATTCCGCGGTCGCTGCGCGAGCGAATCAGCCGCCCGAACCCCTGTTTGAGCGCTAGCACCGCTTCCGGTACCTGATATTCCGCGAAGGCATCGCGGCCATCTTCTTTCAGCGCGCGCACGCGCGCTGCCACGATCGGGTCGGACGGCACGGCAAATGGCAAACGGTCGATGATGACGCATGAAAGCTGCTCTCCCGGCACGTCCACGCCCTGCCAGAAGCTCGCGGTTGCGAAGAGCACCGCGTTCGGCGTCGTCTTGAATCTTTCGAGCAGCACCGAGCGCGGCGCGGTGCCTTGCAGCAGGAGCGGAAAACCCACTTTCGACCGAACGCGCTCGAACGCATCGCGCATCTGCACGTAGCTCGTGAACAAGCAGAACGCCCGCCCCTCCGTGATTTCAAGCAGCCTCGCGATTTCCTCCGCGGCATGAGTTGGAAACGACGCGTGCCGCACGTCCGGCAGCGCCTCCGGCAGATAGAGAAGCGCCTGTTCGCGAAAATCGAATTCGTGCGGCAACACGCGCTCCGTCACCGCTTGCAGCCCGAGCCGCTGCTTAAGGAAATCGAAATGGCCGGCAACCGCGAGCGTCGCCGACGTCAGCACGACCGTATCGAACTGATCGAACAGTTTTTCGCGCAGGATTTCGCTGACGTCAATCGGCGTGGCCGCGAGAAATACTCCTTTACCGCGCCGTTCGAACCAGTACACGTAGTTGTGCTCGTCGCTTTCGAGAAGAAACGCGAGCTCGCGGCGGACATCAGCGGCTCGTCGCGCGATATTAATTACTTCATCTGGCTTGGCGGTTAGCGCGGCCAATTCAATTTCGATCCGCTTTAGCCCCATGGCCAAGCTGTCGTAGGCTTCGCGGTTCTGTTCGAGGAAGCCTGCGCGCTCCGATGGTTCAAAAGGGTAGCGGCCTTCGCGCGCCGGAAATGCGTCGAAGAAACCGTGCGCGCGTTCGCGAAGTTGCGTCACGCTCCGCCGCACGGTCGGCGCCGATACCTGCAGCAGCCGGAGCGTTTGCTCCGCGTCCCGCGCAAGCTCATCGAGCTTGTAGCTCGAAACCGCCCGCCCGAAATAATCGCTCGCCACATCTTCAATTTCATGCGCCTCGTCGAAAATCACCGCGGCGTACTCCGGAAGAATCGAGCCGAAATCGTCCTGGCGAATCGCGAGGTCGGCGAAGAAGAGATGATGATTGACGATGATGAGATCCGCTTCCTGCGCGCGTTGATGCATCCCCGTGATAAAGCAATTTGCGAATTCGGGGCATTTCTGGCTTGTGCACGTGTCGCTGCGCGCGTCGATCCGATTCCAGAGCTCGGAGTCATCGGGAAGAAACGTCAATTCGGCGCGGTCGCCCGTCTCGGTCAGTTTCTCCCAATCGCGAATCTGCGAGAACCAATCGATTTCGTCCATTCCTTTGAGGACGGGCTGGCCTTCCATCAAATGGACTTTCTGCCGGCAAAGGAAATTGTTGCGGCCCTTCATCAACGCAACTTTCAAGTCGGGCGCGAAATATTTCTGCAGAAAAGGAACGTCTTTATTGAAGAGTTGTTCCTGAAGCGATTTCGTCGCCGTCGAAATCACGACGCGACGCCCGCTCTGAATCGCAGGGATCAGATAGGCGAGAGTCTTTCCCGTGCCCGTGCCCGCTTCGATCAGCGCGTGCTGGTGCTTCAGGAAAGCGTTGTCAATAAGCTCGGCCATTTCCAGTTGCGAGCGGCGGAATTCGTAGCCGGGATGCCGCTTCGACAGAACGCCGCCCGGGCCGAAGATATCGGCCATAGTGAGAGCGCTCGGCTGCTCTTCTTTCGCTCGTTTCGGCACAGGTGTCACGGAGTGTTGGCGGAATCCCCGACGGAATCCATAAGATAGCACGGAGGCGCAGTCTTAGTAAGCTTGCTCGCGCAGTTTAGAATTCGACGCGCGCGTGAAACGCGATCATCCGCGATGAGCTGTCGCCGCCCAGGCCGACACCGAGAAGCCCCGTCGGCGGCGAAGTGGTGTAGCTGAGCGCGCCGAATCCAATCTGCGTCGAAGCCTTTCCCGGAGTCCCCGCCAGCACGTTGTTCGGCAGCGCAAAATTCGGATGGTTGAAGACGTTGAAAAACTGGCCTTCGAATCGCAGCTTTACGCGCTCGCCCATGGGAAACCATTTCGAAATATAGAAGTCGCTCCAGAAAAAATCCGGCCCGCGCAACGAGTTTCGCCCCAGTGATCCGAACTGGCAATCCTCCGGATTGTCGCCGCCGTCGCACGCGCCAGTGCTTGGATCGACGCTGGAAACGAACGCATCCGGGTTTAGCCATTGAATCGTCCCCGGTTGCGTCACGCCCGAAATCGAATTGTGGTCGTATCGCGAAACGCCGGCGACGCCGCTCGCAAATTGCGGTCCTCCGCCTTGCACGATCCCGTTTCCGTTTGCCGAATAAGACGTGCTCAGTACGGAGAAGGGAATGCCGCTGTGCCACACGGCCGTTCCTGAAATCTGCCAATCGTTCACTGCGTATCCCAGCCAGCGGCTCCGCGCTCGAATCGGAAGCTGATACGTATACTCCAAATTCAGGTTGTGCCGGATGTCGTAGTCGCAGGGGCCGTAGTCGCGGGTGAGGTCTCCCGGCAGCGGCGTAATAATTCCTCCGGCGGAAAATTGAAGGAATCCGCCGTTCGACACTTCATCCATGCAACGGCTGAAGGTGTAATTGATCTGCCCCTGTAGACCGTGGCCGAGCCGCTTCATCGCCGTGAGTTGCAGTCCGCTGTAATGGCTGTTTGCGCCCGTCGCGAATTGCGTCACGCCGCCAAACCTCGGATCCATCGGCTGCTCGTAGGGATATTGCGCGAAGCAGCCCTGGCACACCGTCTGATACCCATTCACCTGCGTCATGTACGGCTGGTTGACCGCGCGCGTGCCAACGTATTGCGCGTGCAAGCTTCCGGTAGAGCCAATCTGTTCTTCGATTCCGAGGCTCCACTCCATGAAGTAGGGCGCGTGCAGCGTCCCGCTCGGCACTGCCGTCATCGCGACCGGCGGAAGACAGGCTGCCGGATTTGCCATTGGAGATGCGCACGATAGCTCGCCTTGCGCGAATCCCGAGCCGAATGCCTGATTGGCCGCCGTGGTTGCATCAATGGCGCTGTTCGCTACGTTTGGCGCAATCGCGATTCCGCCGACCGTGCCGAGCAGCCCGCCTTGAAATGTCCGCACGTACGGCGGATTCACGCCGATCACGTCCGCAACGCTGCCGGGCAGTAGGTCGCTGAAAATTCCGAAGCCAGCTCGAACCACCGACTTCGACTCGAATTGCCACGCGAGCGCCGTCCGCGGCTGAAGAATTGCGATGGGCGTCGCCGAAAACAAATGTCGGAGATTAGTTTGTATCGCGGCGTTCAGCGGTTGATTGACGTCGTGCGCGATCGAATTGAATGCTCCGTCCAGCCGCGCAATTTCGTCGTGCGGCTCCAATGGATTGGAATTGAATGTATCGCGCAATCCGATCGTCCACGTCAGCTTCCGTGTCAGTTTCCAAGTGTCCTGAGCGTAGAGGTCCAAATTAAGGAATCGGAACGGCTCGTTTGCCGTGAGAGGAAAAGTTTTCGTCGCTGTCGAAGCTACCCCATAGATGAATTGTGGTAGCGTTGTGTATACGACCGTCGGCACATTCCCCTCGCCGAAATCGTAATCGTTGAGCCGAAAGATTCGCGTGTTCGTTCCGAACCGGAATTCGTGAGCGCCGCGGCTCCACGCCAGATTATCGTTGATAAAAATCCGTGATGCGCGCCTGCCCTGAAGCCACGTGTTGTCGAGTCCGCCGATCGTCGTAAAAGGAGCGTTCGCCCCGAGCCCTTGCAGCACGATCGGAAACGCCGCCAGCGTCTTCTGAAAGTCGCTCGGCGCGAACAGGCTTTCGTACCAGGAAAATCCAGGGTTGAAATAGTTCACCACATTCTGCGACACGACCCGCGTGTATCCGGCCGCGAACGAGTAAAGCGGCTGCGGTGAAACCGAGTCGAAAACGGAATTAATCGGATCGGTGTAGGCTGCTTGCACTCCAGTGTCAGCCTGAAAGCGAAACCACGCGAAGTTCTTCGCGTTGATGTTGTAGTCGACCCGGACAGTTTGCACTTGCTCGTGGTCATCGCTCGAGTGTGAAACACTCTGCCGGTTCGCGCAGCCGTTGCCGTTCGGCGGACTGCCCGTTGCGGCGCCACCCCCGGCATCGAAGGGGCAGCCGAGAACTGGGAGCGGTGTGCCGCCTGTATTCCCATAAAGCGAGAACATTTGTTGGTAAAACGGCACCAGTTGGGGAGCTGCGGGATAGGTCGATCCAGTTACGGAGTCCGCTCCGCCAAGTGGCAGTTGCTGGAGGACGTATTGCTGAAAGGCCGCGCTTGGGACCGTTGTTGGCGTAACGATCGGCAGCGCTATGCGCACCCATTCGCTGTCGAAAAAAAAGAACAACTTGTTGTGCAGCATCGGCCCGCCCAGGCTGCCACCGAAATGATTCACGGTTGATCGCGGTTTGTGATTCCCTGGCGTCGCGTTTGTGAAGAAATCCGCTGCGTTCAGGAGCGAGCCGTTCCACATTTCGTAGAGATTTCCGTGAAATTGGTTCGAGCCCGACTTTGTGACGTAGTTGATTTGCGAAGCGCCGTACCGACCCTGGTCGGCCGAATAGGAAAGCGTGTTGACTGTGACTTCAGCTATCGAATTGATTCCGAGAACGAGATTCGTCGAGAGGCCGCTGTTCAGATTCGTGAGCGGATCGTTTGTCTCGAGCCCGTCAACGATGTATCCGTTCGATAGCGCGGGAAGCCCGTTGAATTCCACGTTGCCGTATCCGTTCGAGCTGCCGACAAAATCGTTGCCGCTGCCGGCCGTGTTCATCAGCGCGCCCGCAGCGAATTGCAGGGGATAGGTCAGATCGCCGCCGGGATTGGGAAGATTTTCCAGGGCCTGCGAGTTAAGCGTCGTGGATGTGTTGGCGTTTTCGGGATTAATGAGCGGCGCTTCGCCCGTCACTTCCACAGTGAGTTTCGACTGCGCCAGCTTCAGCGAGAAATTAACCGTCTGCTTTTGTCCGAGGCCCGCGACTACATTTTCGTATTGCTGTTGCTCGAATCCTTCCGCCTGGACCTTGACGGAATAATTGCCCGGCTGGAGCTGAGGAAAATTGTAACGGCCTTCATTGTCGGTTTCTGCCACTCGCTGGAGGCCAGTTTCGCGATTCGCGACGGTCACCGTAACGCCCGGCATGGCTGCACCTGTCGGATCGTTGATGCTGCCGCCAATCGCGCTAGTCGTTTCGCCCTGCGCGTAAACCAAACCTGCAAAAGGAATTGAGAGCATCGTCGCGAGCAGAAATCGGCGAGATGTACGGGAGAAGTGTGCTCGCGCTCTATTATTTTGCATGAAGCCCTACCGGTGTTCATCGAGGAGGTTAACCTCAGTTAATACGATGTGTAAAGCTAAATATATATAAGCCTGTTCACGAGAGAGGACTGGCGGCTTCACGCATGGCCCTGGCGAAGCGAAATGTGGCGCCGCCGCTGATATTGCGGTTGGAGATAACTCTCGTTGCGTTTGGCGTTGCAATCGATTCATCATGTCATCATGCGATTCGCATTTGGGCCCCAAGCCTGTTAGGGTAGACGCGGGACTGCGGTCGATGACACTGGAGCGAATCGCTGGCAGTTCTGTCCGAAGCCGGCTGTGACTATTCCCTTCGCTCCAAGTGATTGAAAACAAAGCCATGCTGCGGGTCCCCCCGCCACAGAAGGGAATGTTTGAAGGGCGCTGGCTCCGAGTTTCATTGCCACGAAAATGACTGAAAAGCTTCCATCCATCGTAATCGTCGGCCGTCCGAACGTCGGGAAATCCACGCTTTTCAATCGCCTCACGGGCACGCGCCGCTCAATCGTCACCGACGAGCCCGGTATTACGCGCGATCGCATCTACGGCACCGCGATTTGGGATGGCAAGCCATTCGAAGTTGTGGACACAGGCGGAATCGTCCCCGACGACAAAGCGGGCATTCCCCGCGAAATTTTGCGGCAAGCGCGTGTTGCAATCGAAAATGCGGCTTGCGTTGTGCAAATCGTTGACGCGCGAACGGGACTCGTTCCTCTCGATATCGAGCTTACGCAGTTGCTGCGTCGCGCCGGCAAGCCGCCGATTATCGCCGCGAACAAAGTGGACACGCCGCAACATGCCTCGCTTGCCGCGCCGTTTTACGAATTGAGCGATCAAGTCTATCCAATGTCAGCGGAGCACGGTTTCGGCCTCGACGACCTTCTCGATGTGATCACGGCGTCCTTCGCCAAAGGCGACCCGGCAGAAATCCCGGCGGAAACGAACGTCGCGATCATCGGCCGGCCGAACGTCGGGAAATCGACGCTGTTGAATCGCCTCGTAGGCGAGGAACGCGCCATCGTTTCGCCGGAGCCTGGAACCACGCGCGATGCCGTGGACACGGTTGCGGAACGCAACGGGCATCTTTATCGCTTTCTCGACACCGCCGGAATCCGCCGGAAAGGGAAGACGACGCTCGTCGCTGAAAAATTGAGCGTCATCATGGCGAAACGGCATCTTGAACGCGCGGATGTCGCGCTGCTCGTCGTGGACGCGTCTATGGGCGTCACGTCGCACGACGCAACGATTGCCGGTTACGCAGAACAGTCGGGCCGGTCCGTGATCATCGTAATGAATAAATTCGATCTCGCGCTCGAAATGGCTCGCAAAAAAGCCGCGACGCCCGCCAAACGCGAGCGCAAAGATGGCAGAAAACGCGCGACCGGCGTCGATCCCGCCACTCTGGCCAAAAATTACGAAGAAATTGTCCGCGCGAAGTTGAAATTTCTGAGCTATGCGCCGATCGTGTTTATTTCGGCGCTCACCGGCGATCGCGCGCAGAAGCTATACCCGTTGATCGATCAAATTGCGGAAGCGCGGCGCCGCCGCGTCTCAACCGGCGAGTTGAACCGCTGGCTCACCGAAGTGGATCTCGATCGCGGCACCTCTCCGGCCAGTCGCAAAATCAAAATTTACTACATCACCCAGGCCGCGACATCGCCGCCGACATTCATTCTCTTCACGAATCAATTGCGGCCGCTGCATTTCAGTTTTCAGCGCTTTCTTGAGAACCAGCTCCGCGAACGCTTTCAATTCATTGGCACGCCGATTCGCTTCATTCAGCGGCTCAAGAAGCGCGATCAGCGCCGCAGCAGGCCGTCACGCGAACGAGGCGCGTCGGAAGGCCGCCGATGACGAAGGCCGAAAGTTGGCTTGGCCTCGCCTTCCTTTTCTCGCTGATTTTCATGACTCCATCGGTGCGCGGTGACGGCGTGGGCTACTACGCGCTGATTCGCGCGCCGCTAATCGAGCATTCATTTCATTTCGAGAAAGACTGGCGCCTCGGTTACCCAGCGATTCAAGTGGGCGCGCCGAACGGAACCGACAGCAAAGGCTTTCTCGGATACACGCGAACCGGCCATCTCGGTAATTTCTACGCGGTTGGTCCCGCACTACTTTGGGCGCCATTTCTAATTATCGCGCATGTCGCTGTTCTCGCGGCGAACGCAATGGGCGCGCATATCGCCGCGGACGGTTTTTCAAAACCCTACATCTACGCGATGGCAATCGGCACTGCCGTATACGCCTTCTTCGCGCTGATTCTTGCGTTACGCCTCGCCTGCCGATACGTCGAAACTCGATGGGCGCTTCTCGCAACGATTGGAATTTGGCTCGCTAGTTCGTTTCCGGCATATCTCTACGTTTTTCCCTCCTGGTCCCACGTTCAATCCGCGTTCGCAGTCGGTCTTTTCGTCTGGTATTGGGATGGCA
>PMAA01000008.1 GCA_003152355.1 Acidobacteriota bacterium | reverse complement strand
ACCGATGTCTCGCCATGAATCGCTTCGGGAACGTCGTATTCCGTGTTGCCTCCGAGAACGATATGCTCTTGCCCGTTTATCTCGACCACGGTCGCGGCGCGCACCTGGAAATGCGAGATTCGAGGATCGGTGCCGGAATGCTCGGCGGCATCGAGCGCGCGAAAGATCTGGTCGCGCAGCTCGGTACCGGGAACGACGGCTTCCGAATCCTTCGACAGCGTCCATCGCACCGAATTGTTCTGCGCTCGCGCCGAACAGCCAATCAACGCGATGCAAGATATCAGCATGCACAGCACCGGCGTTTTGGCGCCCCATGTCTGTGTTACGTTTCGACGCGCCATCAACTTCCTCCGTTTTTAGAATCCAAATGAACTCGCGATTTTAGCACTCACAGAGCGAATCGTGACGCGTCGCGTTTGTTCTCAGGCGCGATCATCGCGGGCAAATCGCCGCAATAGAGTAAACTTGCAATCCGAGCATGTATGGCGTCCGAGTTCGAATTCTCTCTCATGGTGACCTGATCGTATGTGCGGCATTTGCGGTGCAATCGGCTTCGAAAATCTCAACGATTCGGAGAGCCTCGTCCGGCGGATGAATGCGGCAATGATTCACCGCGGCCCGGACGACGAAGGCCTGCTGGTCGCTCCGGGTGCCGCGCTGGGCATGCGCCGCCTCAGCATCATTGATATTCCGGGCGGCGGCCAACCTGTGTGGAATGAAAGGGGCACACTCGCCATCGTTTTCAATGGTGAGGTTTACAATTTCCGCGAATTGCGCGCCGAACTTGAAGCACTCGGCCACCAATTCCAAACGCGCTCTGACACCGAAGTGATCGTTCATGCCTACGAATCCTGGGGCGCACATTGCGTCTCTCGCCTTCGCGGGATGTTTGCGTTTGCAATCGCCGAAATGCCATCCGGACGCGGCGGCGAAGTAGCACGAGTTTTTCTCGCACGTGATCGCTTCGGAATAAAACCGATCTATTTCGCAATTGTCGATGGAAAGCTCGTATTCGCGTCCGAAGTCCGAGCAATTCTCTCCTCGGGCCTCATCGCGCAGAAGATTTCTCCAGCGGCGGTTGCAAGCTACGTGCTATTCGGCGCAGTTGGCGAACCGATGACGCTCGTCGAAGGCGTCTCATCTCTTCCGCCCGGGCATTCTCTGTTGATTGACACAAAATCACCGGCGGCCGCCACGCAAAAGATTTACTGGAGCCTCGGTGCGGCAAAGTCGGACGAACCGAGCCACAACGGAAACGGATCTGACGCGCCGAAACAGCTTCGCGCTCTGCTCGAAGACGCAGTGCAAAAGCATCTCATCGCCGATGTTCCGATCGGCGTCTTCCTCAGCAGTGGAATTGACTCAACGGCACTGACGGCCCTCGCGAGCCAGCAGCGGGCCGGACTGCACACATTCACGTTGATATTTCCCGAGTGCGAATTCAGTGAAGCGGAAATCGCGCGGCGCACCGCGAAGCGATTCGGAACCGATCATCAGGAACTGCTGATCGGCGGCGACGAAATGCTCGCCCGCATGGACGAAGCGATCACCGGCTTCGATCAGCCGAGCATGGACGGCATCAACACTTATTTCGTTTCCTGGGCAGCGCGGCAGGCCGGTCTGAAGGTCGCACTCTCGGGATTGGGCAGCGACGAAATCTTCGGCGGCTATTCGACGTTTCGCACATCGCCGCAGCTTGCGCGCCTTGCGAGAATCGCGCGCGTAGTGCCGGAAATCTTGCGGCGCGCCACGGCCCCTGCCGTCGAAGCGCTCGCTGGCAGCATGACTCACGGCGATGGCGGAAGGAAAATTGCGGCGGCGTGGTCCGATCCCGCATTCTTTCCGGACGCTTATTTTCTCGCGCGCTCGCTCTTCCCGCCCGAGAAGGCGGTGGCCCTTCTTGCGCAAGGGCCGGAGTCGTGGCGCGCGGCGGCTTGGAATCGCTGGCTCGATCAAGTTTCGAGCGAAGCTGAGGAAGTCAGCGGCGCGTCGAAGACGTCCTGGCTCGAGCTGCGTTCGTATATGGTAAACGTCCTTTTGCGCGACACGGATTCCATGAGCATGCGACATTCCCTGGAAGTCCGCGTTCCGTTCCTCGATCACCCAATCGTCGAATTCGTGTTGGGCCTTTCGGACTACGAGAAGCGTCACGCGGAACGCCCGAAGGCTTTACTCGTCGCCGCTCTCGGCGACTTGCTGCCGCAAGAGGTTGTGACGCAGCACAAGCGCACGTTCACTCTGCCGTGGGAAGAATGGCTCCGCGGCGCTTTGCACGAACGCGTCGCCGCAGGTTTTGCGGATTGGGCCCCTATGCTCGAGCCGCTGATTTCAAGCGAGGCGGCCAAAACTGTGTGGAATGATTTCCTAGCCAGGCGCACGACTTGGTCGCGCGCCTGGAGCCTCCACGTGCTTAACACGTGGGTGAAGCGCGAGTTGCACGCAAGCGCGCTTGAAGCAACCACCGCTCGCACCCGTATCGATTAATCATGGATGTGCTGCTGTTGCAGATTATAGAGCGCTGGGGCTTGTCGGTCACGGGGCGGTTCAGCGCGGGCAGTTCGCGCGAGTGCCACGGCCCATTCTGACTTCGCGGACGACAGACTCTCTTGCTCAAGCCATGACTATTGCAGCGCTCCCGCATCAAGTTCTCGCAATTTCACGCTTCCGAGTCGCGTTCTAAAGGTTGCCCGGACGCTTGAGTGCTCGCGATATGGGTTCAGCGACGAATACGGAACACCCCACCGATCACCCATGAAAGAGTCCCATGTAGATTGCGGAACATCGAGAATTGACAAAAAATACACTCGCCCGCCCCTCTGAGTTGTGTTCGAAACCAATTCTTGGAGACGTCCGACCGCTTCGGCGCCGCCGGTTTCAGCGGCGGTTGTGAATGAGAAGAACTGCCTGTCGTTTAGCCAAAGAGAGCCGCACAAGACTGATATCTGATCCCAGTCTCCAATCAAAAGGTCTTGACTACCAATCATCTTCGACGCGCGCTCCGCTTCATTGAGTTCGTACGGTTCCCGAACATGAGCCTTGAAGACCCAGACAAGATTCAGGCTTACGCCGAACAATAGGACGACTGAGATCGTCTTTGAAAGCGTTGCGAAAGTTCCGGAATGACGAGAGCGCGCGCGAAGCGACACTATCCAAAACACAACAAAGCAGGCCAGCGGTTGAATCCAGAGCTTGTCGTATTGCGGGTCATACACGAACACGGGGATTACCGTGAACAAGAATCCTACCGCTGCGGAGATCAGGCCAATTCGTTCGAAACGCGTCAAATCTATACGCCCTCTCCAAGCCAGAACGCCATAGCATAACGAAAGCCCGGCCACGCTCACGGCAAGCAGAAGAAACACTAGGGTCGTAATCGCTCCGGTTTCTCGAAGGCCCCGAATGCCGTTGAAGAGCGGTAAGATCGGAAAGATGCTGCGCAACATTCCGATCGGAACGTTCAGTATCTTGCTTATACTGATCCTCAGATAAGCGTGCGCCTCTTCGTGCCAGAAAAAATGCCGCACCATTGCTCCTGCGCCGCGAAATCCCATGTGCGAATAAGCCCAACCGAAAATCACCGCCGAGAGGGCAAAACCAGATATCACGAAACTGCCGAGCCCGAGAATGTGGCTTCGATCGAAACACGAATCCCCTGTTCCCTCGGGCTGGCAAAGGAAGAGAAGANNATAGGTGGCCAGTGCAAGGGCAAAAATCACTCCCGACATGCAAATGAGCCATAGCGATTTGTGCTTCAAGAATTGGACCGCTAGCCATAATGCCAGGAAGCTCCAGAACACTCCTACCATCGGTTGATTCGAACTCGTCGCCTGCGCGATGAAGGCCTTGCACAATCCATATGCGAGCGTGCCCCCGAGAGACCAAATCCAGGACGAAGTTATTTCGTAAAATAGCGAGCAAAGGATTGCCAAGCAACCGGCACCTGCGAGGCAATTCATGACCTCCACGGCCCGGAAGTATTGGAGAGGTGCGCGGAGGTCAAAACCAAGTGCGCTCAGAAAGCGAGTCCAAACGAATACGTTAGCCGTGAAGAGCAAATGATTGTTTACGTCGAAGTAGAGATACGACCGACGGTAGACGTCAAAACAACGAAACGCACCATCAACAGTAAAGAAATCCTTAGAGCGCAGCATGACAAAAGCAACCGCGAAGGCAAGGAAGACCAAGCCGGGAACCCAGAGCGGTTTCAACTCGCGGTTTCCGTTGGTGTTCGGCTTTGAAGTCATTCTCCGAGACATATTCCTATATAGGCAGGGGAATCGGCTGTCAATCGCGATTGCCAGTGCAAGAGACCATCCGAACAGCTGCTGGAATTCGAAGTCTGCATAATTCGCCTCTTAGGGTGTGGCCGGGAATAATGGTAGCGACATCCGACGCGGAAGTGGATGTTTTCCCGCGCGCGAACACAGCGGCCAACGTCCAATGGNNCCGGCGTTCGACTAAATTATGCGGAACAAAGTCGCCCCCAGCATCGTGAAACTCAGCGCCGGAACAACCACGGTTCTCCATGGCATCGGCCAGCTTGCGCACGCGGAGATTTCGGCGGAGTGCTCGCCGAGGCAATCATGACCACCACTCGGGTAGCTCACTGAAGGGTTCGACGCATTTACCCTAATCCTCAACAATGATGTTAACTTCTGAGACGTCAGCGAAGATGGCAGGCGCCGTCGCCGAAGCGCTGGCGCAGAGTCATAAAGTGTCCTTCAGAGCGGGGCCGTCGTGCGATACCGACGAAACCTACCCACGAGCGCGTATTCCCGCCATCAGATGCGCGACCGCGCTTCGAGGGTTGGCGCTATGGCGGCCCGGTTGGTCGCGGGAATTGCCGAAACGTTTGTCGCGGGCCGTCGCATCATGCCACATTGCTCGCTTGATGTGGCGGCGCGCAAAGTTCCACAACGAAGTCTCGACGAGCCATTCTTTGTTTCGATCGCCATGCGTATCATAGTGTTGGGAAGGTTATGAGAAATAAGCGGCTGGACGTTTTGCGGTGCATCGCCGTCGTAATCGTCATTGCGCATCATGCGAATCTATATCACGTCGCCACGAAGACCGGCTGGGTTGGCGTGGATTTGTTTTTCGTGCTGAGCGGTTTCCTGATCTCCGGTCTGTTGTACTCCGAATACAAAACGCATCGCGCGATCGACATCAAGCGCTTCTTCATTCGCCGCGGATTGAAGATCTATCCAGCTTTTTGGGTCATGTTGCTGGCGACAATGGTAGCGCAGCTCTTGTTCTGGAAGCATTCGGTCCCGCTCCGGCCATATCTTTACGAGCTTTTCTTCATCCAGAACTATCACTTTGGGATTTGGACGCACACGTGGTCTCTCGCCGTCGAGGAGCATTTTTATATCGTTCTCCCGCTGTTGCTGCTGATCCTGATTCG
>PMAA01000237.1:451-2963 GCA_003152355.1 Acidobacteriota bacterium | reverse complement strand
GGCATCTTCGATAAGCTCTTCTCGGTAGTCGCTCGGCGGGTCTGGTCGGCTTACTAACCGTTATGCCATCCGCCGTGCCGGATGATTGAACTAAGATGGAGACCAAAACCTGTTGGTTCACCCCGCTTGTGGCGAAGCGCTTCGCGAATGGGACGAACGGAATTGGATGTTTCGACGATACTGAACGGCCGAAGCGCTCGTGGTAGCATCTCGGGCGTTCTGGCGCGCGGAAAACGAAGCCTCCACGGAATCATCGATGATATTCTCGAAGAATTCTCAATCGCCGCAACAGCCAAGTACTTGGCAACCACTCCATATTACGGTATTTCGAAACCTGCTGATCGCCGATCTNNATGCAGAGCGTGGGAGCGGCTTGGCTGATGACTTCACTCACAACCAGGCCGTTGTACATCGCTCTCATCCAAACTGCATCTGCTTTGCCCTTCTTTGTGTTAGCTCTCCCGGCGGGCTCCATTGGCGACATTGTTGACCGACGTAAGCTGATCCTGGGGACGGAAATTTGGATGTTAGTTGTGGCGTCGGTACTTGCGGTGGTCACGATCGCCGGAATGATGACGCCGTGGCTGCTCCTGACGCTCACTTTCGCTCTATCGGCTGGGGATGCGCTTGAGTCCCCCGCGTGGAGCGCGATTTTTCCTGAATTGATCACTAAAAGAGAAGATCTGCAGCCCGCGCTGGCCCTTAATGGAATCGAATTTAACTTAGCCCGCGCGGTCGGCCCGGGATTGGCTGGCGTGATCATCGCTGTGGCCGGAATCGGCGCTACATTTGTACTGAACGCCGTATCGTTCCTCGGCGTGATTAGTGTGATAGCTGGCTGGAAGCGTCAGCCCAAGAAGACTCAACTCCCACCGGAAACTTTAGGCGGAGCTACCGTGGCAGCGGTTCGCTACGTCCGCTATTCGCCGGGCATTCGCACGCTTCTATTGAGGTCGGGGTGCGTCATTTTCTTTGCAAGTGCATTGTGGGCTTTGTTACCACCGATCGCGAAGCGTTTGAGTGATAGCTCGCTTGGCTACGGATTGCTGCTTGGCTTCTTCGGAGTGGGCGCCGTTATTGGTGCAGTTATCCTTCAACGTGCGCGAAAAATCTTTTCGGTTGAGGCCGTGGTCTCGGCAGCGACGGCGGCATTCGCTGCGGTAATAGTGACGGTGGCGACATTGCACAGCCTGTGGGTTGTCTGCATTTTTATTTTCTTCGGAGGAGCGGCTTGGACCGTATTGATGTCGGTCTTCAACACGGTGGTGCAGACACTCGCACCTGACTGGGTGCGCGCACGCGTGTTGGCTATTTATCTGCTCGTATTTCAGGGAAGCATTGCGATCGGGAGCGCCATTTGGGGCTTTGCTGCCGAGCATGCGAGCGCGAACACCGCTCTGCTGTTCTCGAGCTTCGGTATCGCGGCCTGCGTATTGCTTCAGTTTCTCGCTCCGCTCTCAGGTTCCGCTCCTGTACTCGATGTATGGGATCACTGGAAGAAGCCCGCCATCTTCATCGACGTTTCACCAGAGCAGGGCCCTGTCCTCGTCACCGTCGAGTACATGATCAGTCCCGAAAAAGTTTCGGAATTCCTTGATGCCATGAACAAATACCAGCGGATTCGGCGACGAGACGGCGCATCGCGTTGGGGCATTTACTACGATACGGAAATTCCAGACCGCTATCTCGAAAGCTTTCTTGTGGATTCGTGGGGAGAACACGAGCGCCAGCACGCTCGATTTACCGTGGCGGATCGCAAAATCGAAGACCGAGTTCTCAGTTTCACCTTGTAACCTCCAAAAGCTCGGCATTTCGTCTACGCGAAACGAATCGAGTCCGCGGGTCCACCGAAGTCGGAGAGCGATTAATTGGTTCCGCGTAAAACCACGTTAAAGGGGTGTTTGGGATCAATCATGGTCGGGTATGAATACCGCTGGATATCTGATTTCGATCATGCACTCGCACATCACCGGCGATTCGATGCGGTTGGGACAATGTCCCGAGCGGCTGAGGCTATGAAGGGAACGACTGACGGACGTGAGCTCACCACCAAGTCGGAAGCCGGCGATGCTCAACTGCNNGCTGATCTCGGTCAGCGATACCAGTATGGGATTTCCCCCAGAGCAAGCGGACCAAATCTTCAGGGCGTTCTTTACGACCAAGGATAAAGGGACCAGTATGGGCTTGCCCATCAGTCGGTCAATCATCGAGTCGCATGGCGGTCGCATGTGGGCCGCCGGCTCCTCGGACGAGGCGCAACTTTCCACTTTACCCTGCCCGCCACGCTTGCGGCGCACGCCTGACGGCTCACCTGCTACTACATGCTGGCCAAGCTTTTTTCTCTGTAAGGGCTATCCGACGATGTCAGCACACGGCAGTCCACGGGGCTGACACTGTCTAAGGGATTCGACAGTCAACGTACACCATCTGAGGGTTAAGTCCCCTTTGCATCATGCCGTATTCTCCCTGTTGCCAACATCTTGCACGAATACTCCGTTTCGAAGCGAAATGG
>PMAA01000237.1:0-440 GCA_003152355.1 Acidobacteriota bacterium | reverse complement strand
GAGGTTGCTTGAATCCGGCTTCAAGCTGACGGCGTACGACCGGGACCGCAGTAAAGCAGAGGAGCTTATTCAATTTGGGGGCACCGTCGCGCAGAGCGTTGCGGAACTCTCCTCCAGTTGCAATGTGATTTTGTCCTGCCTGCCGAGCGATAAAGTCGTCCTGGACATTTATAGACGGCCTGACGGCGTTCTCGCTAACGCGCATAGTGGCTCGCTTGTAATTGACTTGAGCACGGTATACCCCGATACCCCACAGGAACTCTCAAAACTGGGTTCAGAGCTTGGAGTTGAGGTTCTCGACGTAACTATGTCGGGGAGCACCCCTATTGCCGAAAAGGGGTTGCTGACGCTGTTCGGAGGCGGAAACGAGGAATGCTTCGACGGCGCCGAATCGATTTTTCGGGTGATTGCGCGTCAATATTTTTATCTGGGGCCGAGCG
>PMAA01000027.1 GCA_003152355.1 Acidobacteriota bacterium | reverse complement strand
GCGTACGATGCCGGCAGCAACTGCTTGACGCTCTTCGAAGTCGTGTTTATGGAGACTGCCGGCTACATTATCGTTGGCGCGATTTGCGAGCGGATCACTTTCTGGGCGTTTCTTCTTTGTGAACTTTTTATTGGCGGCTTGCTGTATCCGATTTCTGGTTGTTGGGTGTGGGGCGGCGGTTGGATGTCGCAATTGGGATCAAGCATGCATCTCGGCCACGGCTATGTGGATTTTGCGGGTTCGACCGTGGTTCACGCTGTAGGAGGGTTTTGTGCCATGGCGCTGGCCATTATTCTCGGGCCACGGCTTGGCAAATATGGGCCGGACGGAAAGCCGCGAGCATTTCCCGCTTCGAATATTGTGTTCGTGGTCACCGGAACGTTCATTCTTTTGTTCGGATGGATGGGTTTTAATCCTGGCTCGACGCTGGGTGCGACGGACCTGCGCATCTCTATCGTTGCGGTGAATACGAATCTCGCCGCGGTTGCGGGTTCGGCGGCCGCGATGCTTCTTTGGTATCGGTTGTTTGGCAAGCCTGATATCACCATGGCCTGCAATGGCATGCTCGCCGGCTTGGTGGCGATTACGGCTCCTTGCGCGTTTGTTTCTCCCACGGCATCGGTGGTGATTGGCATCGCCGCCGGCGTTCTCGTTTGCCTGGGCGTGCTCTTTAACGAGCGAGTTCTCAAAATCGACGATCCTTGCGGAGCGATTTCAGTGCACGGATATTGCGGGTGGCTTGGCGCGGTCTCTTTGGGAATTTTTGCCGATGGGACTTACGGCGCGGGATGGAATGGCGTTGGTGCTGCAGCGTATCTCGGTCGGGCGGGGCAGGGTGTGACTGGGTTGCTGCATGGAGATAGCTCGCAATTTTGGATTCAACTGGGCGGAGCTACGCTGCTGGCGATTTATTCTTTCGGCGCAACATACGGCGTGTTCTCGATCGTGAATAAGGTGCGCTCGATGCGGGTGACGCGAGAGGTGGAGATCGAGGGTCTCGACGTGCCGGAATTTGGGATGCTGGCTTATCCCGAAGATGCCGTTGAGATGTTGACTGCGGGATCGATGACGCAGCCGCGATAAGTCCAAAGCGAGCATCGGCTTTAGCGTGTCGGCCTGCGGCATGACCGGCGCGTCTCACTTATTCCTAGCTGGCTCCTTTATCAATACGTTGGGAGCGTAGTGACGGCAGCAGTTCCGTGAGCCCGTCGTCGCTCACCGCCGCGCCATGCTCCATGCCGGTTTTGAGGGCACCGTCGCGTGAAGTCCGCGCTTCGATCCCTAGTCACTCCCTTGACAACTGAGTCGGATTCCGATATAACGACATCCGAGTATGAAAGAATATCTCGATAAATTCTTGCCTCTCTCCCCAGCGGCCCTGCACATACTGCTGGCTCTTTTGAGCGAAGACCGCCACGGATACGGGATCATGCAGGAAGTGGCNNCGTCGAAGAAGCTAGTCGACGCTCTTTGGCCGACGATCCCAGGCGTCGCTATTACCGGTTAACAGGATTCGGCCGCCGCCTGCTGGCGACGGAGATCACGAGACTCGAAGGCGTGGTTCGCAAAGCGAGGTCGCACTTGCGAGTTCATCCTGAGAAGGCGCGACGATGAAGCGAATGTATCGCTTTCTGCTTTGGTTACATCCTGCCGCATTTCGGCGGCAGTTCGCGGAAGAAATGCTTTGGATCTTCGACGAAGCCATTGATTCTTGGGGCATAGTCTCACTCTTTTCCGATGCCACTGTCTCTCTCGTCCGGCAGAGGCTACTGCGCTCGGGACTGTGGGTGTGGGTGGTCGCGGGCATCGCTGGAATCATCCCGTTAATTATTGCATTCGGAAGTTTTTTACCGTGGGACAGACTCCTGGGTCGTTGACCCTCCCAGCGCACTGCGCTGTCGGGCTGTCAGGAAGGAGGATTTCTTGCTGAAGCGGCGGCTGAAGATTGCTCTTAGGAGTTTCGCCGTTTTGATAGCGCTAGTTCTCGGTGCGGGCATCGTCTATGAGCAAATAGGACGCAGGCGTGACCGAGCGCGGTTTCCACAAATCGGCAGGTCCGTGGACATTGGCGGCAGGACTCTGAATATCTTCTGCTCGGGAGCAGGTGCGCCTTCAGTGATCTTCGAGTCCGGCGGACCCGGTCCCGGCCTCGAATGGGAGGCGTTTCAGCCGGAGGCCGCCAAGTTCACACAAGCCTGCTGGTACGATCGCGCGGGCGAGGGTTGGAGCGATCTCGGTCCCTTCCCGCGAACCAGCAAGGCAATTGCAAAGGATCTTCATGAGCTCTTGAAAGGAGCAGGAGTGCCGGCGCCCTACGTGTTCGTCGGTGCGTCCTTTGGCGGACTGAACTCGCGGGTTTACGGGGGCCTTTACCCGAATGAAGTAGCTGGGATGATACTCATTGACTCCGCACACGAAGACGAACTGCGACGCGCACCCAAGTTCTTCCTGGGCCGCACGGCGCCGCGATTCCTCTGGCACCCACTTCAGATGGCATTCGAGGCTGCGGCTTTCGTTGGCTTGCTGCGACTAACGCAATCGTCTCCGACGCAGGGCAAGGATCCCTCGCAAATGACCCGCGACGAGATCATTGAGGCCTTGAGGCACCGGCCAAAATCAATTGTAGGAAATGCCTCGGCAGGGATCGTCCTGCCAGAGAGCTTTGCCGAGGGAGCGTCTGTGACGAGAATTGGAGACTTTCCCTTAATTGTGCTGACGGCGGGTCAGTCGCTTGATTTCGGAGATGCCGAACTAAATCGGGAGGCTGCGGCATACCAGCAAGTGTGGATTCACGAAATACAACCGAAGCTCGTCGGGCTCTCTACGCGCGGACGGCAAATCGTTGTCCCGAACGCGAACCATGGGTCGATCCCGCAAGAACTAATCATCAGCTCCATCCGCGACGTGGTAACGGAAGTTCGCGACGGAACCGCCATCCACTAGCTAGTTAAGCTGGGCTTCCCCATCGTGAATCGGGTTCGCTCGATGCGGGTCACTTGAGAAGTGGAGCTCGAGGGCCTCGACCTGCCGGAATTTGGAATGTTGGCTTATCCCGAGGATGTCGTCGAAATGTTGACTGCCGGATCGATGGCCCAGCCGCGATGCGTCTAATGCGAGCATCGGCCTTCGCGCACGGGCCCGCGGCGCGGTCGATGGGTCCCGCTTATTCCTAACTGGTTCCTTTCTCCATTCCTTGTGAGCGTAGTGACGGCAGAAGCTCCGCGAGCCTGTCGTAACTCACCGCCGCGCCATGTTCCATGCCGGTTTTGAGGGCACCGTCGCGGGCGGCGCGAGAGGAGTAGAGAACCGTCTGTGTCATGGTCGTCTTGCCTGCGTGTTCTGCGAAGACAATCGTCACCAGCGCTTCGCCGCCGGTCCAGTCTTCATCCCACACTTCGGTGAACACAAGGCGATCGGGCAGCACGGCCTCGCGATAGACGCCGCCCATCCCCATATCGTTCGCCTTTCCGTCGCGGCGACGCCACACAAAGCGAAAGACGCCGCCGATCCGCAGATCGATCTCGCAGACCGCCAGTTGCCATTCGTCCGGCCCCCAAAGCCAGCGCTTGAGCAGGTCAGGCCTGGTCCAAGCCTCGAAGACTAACTCATGCGGCGCGTGGAAGATGCGCGTCATCGCGACCTCGCGATCGCTGGGGGTGGTTACTATCAATGTTCCGGTGTTCTTCATCGGCCGCCTACCGCTTTGTGCGTCCGCGTTTTTTCTCCTTGGCTTTCGTCTTTTCGGTCTTCAACTCTTCAAGAACGGCGTCCAGACGCTGGAAATTGCCCTCCCAAATACGACGGTATCTCTCGATCCACACTTCAAGCTCGCGAAGAGGCTCGGGCCGCAACTCATAAATCCGGCGCTGAGCGTCGACGCGAACTTCCACCAATCCGGCATCGCTGAGGACGCGGAGATGTTTCGAGACTTGCGGCTGGCGGAGGCGCAGGCGCTTGACCATGTGACCGACGGGGCGCGGGCCGTCGCGCAAGAGTTCGACGATTTGAAGGCGGCTGGGTTCGGCGAGCGCTCTCAGAGTGGCTAGCATGGTGGTTCTGAATATGCCGCAATTGGAATATGCGTGTCAAGACATATTCCGAATGGAGAATATACTAATGGAGGAGCCGGGCGGCGCACAGCGGGGAGATCGAGCGTTACGCGGTTTCGCGTTTGAGGAAGGCGTCCATCCGCGCGTTAGCCTGTTCGGCGATGGCGATCGGAAAATAGTTGAAGGCGTGCGCGCCGCCCGGATAGATAGCGAGTTCGGCGCGATTGCCGGCGGCGATATAGCGCGCGTACATGAAGAGCGAATCGTCGA
>PMAA01000046.1 GCA_003152355.1 Acidobacteriota bacterium | reverse complement strand
GACACTTTTCCGGTGATGAGTTCGCCGACCACGCCGACCACCTCGCGAACGCCGCCAATCGTCGCCGTGAAGGCTTCGCCTGTGGCAGAGAGAGGCCCCATGCGTTTGTAGATGGTAGGCTCTGGTGTCCGGGCCGCGCCGATCATCCAGGTGTTTTGGCCGAGTTCGTTGACGCTGCGTACCGGCGTCACATTCACCGCGGTCTCCGAGCCGCCGCGCTCCACCACGAAGTGCAATTCGTTGCCGTCTGAATGCGNNAGTTCACCGATCACCGGCGATAGATACGGATAGCCGGTCACGGATTCAGGATCGGCCGGATCCGAAAGAGTCGCCGTCAGATTTACCTGCTGGGCATTTCGATCTACGACAAGCGCGATCTGCGAACCAGCTGACAAGTTGCTGAGATAGAGGAGCGCCTGCTCCCACGTCGGGTTATTGATGCTGCCGATTTTGGCGATGTGGTCGCCAGCCTGCAGGCCGGCCGTTTGCGCTGGCGAGTGCGCATCCACTCCCGAGACTTCGATCGGTTGATTCATATACGATGCTGACGGAACGCCGACGAGCGTGAACAGGCCGATGAATATGGCGAGCGCGAGGATGATGTTCATCGTAGGCCCGGCGAGGTATATCAAAACTCGCTGCCAGCGGGGGCGCGACAGGAATTCGTCGGGCGCGCCCGTGCGTTCTTCCATTGGATTATCGCCCGCGAGACGAACATACCCGCCGAGCGGCAGAGCGCTCAGGCGATAATCCGTGTCGCCGCGCTTGAAGCCCCAAACGCGCGGACCGTAGCCGAGAGAGAAAACAACGACGCGCACTCCGAACAGTTTTCCGGCGATGAAGTGGCCCCATTCGTGAACGAGAATGACGACACCGAGAACGACGGCGGCAGACAGGATGGCGATGAGAACAGTGTTCATGAGCGGTCTGAGTTTCCTTTAAGACTTTCTGCGTGTGATTTCTTCGCGAGCCAGGCACCGCGCTTCGGCGTCGGCGTTTAAGACGTCGTCAATATTTTCCAACGGCTGGCCTTGCATCCGCTCCAACACTTTCTCGATTACAACGGCGATTCCGGAGAACGGCAGTTGCCGCGCCAGAAATGCCGCGACTGCCTCTTCATCGGCCGCGTTCAAAGCGCACGGCAGCGGGCCACCCTTCTTAGATGCCTCACGCGCAAGCCGCAGACACGGAAATTTTTTGTCCTGGACGGGCTCAAAATCGAGACTGCGCAACTTCGACCAATCGAGCGCACAACCGTTCGACGAGACGCGCTTGGGATAGGTTAGCGCATATTGCAACGGCATGCGCATATCCGTCGGGCCGAGTTGTGCCAGGATTGAACCGTCCACGAACTCGACCATCGAGTGCACCGTGGACTGCGGATGAATGACAACTTCGATTTGATCGAGATTCATTCCGAAGAGCCAGCGCGCCTCGATGACTTCAAATCCCTTGTTCATCATCGTGGCCGAATCTATCGTGATTCTCTGGCCCATCTTCCAGTTTGGATGCGCGAGCGCTTGCTTGGGACTCACATGGCGCATTTTCGAGAGCGGCGTCTTGCGAAACGGACCGCCCGAAGCTGTCAGAACGAGGCGCTTTACTTCTTTGCGCTCGCCGGCTCGCAAGCATTGGTGGATGGCGTTGTGCTCGCTATCTACTGGGAGCAGGGAGACATTGTTTTTCACCACCGCCTCGGTAACTAGCTCCCCAGCGGCGACCAGAACTTCTTTATTTGCCAGGGCAATTTTCTTGCCGGCGAGAATGGCTTTATACGTGGCGCGCAGGCCGACGATGCCAACGGCGGCGGAGACGACGGTGTCCGCTTCGGGATGCGCTGCGACGCGCTCGATGCCGTCCGGGCCGAATAGAATTTCGGGAACGGGTGAGACGCGCTTCTTGCGGAGTACCGTCGCGAGTTTCTCTGCCGCTTCTGCCGCGGCCACCGAGACAAGTTTGGGATGGTGCTTGGCGATTTGAGTGGCTGCGAGATCCACGTTCGATCCTGCCGCCATTGAGACGACTTCAAAATTGCCGTCGAGGGAATCTATGACGCTGAGGCATTGGCGGCCAATTGAGCCGGTGGAACCGAGGATGGCGAGCTTGCTGGGCATCAGTCTGTTAGTTTCTAGTTTAGCAGATGCGCGGGAATGCGGCGTTCAACGTTCGGCGTCGACGAAAATCGTTTGGGAGCGACGCATTCGAGGGCTACGACCTGACATTACAGATGAAATCCTTGCTGCAGCAAGACGAGCGACCACCAGACGACTGGCGCTGCGAGAATGAGGCTGTCAATTCGGTCGAGGACGCCGCCGTGCCCGGGGAGCAGCGCGCTTGAATCTTTGGTGCCGGCGCCGCGTTTGTAGGCCGATTCGATCAGATCGCCGAGCTGGCCTGCGATATTGGCGAGGCCCGCGATCACGAACAGCGTGATCCCGTCCATGCCCACCCAGCGGGCAAAGATCGATGCCACAACGAGCGATGCCGCCAAATTCGCAGCAGCGCCCTCCCAGGTCTTCTTCGGACTGAGCGTTGGCGCCATGCGCGCGTGCCCGAACGAGCGCCCGATGAAATAGGCGAGCATGTCTCCCGCCCAGACGAGCACCAGAGTGAAGAGAACCAGCTTGCGGCCGTTCGGCTGGAGTTCGACGACGCGGATGAGATAGCTAAATGGAAATGCGACGAAGACGAGGCCAGCGGCGCTCATCGCCATCGCCGGCAGAATATCGGCGATGGCCTGGCGGTTGACCACGCCGATCGTCACCACGCCGAGCACGAATAGAATGGCCACAAATTCGATCGATGAAAACGACCCAAGGGAGTGGAGCACCGTTTCCACTTGGGAAGTGACTGCTCCATTTTCTAGTCCTGCGACCCACTGAGCGTACATCAGCCCGATCGTGCACAGCATCGTCCAGCGGCGATAGGCGCGAAGGCCCATTCGGTCACCGAGATTGAAGAACTCATGCATGGCGAGTAGGAGGACGACAGTCGCGGTGCCAGCGACGAGCAGCCACGGTCCGCGCATCACGATGAGCACTACGACGGGAATGAGGACAGCGGCGGTGAGAATCCGGCGCAGCATTCGGGCTTAGCCCTGCCGCGCAGCGATGGCGCGGTCGCGTTTTGCTCCGAGGCCGCCATAGCGGCGCTCGCGCTTCTGGA
>PMAA01000182.1 GCA_003152355.1 Acidobacteriota bacterium | reverse complement strand
ATTCGGCGGACGGCCAGCCGGCCGACGATTTGACGCTGATGGTAATTCGTCGTCTGGATTCGTAAGGGCTAGAGAGTCAGAGGCTTCGAGGCGCTGGGCCCGCGTCGTCTTGGAACCTTATTCGCTGGTTCACGGGCGGCTTGGTTATGGGTTCAACCTCAGCGGGCGCAGGTGGCCACCCGATCGCGTGATTGATTTTGTCAAAGGTGTCTCGGTCGGCTTGTTCAACGGACAAACAGTCGCTGGCCAGGCACCGTAGGAATACCTTTCCAGACTCTGTTTTGAATTGGAAGAAGTTCGGACGCCGAATCAACTCGACTCGCGTCTTGTGCTTGAACTCCAGCGTTTCGCTATACTTCCCGAAAAATCGCGCGGCGTCTTCCTCGCTGCCCAGATGGATACGAAGGACCAGCGAAGTAATTTTTGTCTTTTGGTCTTCGAAAACCGAGTAGCGGTCACCCGCCCAGTAAGGCGCAGTCTGCTGCGCCATTTCGTCCCCGATGAATTCTTTCAGAACCTCTTGCAATCCAAATTCACCCAGAACGTTTTCTTCGAGTAGCTTCCAACTCGACGGCACAACCCCATTCCACTTCGGCACTGTGACCGCCTCTGGCTTCACTCCCTTGAGGTACAGTTCTGGATGAATGATTTGTTGGCTCGAAACCGGAGGGTTCTCAAAAATTTTCGGGAGGTCTTTCCAGCCGCTGTTCGCCTTCAAGAATTGCTGAGTGAATGAAGTCCCGGCTAAGTATGGAAACAGCAGTTCGTCGCGGATGATCGCCGGCGCTTTTGAAAGGTGAGGGTCCTTTTCCATTTCGCTGACCGCGCCTTGCCTTATTATTCCGGTCACATCCGGCAGGTCCCGCACGCCAATTTTCTGGTCGAGCAACGAATAATCGATCATTGCCACAATTGCGGAGCCTTCGCTCACGGAGTCACGAGCCAGTTCGGCATCGTCGTTTGGCCGAGCCGCTTTAATCCAATCATCCAATCGAAATGATTGGTCCACTAACGCATGAGTCAGTTCGTGCGCCATCACGGTTCGCTGTTCATCGACAGGAATCCAGTCCGCAATGTAGAATTCCTTCGCCTTTGCGTCATAAAGCCCGGCGACCTGATCGGTGAGCACGTCGAGCATGAATGCATCCAAGGGGAAATCGGGGGGTATCAGTCCAAAGGCTTCTAATGCTTTCTGGTCCGCGTACCGCTGTTCATCGCTCTTGTCTTCCTTATCTTCGCGGATCAGGTATTCCCGAATTTCTTTTTTTGACCGAAGGCTTTTCTTAAGTGGCGCCTTCACGGGAAGGTCGAGAAGCTGGCTCATTTGAGCCAGGACTTCATCGGCTGTCCGTAGAAATTCGGGGTTTCCGTGTTCTGCCGTTTGTGGCGGCGTCTTCGCGGTGCCAGTAGAAGCGGGCGAATCTTGCGACACTGCAAACGAACGAGCTCGTGGCGCCGTCAAACCTATCAGCGCTGCGAGTGAAACGACGACGGGGGCAAGCGTGAGCTTCCAGCGCCTCATGAAGGTCGGGCCCTCGATTCCATAGGATTGGATTTCAGGGTATCAGGTTTTCGGATTGAAGCGCCGTCGGCTTTTCGCCAAAGGGCGCAAATTAACGGCCGGAGTGATTGTTCCGTTAACGGAACATGATGTTAGCCATCTGATATAATCGTTTGGCGCGCCACAGGCCTGCGTCGTCCGTAGGAGATCTCATGCAGCCGGGGTCATGTTTGAGACAGGTGCGTGAGCGGCTTGGGCTCACGTATCGAGATGTTGAACAGTCCAGCTACGAACTCGNNGCACACCGACGTTGCACAAGCTTTACACGTTGTGCACGCTTTACCACCTTGATGTTTTTGAAGTTTGCCAGTGGTACAAGATCCCGCTCGACGAGCACTTCCGGGACAGCTTCGCTCACGGCACAAAGAATACGCACTTGGGAACTCCGCCTCGACGTCTGCGGATCCCTCTTCGATTCGATCCTGCTTTCGACGCTCGCCGAACCGACAGCCTCACCCGAGTCGTCGAATCATGGAAGCACTTCGAAGGTGCACTCCTCAACGGTACAAAGCATCGCTACGGCTATATCGGCACCGAGGACCGCTGGATGGACCCACTGGTGCGGCCGGGATCGCTCGTCTTGATCGACCCTTCCGTTCAGACCATCGAGGACGGAGGCTGGCGGAACGAATATGATCGGCCCTTATATTTCGTTGATTTCAGGCGTGGATACAGATGTTCGTGGTGTTCCCGCGATCGAGGAAGATTGATCTTACAGCCGCACCCATTGTCGGCGTCGTCCCCGGAATGCCACCGCTATCCAGATGAGGCGGAAATTGTGGGCCGAGTGGTCGGGGTTGCTATGCGGCTGACCGAACCATAGCTTCGTCCCTCACGACCAGTTCAAGCAACGCTCGCAGATTCGAGCAAAACAAGTCGCGCAAATACTCCGGCATCCCGAACGGCATGAACATGCGATAGAACTCAAGTTCGAGCCACCTCGCCGCGATCTGATCCGGCTCGCCTTCCATTCTTTCCAAGCAATCCCTCAAATCCGATTCAAGACGCTCGAGCGGCGTTTCCAGCAACTTCTGAAAAACCTGTTCGTGGCAGTAGTGCAACGCATCATCAACCCCCGCTACGGAATAAAGCGTTTCAAGCCCCTCGTGGGAGTATTTCCCCGAAGAGAAATCCCGAAGCAGTGTGATGTGGATCAGCCTGCCGAAATCGCTGGGGATCGCCGAAAGAGTTCGGGAACAAAAATCGTCAACGATCGGCTGATTCGGCTCGAAGCTTTCCCACAAGTCCATTTTTCCGCCTGTTCCGATTTCTGAACGTTTTCTGTGTGAGCGATTGCTTCCTCGGCGCAAATGAAAACATGCGCGCCCAGGAGGCAGTCCAAACATGAAAACAAAATCCGTCGTTCTTCTTAGCCTAACCGCGTTGGTGATGTTACTCCCGGTAGTCAGCGCAGTCAACATTCAATCGGTAAACACGCAAGCGCAATTTGCAGACGGAGCTGGAGCACCGCCGCCGCCGTTCCCCCCTCAGAGTCTGTCGGCGGATGGAGCTGGAGCACCGCCGCCACCATTTCCTCCGATGACTTCAGGAATCGTCGTTTAAGCCCGGGTAAGGAGATTCGTTCCCAAAACGATGCCAAAGCGAAAGCCGGGCACATCATAGTTTACCGGTATGTTAATAATATGCTACGATTGTGCCCGGCTTCCATGCTTTTTGACTCGGTGCACAACGCCCGCTCAATTGCGGCGACGCTCCTTGAGGTTTCTGTAGCCATCCTAGCGGTGCGTCACGGTTTGTTCCGCAGGCTACCAGTCTTCACCACCTACTTGTTCGCTGTTGTCTTGACGGAATTTATCCGTCTTGGTCTCATCGCGAAGATCGGCTTTGGTTCTAAGACTTACTTCTGGACTTATTGGCTTACCCAGGCGGTCCTTATTGGTTTAAGAGGCATCGTAGTGGCCGAGATTTGCCGCAAGGTCCTCGGACATAATATTGGCATTTGGCATCTCTGCCGAATAATTCTTTGTGGCGTAGCTGGGATCCTTTTCGCAAACGCAGCAGTCGCCGCATGGAACAATCAGAATCACGTCACCGCGTTGATCACGATCCTGGAGAGGGATCTTGAGCTCGCGATTCTGGGGACTCTTATATTCGCGATTATGTTTACTCGGTACTACATGATCCGCGTGGACCGGCTAATCACTTTGGTTTCCGTGGGGTTGCTCTTCTACTCGGCGGTACAGGTCGCCAACCACGAGATTATCTCTGTTTTCAGGGCCGGCTTCTACCCGTTGTACGCGCAAATCGTAGTCAATTCATTCGCGATCTCGATGCTGATCTGGCTGGCGGCTGTTTGGAAGCCCGTCCCTGCCGAAGCTCCTGCTACCGCCATGCTCGGACCGCAAGTGTATGGCCAGGTTATGCCCGAGGTGAATCTCCGGCTGCGTGAGTTGAACTCCCGGCTCTTGGAGATCCTGCGATAATGCTAGGGCCGTTTATCTTCGCCGCTATCGCAGCCTCGCTTCTCCTCGTGGGTCTCGGACTTCTTGTCCGGCCATTGAAAGCTGAGTCGGCCTTGCGGCCCGTTGCCGACCTCAACGTCGAGTCCCTCACGGCGAAACATTTCCGCAACCTCGCACAAATACGCGGTGCGCTTACAGACGAAGATCGATTCTTTATCAATCGCCGCCTTCCAGAAGGCAGCGCGAAGAGGCTGCGCGTAGAGCGGCAAATGGCACTGCGCAAGTATCTCGTGGGAATTGGCGAGGATTTCGCGTGTCTTGATCGTCTTGCCCGTGAAGTGGCATCCCTGTCTCCCAGAGTGGAACACCGGCAAGAAACCGAGCGGCTCGTGCTCGAAGTTCGATTTCGCATTCTCTACCGTATTGCCCTGTTCAGGCTCGGAACGGCTGGAAGCCTGCCGTTTGATGCCGTCGCCCACCTCAGCGGCATGGTCGGCGGACTCTCCCGCCAGGTAGAGGCGATGATGGCGACGCTACAAACGCTTGCTCCCGAAGCGCCCACTGAAAGCCCCTCCCAGCCGTAACCTCATGTACCGTAATTGCCTCCCGAAACGCGTTAGTACTGCAGGCCGACGCGCGGAAAGTGCTCCCAAGGCCATTGCAAAAGGCGGCACATACCTCTGAATCAGGCGTAGAAGTAGACCGTTACCCTGCGAAAATGGAGATGTCTGGGCGCAATCCAACGAGGCCAAATCCGTGCTGAACGAACGAATCCTTATTGCGGATGACGAAGAAGCAATCCGCGAAGTGATCTCAACCCTCCTTGAAGCCAAAGGCTATCAGTGCGACATCGCCCCGAATGGGCAAGTCGCGTTCGAGCACTTCAAGAAAGAGCCGCCATCCCTCGTCTTGAGCGATATCGTGATGCCCGAGATGGACGGGCTGAAGTTGCTCGCACGGCTCCGCGAACTGGACCCGGATGTTCCGGTCATCATGGTGACCGCGATGCACGATATCGCCATCGCGCTCGAAGCGATCCGGAATGGCGCCTACGATTACATTCTGAAGCCATTCGAGAAAGATCAACTCTATATGAGTGTCGGCCGGGCGCTCGAACATCGCCGGCTGGTGATGGAGAATCGCTCGTATCAGAGCGACCTTGAGCAATTGGTGGCGGAACGGACGCAGCAGCTCTCGCTTGCGTTGCGCGATCTCGAACAATCGTACGATCACACGCTCGAAGCTCTCGGTGGCGCGCTCGATGCAAAAGACGCCGAAACAGAAGGCCATTGCCAACGCGTGACTGCGTTCACAATCCGGATGGCTGAGGCGATGGGCGTGGACAAGGTCGCACTGCGACATATCGCGCGCGGCGCGTTCCTGCACGACATCGGCAAAATGGGAATCCCGGACTCTATCCTTCGCAAACCTGGGCCGTTAACCGCGGATGAGCGTACCGTGATGCGCCGACATTGCGACATTGGCTTCGACGTGCTGAAACGAATTCCTTTCCTCAAGGAAGCGGCAGAAATCGTTCTCACCCATCAGGAGTGCTTCGACGGCACCGGTTACCCGCAGGGCCTTAAGGGTGAAGACATTCCCGTGGGCTCACGGATATTCGCAGTCGCGGACACGCTCGATGCAATGATTTCAGATAGGCCATATCGCAAGGCACTGCCTATCTCAGTCGCGCGCGAAGAAATTCGCAAAAACGCGGGAACACAATTTGATCCTCGAGTCGTTGCGGTTTTCCTGTCCGTTCCCGATCGCATTTGGCAGGACTTGCACGACAACACAGTCAATCCGTTCCAATTAATGCCTCAGGAACGCGTCTGACGCCCGCAAAAAACGCACTACGAAATTACGGCACTGCTTTCACTCACGAGAAGCCGCCGAAAGTAGATGCGTTTCCTATGCGGGCGCACTTGCGTGTGCGTGGGAACGTAGATAGTATCCGCAGTGGAGGACGTTCGGATGGCGTTGGTGGCGATCAAGACTTCGAGTAATACGGGATACTGCGACTGCATCCACGGCTGCTATGAACTCGCCAGCCTTCGCGATGAAGAGACGGGCAAGGTTTACTGCCCGGCGTGCGCCAAGGATCATCTAGAAATGAACCGTGGGCTCGGAATTCCTCAACCGGCTCCATCGAAGCTCGAAGCCGACGCGTCGTCACCCGCGGCCTCGGAATCTCCAGAGCCGGCGGACCCGCCGGGCCGCCTTCGATAGCCATTCGCTCGGCTGAACTGCACCAATTCCCCGTGTGTTGGTTCAGCCTGAAATGGAGAGAGGGCGCTCTCCGTTAGTGAGTATTCCGCCCTTCGGGCGGGGATTTTGAAGGCATCGATACGACTAGCGGGCAATCCCTCAGCATGGTTGCGTCCCCCGCAGAGCCCCGCTTCCGTTTCGCCCGGCAAGATCATTATAGCTCCACCTGATGCCGTGCTTGTAGAGTTCGCCATCCCGAAATTCAACCTCAAACGGGCCGAAGCGCGTCCTGCGGGTTCGGGTAGCTGCTTCCATCGGTAGCCCGACGAAGTGGACGCGGTCTACCACCGATTGATTACCCGCGGAAAGAATAAGCGACGCCCTGTCATCATCCTCCAACACTCGTGAATTCAGGAATTTGCACGATCAGAAGCAAAACAGGGACAAATCAGACGGACGCCATTGAAAGAAGTCGCCTTCCCGCGCTAATATCCGCGCACTCGTGCGGCGCTCCCGATGCCCAGACACGAACCCGAGTTTAAGCCGGAAAAAGAAAGGAGAATCAAAAATGAGCAAGTTCGGAAAGTATTTTCTTCTCGTAACAGGTTTCGCGCTCCTTGCAACTTTTGCCCGCGTTCCAAGGGCCATGATCTACGTTCATGCCAACGATCGCGTCTGTAGCGTTGCCAGCCTCAAAGGGACCTATGCCTTCAACAGGACGGGCGTGAACAATGTCGTGGGTGGCCCTATCGCCTCGATCGGCATCCAAGTTTATAACGGAGACGGGACGTTCGGCCTTACGCGCTTGACCAGAAGCAACAACGGTGACATCNNAAGACTGGACCTATGCGCCGCCGAGCGTGGACGCAAGCTACACGGTCGATGCGGATTGTACCGGGTCGCTCTTCACTTCGGATGGTACAAAAACCAACAACCTCGTCGTCCTTGACGGAGGCAAGAGATTCTTCTTGCTCAGCGAGGCGACGGGCACGATTGTCACGGAAGAGGGGACGAGGATCGAGGAGTAGAAGAAGGATTAACTTTGCGCTGACTAGGTTGGATGCACACTTCTCCATTTGAAGCGGTTGTGTGGGACGAGTGTCGCTCAACTGTTGAAAAATCACAATTACGCTCAAAACTGCAGAACGGCCAGTTGGCCGTTGGTCGGCTAACCGGAAGTAATCCGTTTCACCCGTTACGCGACCCGCTGGCGGCGATTCGTTCCTGTTCAGGCTGATGGTTGGTGCGTCCCCTTTGTTGGAAGGCCGCCGCTCCCTTCTCGAGAAACTCCTTCTGCGAGCGGTAGAACACGGTCGGCTGCAGCTCAAGTTCGTCACACAGATCCGAGATCGGCACTCCTTCCACCAAATGCCGCCTTAGAATGGCAACCTTCTCTTCCGGCGTGTAGTGCTTCCGTTGCTTCTTCATGTGTTCGCTCCGTTATCTTAACGGATGAACGCTTTCTCCATTTCCAGCTGAGGCAGGACACCCGTGGATTACCGCCGAAACGTCAATAGCTGAATTTCCTGTCGCTGTAGCACCGGATTGGCGGGATTTTCGTTAGCGGACGTGAGCGCGTCGTAGCTTCAGTGCTTCTTCAATACTTCAAGTCGCCATTCGTTAAGAAAATTCAAATCAGTGAGGCCGGAGATTCAGAATCCGGATGCTGTCCGGAAAGAACATGATCAGCATCATGCAGATGCAAAACACCATCGCAGGAATCAGCAACAGGAACAACCCAAGGTGCTCGAAACGCAGGTGCATAAAGTAGGAAATGATCAGCGCGCTCTTAATGAGCGACAATCCCACAAGAATCGTAAGCATCAGCGCAGGGTTCAATCGCAAATACGCGAGGAAGACTTCGATAGCAGTCAGCGCGAGCAGCCAAAACCATACTTGCGTGAATAATTTGGTGGTGCCGACCTGGTGAGTCTCCGCCGCAGCTCCGTGTGCGCTCATTCCTTGCTCCTATCCCTTGAGGTTGACCGACATCAAATAAACCAGCGGGAAGATAAACATCCACACCAGGTCCACAAAGTGCCAATACAGGCCGCTTACCTCGACGTCCTCCGCCTTGAATTTGCCGCGGCCCACGGCAAACGCGATAATGCCCAGGTAAATCAGGCCGATGATCACGTGCGTCATGTGCAATCCGGTGAGCGCGAAGAATGTGCCGCCGAACAGCGGCACTCCCCATTCATTGCTGAAGGGCGTCACATGCTCGTTGTGGATCAGGTTCAGCCACTCTGTAAGGTGCAATACGACGAACGCCGCGCCGCACGCCATGGTCGCCAGTATCCAGCCGACAGCGGCTTTGCGGCGGCCGTGGTTCATGGCATGCACTCCCATGACCATAGTCAAGCTGCTGGAGAGCAGGCAAAAGGTCATGACCGTGGAAAAAATAATGCTGGGGAAAAAATGGAACGGCGTGGGCCNNTCAGCGCGTCGGAGATGATGAACAGCCACATCCCGAACTTCTTCGAATTCACGGCGTATGGCGAACGCCCGCCCGACCAGACCGAGGTCATGGTTGCCGCCGAATTGCCTTGAGACATCGACAAATTACCCCCAAACGAGAAATAGAACCATCAAGAAAAGCCAAAGGCCATCCACGAAATGCCAAAAGACCGCGCTGACATCCACCGCCGTGCGTTTGCCCGGCCCCAGCCGCAAGCGGAGCGCCTGCACATCCACGTATACCAGCGCCGTGAGGCCGCCCAGAATGTGCAGGCCGTGGGCCGCTGTGAGCAGGTAGAAGAACGAGCTGCTCGGATTGGTGGCCACGAAGATACCGGCCGCGTTCAATTGCCACCAGGCGAATGCCTGGCCCAACAGAAACAGAGCACCGAGCACGGTGCCCGCGGTCCAATAGCGGTTGAAGGCGGTGCGCCGCCCGCTCTTGAGCGACCGCCGCGCCAATTCCAGCATGAGGCTGCTGGCGAGCAGCACGGCGGTGTTGGCCCACACAATCCGCGGCAGAGGCAAGGCGATCCAGTCGTTGGATATGCCACGGCGCACCACGAACGCACTGGTGAATGCCGCAAAGGCCATGGTGGTGGCGGCCAGC
>PMAA01000087.1 GCA_003152355.1 Acidobacteriota bacterium | reverse complement strand
AGTTCGCACCGGGATTGTTGCGATTGAAAATATTGAAGAACTCGATGAAGGGTGTCACCGACCAGCGCTCGCGGATCGTGAATGGACGGCTGACGCGCAGGTCCGCTTGAATATATGGCGTGCCGCGCAGCGTATCGAGGCCGACGGGCGTGCCATTGATGACGGCGCGATCGTCCACGTCATCTCCGAAGCCGGTTACCGGGACGCTGGTCGTTAGGGTGAACGGCCGCGCGCTCTCGGCCTGCGTCAGCGTGGTTACTTCGAAGCCGCCGGGAACGCGAAGCCTGCCCGCCAGCACGAAGCGATTAAGGACATCCTCACCGGACGGGCCGTAATCGCCGGGGCCGAAGGCGTTGAGCGGATTGCAAACACCATTCACGTAATCGAAAAGCTCGCCGAGAACGCAGCCCCATGTTTTCGCGCTCGACAGCGTGTAGTTGGCGACGAGATCGAACCGGCGCGTGACGTTTCCCTGCAAATGAATTGCAAGCGCGTTGTAGCTCGAGCGATTGTCGGTGCGGAAGACGGTGAAGTTGGGAACGTTATTGCGCTGGTCGGTGACGTCCTGCGGGTAGAGCGGCGAAAAGAGCGTGAATCCGGCCTGATATTGATAGCGCCGGTAGGCATGGTTGCCCTCTTCGTGGGTGTAATCGGCGGCGAGAGTCCAGTGGGCGTTGAACGCGTGCTCGAAGCCAGCCGTCGCGTGAAGGGCGTACGGCGTCTTGTAATGCGGGTCAATGATAGCGCCGGAGCCGGCAACGTTACCGATCGGGCCGACGGCGGCCGCGGGCGGCAAACATCCTGAACCGACAAGGGTCACACCGGAGAGCGTGCACGGGCCGATGGGTTGATTCACGGCTTGAAATGCGGTGACCCATCCGTTCTGGGCGAGGTCGTTATAGAAAAGGCCAAAGCCAGCGCGGATCACGGTCTTCGACGAACGTCCGGGAGAATACGCGATTCCCAGGCGCGGACCGACTTGGCCGCGATAATCATGCGGCACACCGCTCACAAGTGGAATTTGCAGCGCGGCGAGAGTACGCAACGCGGGATTGACCGCCTGGCTTTGACCGGAACCGGTAAACAATCCGAATGTTGTGTCATACCGCAGACCGTAATTCACGACGAGCCGCGAAGTGACCCGCCAGGAATCCTCGGCGTAGACGCCTAGGCGTTGCACATTCTGAGAGAAGCTGCCGTTGCCTGCGGGTGTGATGGCGCTTCCGGCGGCGTAATCGGCGGTGAACTGAGGGAGATTGCCGAGATAGAAAGTTGGATCCTCCGGGAAGGTGACGAAATTTTCTTGCGTTGCCGCGAGCGCGCCGCTCAATACGGGTTCGTGAATGAAGTTGACGCCAAAACGCGGCGAGTGAGAGCCCATGGTGTGGCTCACGTCGTATCGGAATTGATATTTCTCCTGATTGCGCAGGATTGGAAACGCAGTGATGGGCGTGACGAACTGATTGTCGCCGAAGGTTTCGAGGCCTGAAATGGTGCTCGAAGTTGCCGTGAACGGAAACGCGAGCGCGAATCCCAAGTTCGAATTGCGTCCTTCGGTGAGGTGCAATCCGCTGGCATCGAAGACGAACGAGCCGAGCCACGTGGGGCTGAAAGTGGTCTGATTGCTGAGGACGAGATTCATGTAATTGTTGTGCGAGGTGGCGCCGGTTGATGGCAGCGCAGCCTGCTGCACGAGGGCATTGTGCGTCGTGTAGTTGTCCACCGCGGCGCGCAAGAACCATTGCGAGCGCGAAGATTGCGACCAGTCGAATCGCGTGGTGCCCAGATAATCGCGGAACGGCACGGGGATGTTGCTGGGAACCGCGATGGAGCTCACGCCCGGAATCACGCCGTCAGAGGCCAACTGCGCCAGTGCCTGAAATTGAGTCAAGCTGGCCGCGCTGTACGCGATGCTTGCATCTTCGTGAACGGCTTCGATCGAAGCGAAGAACCATAGCTTTCCGCGCGCGATCGGGCCGCCGAGTGTTCCGACGTAATTCTGCCGCGAGAATGGCTGCTTCGGATTCGGCGGAGGGTTATCAATCGGAAACCGCGCGTTGAGCGCTGCGGCGCGCTCGTAGAATGATCCGCCTCCATGCCAGTTGTCGGTGCCGTGCTTGGTGGTGATGACAATTGACGCACCGGTGGTGCGCGACGTGTCGGCTTCTTCTTGCGCCGTCCTGACAGCAAATTCCTGGATTGCGTCGGGCGAAAAATTTTGCAGGAAGCCGCCGATGTAGTCATCGGAGTTGTCGCCGCCGTCGACGGAGAGCTCGATGTTGAGACCTGAGCTGCCGCCGGAAGAAACCGCGGTGATGCGCGCCTTTGTGGGATCGGAAGGCTCGACGGGTTCCGTTCCCGGCGCGAGGTAGGCCATGTTGGCAAAGCTGCGCGCGGCGAGAGGAATGGTGTTGAGATCCTGCTGCGTTATGGTGGCTTGATGAACCGCGCTTGAGGTGTTGATGGGCTCGGTGGTGACGGAGGATGCGGTTCCTTGGACGTTGACGGACTGCTGCAATTTCGCGGGTCTCAGCGTGACGGTGACGTCGCGCACAGAGCTGACCCGGACGTCGACTTCGGAGACGGCGTCCTCAAATCCGCTAGCGCTCACCGACAGCCTATATCGCGCGGGACGCAGATTGTTCAATCGAAAGGCGCCGTTCCCGTCGGACAAAGTGTCCCGCTCAAGCGGCGTTCCTAGCTCGACGAGCGCTATCTTCGCGCCGCTGATACGTCCTCCGGCGGAATCTACAATGGCGCCGGTCAGAGAGCCATCTAGAATTTGGCCGCGCGATGCGCCGGAGCACATCAAGAGCGCGAGCGCCAGAAATATCACGGGCAACGATAGCTTTGGGGAACGCATCCAGACTCCTGAACTGAGTCCTGAGTTCTCAAATAATTCGCGGATTATCCCAGAAGGATTTTTGGCTGTCGACTGTTAAAGCGCGCTTGCGATGAAGCGAAGCGCTTTGTATTCTTGGAGATCAGAGAAGCGCGTTGACACTGCCAGCCCATTTTGTTATTCAACCAGTTCGCTTTCTTCTGTGGATTGGTGTCTCGGTCCCCGCTTGCCACGCAAAGGGAGCTAACCCGGCTAAATAGATTCCCTGTGGGGTTCAGCCGTGATGGCGCGGCTGAATCGCGGATAGCTGACGAAACACATGACATCGTGCAATGAGGTTCAATGAAGCAGTCGTCTGTAATTTTGACGTTGATATGCGCCATCGCCGCGGCATTTCTGTCGAGCGGATGCAACAAATCGAGCGGCCCGGCCGCGATTGCGATCACGATCATGCCTTCCACGACCGTGACGCTGGACGAAGGAGAGTCGTATACATTTACAGCTCAAGTTAAGAACGACACGTCAAATACCGGCGTAACGTGGATACTTTATAACGACAAGACCACGGTCCCCGTCAGCTGCACAATACCTTCCTGCGGCACTCTTTCGAATATTACGAATTACAACGTGACGTACACGGCCCCAACGGGCTTGCTGGGCTCGGTGAAAGTATCCCTTCAAGCGACGTCCAATTCGCAAGAAAGTATAACTACCGTGGCGACGGTAACGACAGTGCTGCCGCCGATGATTACCACGTTGCCGCCCTTGCCGAGCGGGCAGAACGGCGTGGCCTACAGCCAGACCATTTCAGTGACGGGGGGCGTGACTCCGCTTGTGTATAGCGTTTCGTCAGGCAGTTTGCCTGCGGGGCTCCATGTAGGAGCGGGAGGCGTAATTAGCGGCACGCCGAGCGCATCCGGCACATCGCAGTTCACTCTGAAAGTAGCGGATTCGGGCGTTCCGCCGGTTGCGGTATCGCAGGCGTATACGATCACGGTCGCCCCGGCGCCTCCACTTTCGATTGCCACCACGTCCCCTTTGCCGCAGGGCGTAGTGGGCTCCGCTTACAATGAAACCATCGCATCTAATGGCGGCATTCCGCCGCTGACGTGGTCGCTGATCGGAGCTTTGCCTCCGGGACTCACGTTTACCGTAAACACGACGACAGGAGGATCCACCACTCCCGTCACAACCGGCGAAATTTCAGGGATACCATTATCCGCAGGAACTTTCACGTTCTCGGTACAGGTCTACGATTCGTCAATTCCGGAACAGTTGGTGACTGCCGCGTTCAGCCTCACTATCAATACGCCATCGCCGCTGAAGATCACCACCGCGTCTCTACCTGGCGGCACGACTGCGTTGGGATATAGCGCCGTTGTTCAAGCGACAGGCGGCGCCGCACCGTACACATGGAATGTGGCACCAGGACTCTTGCCTCCAGGGCTCACACTGAACCCATCAAGCGGCACGATCACGGGCACGCCGATTCGCGCGGGCACTTCTGAATTCACGGTAACCGTTGCCGACGCAGAACAACCTGCCGCGAGTGTCTCGATGAACTACAGCATCGTCATCGCCGGGAACACAGATGTGCTTCAGCAATATCAGCTCTTCGATGGGCCGTACGCCTTCCTGTTTACCGGCTACGGCAAATTCAACTCGATCACGACATTTCCAGAGGTGATCGCGGGAATCATGAACCCCAGCGGCAATGGCGCAATTTCCAGCGGGACGGAGGATGTGAGCTCGAATGGCTTCTTACCAGGACTGGCGTTCACGGGCAACTACTCGATTGGCACCGATGGCCGCGGTTCGATGATGCTGACCGTCATCGGTCCATCGGGGCAAAAGCTGATGCAATCGTATCAGTTCGCTCTCGACGCGGAAGGCAATGGCCAGTTCGTCGAAGATGATGCGACAGGCAATCGCGGATCCGGCGTTCTGCTCAAGCAGTCGACTTCGGCTTTTACTGCAGCGTCGTTCAACGGGGATTATGCGTTCGATTTCTTCGGCTTCGACGCTTCGCTGAAGCGGCTGGTGACGGTCGGGCAATTCCACGCGGATGGGTCGTCAGGGTTAACGGGCGGCTCGGCCGATCAAAATGATAACGGGACAATGACCAATTTCTCGATTAATGGATCTTTCTCCGGTCTGAATGCGTCCGGGCGAGGCGGGGCGAATCTTTTCTTCTCACCGAATACGCAGCAGTACATCTTCTATCTGGTGTCGCCCTATGAAGTAATTTTCATTTTGGGCGGCGAGACTACGACGAACGGCACGACTACGACTAATGTAAACATTGGGCCGGTAGGAGGTATCGCTTATTTGGAGACGGGGAATCCGTTTTCTGGCGAGTCACTCAACGGGAATTACGTGGTGACCGGTACGGGCACTGCCGCTGCCTCCGGTGACGCGAGCATTTTCGGCAGCCTAATGTCGTTTACCCCTTCCGGCGGCACAACGGGCGCAACGACGCCACTTGAATTCGATCAGAACGACGGCGGGACGATTTCGTCCGCGCTTCCGGCGCCCGCACAGTATTCCGTTTACCCCACGGGCAGATTGGCTTTCACTGGGGGAACGGGCCGAATGGGAGTCGCGTATCTCGTCAATTCGTCGCAAGCGGTGTTCGTCGGCACCGATGCGGAGGTGACTTCCGGAATGATCGATTTGCAGGCGAGTGAAACTTACGGAGTTACATCGATTCAGGGCGAATACACTTTGAAGAACCCCTCCGCGGCTGATATTCAGGCGACATCCGTGAGTGGCGTGCCTGTGGCGGACGGGGCCGGGAACCTGACTGGTGAAATCGATTTCGTGACTGGAGCGGGAGCGCAGACCCTGGCGGCGGAGCTGGCGGCAACTTACACCGTCGGTGCGGACGGACACGGCGTCGCGACGAATGGAAGTGGGGCCGGCTTGCCTGCGAGTCTGGCGATGTATTTAATTTCGCCGGAAAAAATTAGGATGGTTTCGACCGATCCTACGGACGCGCATCCGACGTTGTTCTTCCTCGATTACTAGCGCGCGCTAAATTTTGCGGCGCCGTTTCGAATCAGATCGCGCCCAATTCGCTGCGCGAGTGCTCAGGCGGATTGGCATTCGCGTCGAAGCGTACAAGCTCTCGCTATTCCTTCTTCTTTTCTTCCTTGTTTTCGTCGTCCGGCTTTTCGTCGAGTCGCAGTGCAGCGGAGTTGATGCAATAGCGCAATCCCGTTGGCTGCGGGCCATCATTGAAAACGTGGCCAAGATGCGCATCGCATTTGCTGCACACAACTTCTTCGCGAATCATGCCGTGAGTGGTGTCGCGGTCGACTTCGACCTTCGACTCATCCACCGGCTTATAAAAGCTCGGCCATCCCGAGCCGGAATGAAACTTCGCGTCAGAACTGAAGAGAGGCTGGCCGCAGCAAACGCAAACGTACGTGCCATCGGTTTCCGCGTCATCGTATTCGCCGGTGAACGGAGGCTCTGTGCCTTTTTCCCGGGTCACGTGATATTGATTGGGAGTGAGTTGCTTCTTCCAGTCGGCATTTGATTTGTTCATTTTCTCTGTCATTGTCGCAACCTCGCAGTCGGTTTTGTAGAATGCACAGTTTAGCGAGGTCCCGAATTCCGGTCTAGCCCGAAGGTTGACTTCGCGGTGAGACGACTCAAATTCCGCCGTAGAACCTCGCGGCGGCCGCCTCAAATTCCGCGCGGTTCGTGGTATCATTTTTCGATTCGTGGGCCGCTAGCTCAATGGTAGAGCAGCTGACTCTTAATCAGCGGGTTGCAG
>PMAA01000263.1 GCA_003152355.1 Acidobacteriota bacterium | reverse complement strand
ACGAAGGCGAGCTGCTGGTAATGATCCAGCACGGCTGAAAAGGCGAGCTCTGACGGTTTGTTGAACTAGACTACCTATTGCGGAACGGCCGCGGTTGCTTGTTCCTTCCGCTTTGCTACCCATGTGCCGTCGGCATGCACTGGCACGCGCATGCGGCCCTTGGCGGAATCGCCGTCAATCCAGCCTGTGAGGAAGGCATGAACCAGACCTGGGGCTCCTCGGCGGCTTTGCTCCGGCCACTGACCCGCGAACCGGAGTTCCACGTATCCGTTCCGCCAAGTGCCGGTGATCGGGAGGCTATCGCCCAGCGGGCCCGACCATGTTCCGGTGACTTTGTCTGCGTCGCGATGCAATTCCATTGACGCGTCCCCTCCGTCCACATCGGTTGAATAGTGCATCTCCCACGAACCGGCGACGTCCGATCCATTTTTCAGGTTCTGGAGCGCGGCCGGAGTAATCCGCACGTTAGAAAAATATGCTTCCTCGTCCGTGAAGCCCCACAGCCCGACAGCGCCGTGCAAATCCTCGCCTTTCAAACCGTCCACGACCAGACTCGGCTTGTCTGATCCGTTGAGATAGAGTTTCGCGGCGCGGCCGGCCACTTCGATGCGCACTTTTGTCCAACTCCCCATCGCCAGGTCCGCATGAGACTCATACACCGACGGCCATTCACGCCGCAGGCGATACCAATCGAAATCCGGCTCCGAGGTGTACTGGACGGCGTGGTTCCGCGTCGCCTGATCGGCGGCTTCCGAGTTTCCCGGCCTGAAATAGAACAATTCGTAATGGGAGGAGTCGGGCCTGACGCGGAAGGCAATCCCGACAAAGCCTGGATACCTGACACCCGGAGGCGCTGTAGTCTTCAGGGCGATATCCGCCTCGATGACTCCGTCCTGGAAGTCGGTTCCCGACAGGAGCGCGAGGCCGTCGCGGTCGTCTCCATCCATGGTGATGCGGACGGATTTGCGTCCCATGTAAGTCACCGCTTGCGTTTTCACGTACGGCGCAATCAAGCCCGCCGTGTCGCGAAGAGGAAAGGTTTGGACGCGAGGCGGGGTCCCTGCATACAGGCAAGTGGCAGCCAATACTGTTACTGCGCTGTAATTCAGAAAACGTTTCAGTATGAACATGCGAATGCCGGCTTCTGGTCGAGTCATCATCTGCGTCGTAACCTCGTACCCTGCTTGCGATTTATCTCGAGGCTCGAACATGTAGACGATTTGACCAAAGAATCGGTAGCAAGCCACCCGCAAATGGGACAGTTCAAGATTATTACCATCGACATAGAGCCCGTGCGGCCCGGCTTGGACGCGAGGTCGGAGCAGGCGGCTCGTATGGGGTACCGCGTTTAAACCCGTCACGACATTCGTTTCGGATTTCGAGTGCTGTACTGTCGGTGTTTCGATTGATATGCTTTCGCTCCAGCAGTGAAGCCACTTCTATTGAGTGCCGAGGTCTCGATGCGTCGATTTCTGTTTGTGCTCGCGTTGATTTTCTATGCCGTAAATATTTTCGTACCGGTTGAGGCGCAGAAAACGCGGGCGCCGGAGGACTGTCTGTTTGTCTGGGCCGGTGACGCGGCGAAACAGGGCAACGATTTTCTCGCGGTGATCGACGCAGACCTCGCATCGCCGTCGTACGGGCAACTGGTGACTACAGTTGTCACCGAGCAACGGACCATGCGCGTGCACCACACCGAATACACGATGCCCGAGAGCGGGATGCTCTTTGCCAACGATCATGACGCAGGCAGGACTTTTATCTTCGATGTGCGGGATCCCCTGCATCCCAAGATTGTGACGTCATTTACTGACATGGCGGGCTACATGCATCCGCACTCCTACCTTCGACTGCCCGACGGCAATGTACTCGCCACCTTTCAACACGAGCACCACGCTGGGATGGAAGGAGAAATGGGCACGACCGGCGGCCTGGTGGAGATTGATGACCGGGGCAAAGTAATTCGCTCGGCGAGTAACGCGGATCCGGCTTTTGCGGGTGCTCTGTTGACACCTTACAGCTTGGTCGTCCTTCCTGAACTGGACCGCGTCGTTTCCACAAACTCATCCATGCAGTACCAAGGAATTTTTAGCGGCGTGACGTATCAGGTGTGGCGCCTCTCCGATCTGAAGCTGCTCAAGACGGCGTTCCTGGATGTGGGAGAGAATCGCTACTCACAAATCAGCCCGGAAGAGGCGCGTCTCGCACCGGACGGCTCGATCCTTATACAAACGCTCGGCTGCGGAATCGAACGCATCACCGGCGTGAGCACGAACGAACCGACTTCGAAACTGGTGTACGCCTTTCCCGGCGACTGGTGTGGGGTACCTACAATCGTCGGGCATTATCTGGTTCAGAGCGTGCCGGCGATGCACGGTTTCATTGTGCTCGACGTTACGAATGCGGCCAAGCCGGTAGAGGTGTCGCGGCTGGCGCTGAGCGAAACTTACGATTCTCACTGGACGGCATGGGGAGCGAAGACGCAGCGGCTCGTGGTGACTTCCGGCGCAGACCGCCTTTACTTGCTGAAGCTGGACCCGGCAACCGGCAATCTTTCCTTGGATGCTGATTTTCGTGGCACGGACGGGAAGACTGGCTTTACGTTTGCCGACCGCAAGTGGCCGCATGGTTGGAGCGGAGCGGCCATGGCACATGGAGCCGTTTTCTCGCGCTGAAACGAAATCTCCGGCGTTATTCGCGTGCCGCCCAGATGCGCGCGGCGAATCCTCCGATGCGGTTACTTCCCTAGCAGGAGTCGCTTCGTGCCCGGCTGGAGGCTTAAACTATACTTAAGTATTCGCTTTACAATTGCCGCATTTTTTGATTTAATGCTTAAGTGCCCACTACACTGATTGAAACGCACGGCGCGTGGGCCTAGAGGAATCGAGCCGTTCAGCTTCCAAGGAGAAAAAGATATGAAAGAACGATCTGTGACTCACAGCACTTATGTTATTGAACGCAGTTATCCCACTTCGCCCGAGCGAGTGTTTGCTGCTTTTGCCGACCCGGCGAAGAAAAGCCGCTGGTTTTCCACGGGCGGGCAAGCTGGAGATTTCGAGATGGATTTTCGAGCGGGAGGCAAAGAACGAAAGAGTTTCCGAATTAAAGACGGTCCCGCATGTGAGAACCAGACTACTTATCAGGACATTCTGCCAAATCGCCGGATTGTGTTTGTCTACACCATGTCTCTTGGCGATACGCGCATCTCATCATCTCAGGCCACTGTGGAGCTCCTGGCTACAGAAAATGGGACCGACCTCATCTTCACAGAACAGGGAGCGTTTTTTGAGGGCGCGGATGGCCCACAAATACGCGAAGCGGGTTGGCGGCAGCTGCTCGAAAAATTGGCAAGCGAGCTGGCGCGCTAGTTTGCGAGCGCGTTAGAAAGGCAGGACGCATGCTTAGTCAAAGAGTTCACGTTGATCGGGTTTTCCACGCGCTGGGTGATCCCACGCGACGGGCGATTGTTGAGAAATTGAGTCGAGGGCCGACTTCGGTTTCGAAATTGGCGAAGCCTCTCGAGATCACTTTGGCTGCGGTGGTGCAACATTTGCAGGTGCTGGAAGAGAGCGGCTTGGTGCGTACTGAAAAGGCCGGGAGGGTGCGCACGTGCAGTATCGAAACTCGGGGGCTTACGGTGGCGGAGCGCTGGATTGATGAGCGTCGATCGCTTTGGGAGACGCGGTTGGATCGGCTGGGAAAATTTCTTGCGGAGGCGGATGAAGATTGAATTCATAAATGGAAATTGGCCCAATGACGGATGAATCCCATGGCTCCGACATCTTGCCAATCATTTTGAGCAGCGGCAGTCCGCGGAAAGACGCCGGCAAGATGCCGGCGCTACGAGTGGCTGCTCGGCATTCACCGGCTGGTCGATGGAGCAGCGGAATCTGCTCCGATTTTCAATTCACTGCTTCTGCGCTCTAGCGGTCGGGCTTGATGTCTAGGAGCATGCCGGGGCCGTTTGTGCCTGTTTGGACTTGNNTCGATAATATTTTGGCTGATGGAGGCGGCGCGAACGCGATTCGATTCGGCTTCGCCGTTGGCAACCGCAACTTGCGCTTTCGCCTGGCCCTCTGCCGCTGCGACGAGCTTTGCTGCGTCGGCTTGCGACTGGACCAATTCATTTTGTTTTTGAACGGCGATTTGCTGCGCTTGGACTTTGGCATTGATCGCGTCAATTACCGACTGGGGCGGGCGCGGTGAACCGATGAAACCAAATTGATCGATCACGACGCCGATGTCAGCGACCTGTTTCTGCAAGTCGAGGCGCGAATTTTGTTCCAGCTCGGATTTCTTTTCGCCCATAATTTCCTGGACGGTATATTGCGAGCCGGTGCGGTTGATGGCGTCGCGCGCGACGTTTCGCAGAAAGCCATGGGTAAATTGCCCAATGTCATCATTCCTAAATTTCACGTAGAACGCGGGGACTTTGGCTGCATCGAGATGATAGGAAACTGAGAGATCGCCGTAGACGGTGAGGCCGTCTTTGGTGTTGAACGACATTTCTTCGTTGTTGACCGATCCTTCGTTGGGATCCTTGGTCCATTTTGCAGTCTGCACCGAGGTGGGATATTCCACGATGGTGGATGACAGGAAATTGTAGAAAACCCAGCCGGTGCGAATCGGCAGGTCCTCGACGCCGCGTTGCGAACCTGCGAGGTCAACTTTAATTCCGACGCGGCCGGGGCCGATTCGCGTGGCGCACCCGACGAAAAACAGAACAACGAGCAGAGGAATTGCCAGCATTCCATACTTGCGGTTAATCATTTCTCTTTTACCTCTCCTATTGATTCAGTTGGTTGTGCGGCGTTGTCTTGTGATGCCAGATCCATCTCATAGCCGCGGGGAAAAGAACGAACACGGCGACGATCAGGCCGACGCCGCCGGCCGCGGCATGCACCAATACGTTCATGCCCTTCTCGACTTTGAAGGTGCGGCGCACGAGATATTCCANNGCCGCCCGCCACTTTCAAATTGCTGGGTTGATTTATCAGGTTCATTCCCTGCGTGATCAAGTAAATCGCGCCGCAAATCACCAGGACAAGGGCTGCGTATACGAATCTTTCTCTCATCGAGTTTGAGCCTCGGGAATAGCTAGAACAGCGTGGGAGTATTGTGTACGGTCGGACCCGAATTGTCCATTTTGGTGAGGAGCAAGGGCGGGGGCAAATGCGGGGGGCACGTAGGTTCCAGCGCGTTGCCAGGAATTTTAGTAAGTAGTGGGGCGCGGAAAAACGCCGGCAAGATGCCG
>PMAA01000238.1 GCA_003152355.1 Acidobacteriota bacterium | reverse complement strand
GCATCGCCGGTCACCATCACGGTGCGCACGCCCAAGGTGCGCAGCTCCTTGACAAGCTCGGCAGCGTCGTCGCGCGGCGGATCGCTCAGCGCGATGATTCCCGCAAGCCGCATCTTTGTGGTTGTGGTTGCGGTCGTGCCTGTGCCGACGGCAACAGCGAGAACCCGGAAGCCTTTCTCCTCAAGATCGTGCTCCGCCGCCGCCGCCGCTGCTACAGGTTCGGTCAGTTTGATGACCTCCGCAAACGCTCCCTTGACGACACGCACGGTGCCACCGTTTGCATCCACGGCTGTGGCCTCAGACATTTTTGTTGCTGGATCGAAGGGAATGAACTTGGTCAGCTTTGGAAGATTGGCGGTGGTTGTTTTCGCGGCCGCAGTACGGATGGCCGTGTCTACGGGATCCTCGCCGCCATCGGAACTAGCCAGAGCAGCCATTGCCAGCACGCGCTCTTCATCGAAACCCGGCTCGGGACGGACGGCGGTGATCGCGAGTTCGTTGCGAGTTAATGTTCCGGTTTTGTCGGAGCAAAGAACGTCGAGCGTTGCCGCTTCGTCCACTGCTGACAATCGCGTCGGGAGCACACCCAAGCGTGCCAGTGCCTTCGCGCCCAGCGCCGCCTCCAGCGTGAACGTGGCGGGCAGCGCCACCGGGATCGACGCCAGAACCGCGGTGAGAACAAGCGGAATGATCTCGCCAACCGGCATTTTACGGGCATGGGCGTAAGCTACCAGCGCGACGATGATTGCGCCATTGAAGATGGCGAGATTTCGTACTACACGCACAACGGTTTTTTCTTGTGTACTTTCGACATGGGCGGTGCGGACGAGTTCCGCGGTGTGACCGAACTTTGTGTGCGCCCCGGTTGCGGTGACGATCGCCGTGGCTTCTCCGCGCCGCACCAGCGCCCCTGCATAGGTTTGCAGGCCCGGTCCAGCTTCGACGGGGACGGATTCGCCGGTAATCGTGGATTGATCGAGCAGGATCGATCCCTCGACCAACTTGACGTCGGCTGCAACCACTCCACCGAGCGATAACTTCACCGTGTCGCCTGGCACCAGTTCAGTCGCGGGTATGTTCTTCCAGGCGCCGTCGCGCCGCACTGAAGCCGTGAGCGCGAGGCGCGATTTCAAGGCGGCAAGAGTAGCTTGCGCGCGTCCTTCCTGGAAGAAACCGAGGACGGCGTTGAATACCAGGAGAGCACCGATCACCGCGGCTTCGATATATTCGTGGAGCACTACCTGAAGAATGACTGCGGCTTCTAGCATCCACGGTACTGGTGCCCAGAATTTGGCCAGCGCCATGCGCAATGGCCGTACAGCCGTATCCGGCATTGCATTCGGGCCGAACTTCGCAAGCCTCACGCGTGCTTCGTCGCTCGTGAGGCCGCGCGCCACGCTATCGTCGGGACTACCTCGCACCGTTTTCTGTGGAACAGTCGGATTGTCAGCGGCGGCGGGCATCGTTTCAGCGGGGCTTTAGAATTGGGATATTCGCACCAAGGTGGAATCTTAGCGAGCCGAGAAAAAGCTTACTGTTCATTTCGGAACAATGCGCCACTGCGGGGCCGAATCGCTGGGGAAGAATGGTGGGCCCGCTAGGGTTCGAACCTAGGACCAACGGATTATGAGTCCGCTGCTCTAACCAGCTGAGCTACGGGCCCCACGCATTCACCACATACTACACGGCAAAGAGTTGATGGACAAAACGACCTTTAACTCGCTGGTCGCTGAGTCGGGTTAGTGAGTGTGATCGTGCATCGCGTTGGGCCGGATGAAGAATTGGGTCTTGTCAATGTTCGCGGGAACGGCCACGTCGAAGAAACCCACCATCATTTCATCCGTCGTCTGATCGCCCCAGCGGACGGTCCTATTCGGATCGGGATTGTGCTCGTTCTTCGTTGAATTGTCGAACCACGCCACGGCCTGCAGGACCGTGCCAGCCTTCAGCGGGCGCGGGTCGGCAAGTCGATAGCTCATCTGCCAGTGAAAATGATAGTTGACGCGCAATAGCGTCTCGACGCCTCCGTCCTTATGCGCGATGTTGTATTCGAATCGCTTCCCGCGGAGATGCATGTGGGGGAAAAAGCTTAGGAGTGTCGCGTCGTTTGGCAGCGAGCCGTGGACTTCGACGCGATAATCATCGGCGCCTGGAGGAATCGCGAAGGAGTCGTTGGTCAGTTGCAACGTAAGGACACGTTGGGGTGGCGGCGACTTCGCAAAAATCAGGCCGATGCTGCTCTGGTCGCTTCCGGCGCGGCCGTTCGTCGTGTAGTGGATTTGGAATACGAGATCGGATCCTGCGGGGATAAATTTCGCCATTGTCGCGGGCCACGAATCCGGCGAACTTCCCGGCGCGTAGACGAGCAACACATCGCTGTCGGTCCAGTTTGCGTCGTGCTTGTCTTTTTTGCTTTTCAGCGTGGAAGCTGTGAACGGCACGCCAACCGGCGCGCCTCTCAGCCATTTCGAATCGGGCGGCCGGATGTAGACAACCGCGTGATGAACGTACTGCGGGCTCGATGGCCGAACCTGCGACATCTGCACCCATTTATCAGCCTTGAAGCCCGTCGGAATAATTTCGTAGGTGTATTCGATTTCGCCCTGCGCCGGAATCGAAACTGGCCCGGGCATCTTTACAACGTCCTCGGGCTCAGGAATATTCCAGCCGCCGGCCCACGCGCGCGGAGGAGGAGCATCGTGCGGATCGCCGGCCGGAGCGTCCGCATCCGACCAATCAGCAAGCGTTGAGATTTCCTGATCTGAGAGCGAGGGATCGTTTGCGAATTTGCCGATGTTTCGGTCCGCGAACCACGGAGGCATCTTGCCGCTGGTGACGGCATCGGCAATCGCGCCGGCTTTGCGCGCGACGCGCTCGTAAGTTTCAAATGGAATCGGCGCTATCCCGCCGTCGCGATGGCACGCCTGGCAGTGCGTCTGGAGAATCGGCAGAACGTCGCGGTAAAAAGTAGGACGGCCGCTTCCGGATTGCTGCGGCGCGCGCCCGCCGCTAATTGTCCCGGCGCCCGCGCACGCTAACAACGCTGAAAGCAACACGGCGGCGAAGAATCGCGTCATCAGGATTCAGATTATCATGCACCTATTTGCGTGCGGCAATTGCGACCCCATGGCGACGAGGCGCATCTACATCTTCGTTGCAGCGTCGTGCTAAAGTATGCGTCTCAGAACACTAATCTTTAAGTCCGTCAGGAGGATGAAATGTCCGCAGAAATTCCCGCAACGCACAAAGATTTATTTGAAAAGCCGGCTTTCGCAAATCTGGGCACGCTCATGCCAGATGGCAGGCCGCAGGTCACGCCGGTGTGGGTTGATTTCGACGGGCACTACGTGATCGTGAATTCGGCCAAGGGGCGCCAGAAAGACAAGAATCTTCGCCGCGATGGCCGCGTCTCGCTCGCCATCTCAGATCCCGCGAATCCTTACCGCTATCTTGAAGTGCGCGGCAAGGTCACCGAGATTGTCGAAAAAGGCGCGGACGAGCACATTGACAAGATGGCGAAGAAATATCTTGGCAAGGACAAGTACCCGTTCCGCCAGCCGGGAGAAGTTCGGGTGATGTACAAAATCGAGCCCGAGCATTTCTCCAATATGGGCTAGCTTGACGGCCGCTCTTGCACCACGTTCCGCCGCCGCGCTCGCGCCGCTACGAAGAACAACCACGACACAATCACGGCCACAGCGCTGCCGAGCAACACTTCTACCGTGCGTGTGATCGCAATCGGTGTGCCCGCGACCCGCGAGCCCTGAAGGATTCCCGGCATCATGACGAGCACCACAGTCACCGGCGCAATCCGCCACGCATTGACGGTGTATCTCGAAGAGGTTGAAATCAGGACGGCGGCGGACATTGCGAGAAGAATCGACCAGCTCGCCGGACCGAGCACGTATAGAAACCCGAGGCCGACCGCGCAACCGATAATCGTATTCACTGCGCGGCCCCGAAACGCTTTTACCGTCGCGTCCAGCTCTGCATCCGACACGATCACCACCGAAATCATCGCCCAGAGTGGATCGCGGTGGCCCAGACTCTTGACCAGCAACCAAACGAGTCCCGCTCCGATGAGAATTCGTACTGCTAATTCCAAACCGGCGATGGGAGCCGCAGGCGCGACGGGAACCGGCGAGGAAACCGTATTCATAGGCAAGTCCTCGATATGATCGCGATATGTCGAAAGCCCCGTCAGGATACACCGGCCCGATGCCTGTCCGAACTCCGAGCGTATAGGGAAATAGCCGTGCGTCAGGACGCACTGATGCGTGAGATTGCCGTGTGGTTAGTGTTCAACGAAAACCGGCTAGCCGGCTTGCGCTAGACCGGCAAGCTTCGCGTCGAGATCTTCGAGCGCGCGCATTAGAAGACTACGGTAGCGAGGATCCTGGCTATTCTCGAGATCTGACGTGACTCGCGCACGTGAGAGCTCCAGGATTTTCTTCTCCCGCAGTGTGTTGGCCTGTGCCGGTGAAAGTGATCTGGATTCGCTAGGTGACTTCTCGACCGCCGCGGCGTCGATTTGATCGCCGACCGCCTTGCTTTCCCAACCTCTCGCCATGCTCAAATTATATCAAGTTTGCCCGAATTTCAGAGAGTTCTTTTGTGAACTTAGTGCGCGCTGTTCTCCGCGAAGCACCAGTGAACGAACTCCGGGGTGAACCGGCTCACGACGGTTACGGGAATTTCGTCCTCGTTTATTCTTTCAAATTCAAATCGAATTTCGCCGTTTGCCAAGACGCTTCCAAGCAAATAGCCGTAAACCTTCGTCATCGCGGCGCTAGCGTCGGGGGATTTTTCCGGCAGCGCATACCGCACGGCCCCGGCGGTCCCGATAATCCATCCGGGCAAGACGCCGCCATGCGCCTTCCAGTACGGCGTGTTGAAAATATTCGCCATGTAATAGTGGGAATGGCTCTGCAGGACGTACACATATTTGTGCGACTCGTTCTGCGCGCGAAGCAGGTCAACGTAAACGCGACGGCCGCTATCCGTGCCTGGAGAAGATTCGTTCATGCTGTGCCCAGCGGAAATGCTGTCGGGCAGAGCCTCGTGCATGCCAACAACAATGGAATGAATCTCCGGATTTGCTTCATCGCGAGCGAGAACTTTTTCAAACCATCCGAGTTGAGCCTTATCGAATTGATCGGGCGTCGCGTTATCGAGATTAATGAAATCCACACCATTCTCGATCCAGTGGTAATAAGCCCGGAGCAAATGGTCGAAAGGATCGTCGCGGAGGCGCTGTTCGCGAAGCACGGGCGCATCGAACCAATCGGCGAATTGGGCAATCAATTCCGGACGCGTCTTCGGAGAGATTGTTTCGTGATTGCCGATGCCGAGGAACATGGGAAGCGAGCCGAACGGAACAGTTTGGTTCTCAATGAAATCGCCCCACGCAAGACTCTCGTAATCGATGATGGACATGGGCTTCGCGAGATGTTCCGGCTCGTGCTGCATGTCTTCATCGAAATCGTAGATCTTCCGGAAATCGCCGAGGTGCCAGTAGAAGGCAGGCTGCTGTGCGATCGCCTTTACGGCAATCGCCGGCATCACCACGTCGCCGCAATCCCGCGAATCGCCTGATACGGCGAACCGCATCGCGGTCGTGGAAGCCTGCGCGCGTGCACTCGACGCGAAAACGCAAACAAATAGCACAGCGTATACGAATATCAAAAACTGTCGTCCCATGATTCCTCTGCGCGCCATTCTCTCGCGGGATTCCGCCGCAGGCAACGGCGTTCTCTTAGCGTCTCGCACCCGGTAGAAATATTCGCGTCGAGAAATTCACTTTCGGTTTGCGGCGCATTGCGGTTTAATCGCGCTCTTGCTATAACGCGCGAACGATCGTCGAGGAGATTAGAAATGCAGATTGCACCGTTTGAAATGGAACGCTGGCAGAGCGTGTGGGAAAACCGCGTCGAACTGAATGTCAGCGAGAGCGGCGTGGAACCGATGACGCTGCGCGAGCTCCTCGGCGAGACGGCCGACATCGAGAAGATCCTAAATCAACGGCTTGGCTATCCGCAGACGAACGGCAGCGAGGATTTGCGCGCAAAAATCGCGGCGCTTTATCCCGGCGCCCGCGCGGAAAATGTCCTGCTGACGGCCGGCTGCGCCGAAGCGAATTTCCTGGTTACGTGGCTCCTGATCGAGCCGGGCGACGAAATTGTGTTCATGATGCCGAATTACATGCAGGTGCACGGCTTGGCCAAGGGCTTTGGCGCGACGGTGAAACCGTTCTGGCTGCGCGAAAATCTCGGCTGGGCGCCGGAACTTTCCGACCTTGCACAGCTCGTGACGAACAAGACACGCATCATCGCCGTCTGCAATCCAAATAATCCGACGGGCGCGACGCTCAGCGCCGAAGCGCGCAAATCGATTTGCGAGGCGGCCGCGAAGGCCGGCGCCTACATTCTCTCCGACGAGGTGTATCGCGGCGCGGAACTTGAGGGCGACACGACGGCGACTCTATGGGGCGGATACGACCGGCTCTTCTGCACTGGCGGACTCTCCAAGGCTTACGGCTTGCCGGGTCTGCGCACGGGTTGGATCGTCGGCCCCTCTTCGATGATGGACAAACTCTGGAGCTATCACGACTACGCGAGCATGGCCCCGACGATGTTGACCGAGAAGCTCGCATCGATCGCGCTCGAGCCGGCGAATAACACGCGCATTCTTGAACGCACGCGCGGNNATCGTGTGGTACGGCTACAATCGCCCGTGGAAATCCGCGGAGCTTGCTGAAGAATTGCGCACGCGCAAAAGCGTTCTGATTCAATCGGGAGTTCAGCTCGGCTTGGACGGATATTTCCGAATCGGCTACGGCGGCGAAACGCACGGCCTCCGCCAGGCGCTCGGGCGCATTGACGAGTGGATTGATGAATCGTCGCGCGCAGCCGCGGGCTCGCAAGGCCGCTGACGCCGGCAACGATCTCGTCCTTGCGGGCTTGGTTGAAGCTGCGCGAATCAATGCAAAGGTTCCGGCGACCGCTAGAATCCTTCGAGTGGAGGCGTTTCGATGCGAAATCCAATAATAGTCTTGCTGGCGATGCTGCTCGCGATCACCATAACTCCGAACGTTCCGCTCTTGGCGCAGTCGAGCGGCGCGCCTGCGTCGAAGCGAATTGCAATCCGCGCGGGCAAATTAATTGACGGCAGGAGCGACAATCCCGTCGCGAACGCGCTCATTCTCGTTGAAGACGGAAAAATCGCGAGTGTCACTCCCGGCGGCGCTCCTCCGTCCGGCGCGGAATTCTTCGATCTCTCGAATGCGACTGTCCTGCCTGGTCTGATTGACGCTCACACCCACATTCTTCTTCAAGGCGACGTTACCGAAGAAGACTACGCCGTACAACTCCTTAAGCAATCCATACCCTATCGCGCGCTGCTCGCCTCGCGAAACGTCAAGATCGCCCTCGATCACGGCTTCACGGCGCTGCGCGATCTTGAAACCGAGGGCGCGATGTACGCCGACGTGGATGTGAAGAAAGCGATCAACGACGGCGTGATTCCTGGGCCGCGGCTCTTCGTTTCCACGCGCGCGATGGCTCCGACGGGGATGTATCCGCTGCTCGGTTACGCGTGGGAGCTCGATCTGCCGCATGGCGTGCAGACGGTGGACGGCGTCGAAGGAGCGCGGCTCGCGGTGCGCGAGCAACTTTCCCGTGGTGCCGACTGGATCAAGTATTACTCCGATCATGGCTATCACTACGGCGATGACGGCGTCCTGCACGGAATCGTCAATTTCACCGATGACGAAGCACACGCGATCGTCGACGAAACTCACCGCCTCGGCCATCGCGTCGCCGCGCACTGTATAAGTTCGGACGGGATCGCTGCGGCTCTGCGCGCGGGAGTCGATTCTGTCGAACACGGCGATGGCATGACCGAATCCGAAGCGGAAGATATCGCGCACAAGGGAGTCTATTGGGTGCCGACTATCATGGTTGGCGCGGCCGTCGCGCCCGGGCGCGGGGGAAATTGGACCAAGATGGTGAACACCGAGCGCGAAGCGTTCGGGCGCGCGCTCAAGCATCACGTCAAGATTGTTTTCGGCACGGACGTTGGCGGATTTGCGTGGACGGATTTGAACGAGACTCTCGAATTCCACTACTACGTTGAATACGGCATGACGCCCATGCAAGCGATTCGCACGGCCACAACTTCCGCCGCGGAACTTTTGAATGCGAGCGATCGCATGGGATCAATTGAGGCCGGGAAATACGCGGACATCATCGCAGTGAGTGGTGACCCGCTAAAGGACATCACGGTCCTGGATCACGTCGGGTTTGTCATGAAGGCGGGTACAGTTTACAAAAATGAATTGAGGTAGTTGGGCAGTTGTTCCCCGAGGCAGGGGCCTCGGGGCTCTGAATGGGGAGGTAGTGGCCCGCGACACGAAATCATCCAGACGATAGCAAAGCGTATCTCAGAGCCCGGAGGCCCCTGCCTCCGGGATTGCTTTCAATTTACGGGCAACCCGGAGGGTAGAGCCTCCGGCTCTGGATTAAATGAGTCCCAGTCAGCAGACGAAAAACATGCTCATCACAGCAGCGCCGAATGCCCCGGAAATCGCGCTGCCGCGCCTAGCCCTTCTTCGATGCGCAGGAGTTGGTTGTACTTTGCGATTCGATCGGTTCGCGATGCCGATCCCGTCTTGATCTGCCCCGTGCCAAGTCCCACGGCGAGATCGGCGATGAAAGTGTCCTCGGTTTCGCCTGACCGGTGTGACACGATGGATGCGTAACCCGCATCGCGAGCCATTTCGATCGCCTCAATCGTCTCCGTGACGCTGCCGATTTGATTCAGTTTGATCAGAATCGCGTTGCCGATTTTTTCGCGGATGCCGCGCGCGAAGATTTCAGGATTGGTGACAAAAATATCGTCGCCGACAATTTGAAATTTCCCGCCCAGTTCGCGAGTCATAACTTCCCATCCATCCCAGTCGTCTTCCGCAAGTCCGTCTTCAATCGAAACGATCGGATACTGTCGCGCCCAATTGGCCCAGAACTCGACCATTTCCTCCGAGCTGCGCGCCGATTTGTCCGACTTCTTAAAGATATATTTTCCAGTCGCGCGATCGTAAAACTCGCTCGATGCGGGATCGAGCGCGATTGCAATTTGCTCCCCCGGCTTGTAGCCAGCGGCGGTGATGGCTTCGAGTACGCGTTCGAGCGCCTCTTCATTCGATTTCAAGTTCGGCGCGAAGCCGCCTTCGTCGCCGACCGAAGTCGAATAGCCGTTCTTCTTGAGAACGGCCTTGAGATGATGAAACACTTCGACGCCCCAGCGCAGCGCTTCGTCAAAACTCGAAGCGCCCACCGGCATCACCATAAATTCCTGGACGTCCACGGAATTGTCCGCGTGCGCGCCGCCGTTCAGGATGTTCATCATCGGCACAGGCAGCGTGTTTGCAGAATTGTCGCTCGAATATTGCGCGAGATACTTGTACAAAGGGATGCCTTTCGCGTTTGCGGCTGCCCTTGCTGCGGCCATCGAAACCGCGAGGATCGCATTGGCGCCAAGTTTACCCTTGTTCGGCGTGCCGTCTAATTCGAGCATCCGGCGGTCGAGCGCCTTCTGATCGCTCGCATCCAGCCCCACAACGGCTTCGGCAATCGCCTCGTTTACGTTTGCGACCGCCTTCTGCACGCCCTTACCGAGATATCGCGACTTATCGCCATCGCGCAACTCGAGAGCTTCATGCTCGCCCGTGGATGCGCCGGATGGAACAGCCGCGCGGCCGCGCACGCCGCCTTCGAGAATCACGTCCGCCTCGACTGTAGGATTCCCGCGCGAATCGAGAATTTCGCGGCCGTGCACAGCTTGAATCTTTGTTGACATCACTCACTCCTCGGGTCGTGTCGGTGTTAGAGGCGGCCGCGGTCTGCGGGCGCCGGTGATTCTCTCGTGGCTGGCGTGCGGCTGCCCTATTCCGGTTCTTCGAGCATGGATTCCTGGCGCACAACGATCACAACGCCGCTTTCGGTGACCTGATATCGCTGTTTGTCTGCTTCGAGATCGTATCCAATCACCGTGCCTTCGGCGAGTTGGACGTGGCGATCGATAATTGCGCGGCGCACGCGCGTGCGGCGGCCGACGTTTACGTGGTTGAAGATGATCGAATCCTCGACGTCACAGTAGCTGTTGACGCGCACATCGTAACCGAGCACCGAGCCTTTTACGCGCCCTCCGGAAACGATGGACCCGCCCGCAACGATCGAATCCAATGCCTCGCCGGTTCTTTCCGGATCCCTGAACACAAATTTAGCGGGCGGATATTGCTGCTGCCACGTATGCAGCGGCCAATTCTTATCGTACAAGTTGAACACCGGCGAAACCGCGACGAGGTCCAGGTTGGCTTCGAAGTACGCGTCAATCGTTCCCACATCGCGCCAGTAGGACGTTTCTTTCTTGTTCTCATCCTGAAAGTTGTAGGCGAACACGCGATGCTTGTCGATAATCCTCGGAATAATATTCTTTCCGAAATCATGCGCGGAATTTGGATCTTCCGCGTCGGCGATCAGGATGGGCAAGAGAAGCTGCGTGTTGAAGATGTAAACGCCCATCGAAGCGTTCACTTTGTCCGCATGAAACCGCGACGGCTTCGGCTTCGTGGGCTTCTCTTCGAACCCCATAATGCGCCACGTCTGATCGGTCTCGATCACACCAAACTGCCGGGCGGCTTCGGTCGCGTCCACTTCGAGCGTCGCGACCGTGACGTCTGCGGCCGATGCCACGTGCTGGTCGAGCATCTTCTGGTAATTCATTTTGTAGATGTGGTCGCCGGACAAAATGAAGACGTAGCTCGATGGTTCGCTGCCGATCGAATAGATGTTCTGGTATACAGCGTCGGCGGTGCCTTGATACCAGTGCGTGGACACGCGCATCTGCGGCGGCAATACTTCGATGAAGTCTCCGTGTCCCATCAGCACGGACCAGCCGCGCCGAACGTGGCGATTCAAACTTAGCGCTTTGTATTGGGTGAGGACGAAGACGCGGCGAAGGTCGCTGTTAAGACAATTGGAGAGCGTTATGTCAATGATCCGATAAACTCCGCCGAACGGCACTGCCGGTTTGGCGCGATCTCGCGTCAGAGGCCAAAGACGTTCTCCCTGGCCTCCTGCGAGCAGCACACCAAGCGCATTTCGCATCGCTGACATAAGCCACCTGAGCCCCAAGAGTAGCTTCGCTGGGAGTCACATTCTAGCAGCAACTTCTCATGTGCCAATAGGTGTTAAAGGCTTCCTGCGCGGCGCGGGTGCGAAGCCGTTAGTTAAGGTTTTCGCTACCACCTCGAATATTCCACCCGGTACTTCACTGATGAAATATTGCTTGACTTCCCATCCAGCCAAGGATAGAAACGCACAAATTGTGGGTTTGGCTGGAAACAGGTACACTGAAGGCTCAACCAGTACAATTTGGAACATTCAGGGATGGGGGTGACTACGCGTGGCTGAAGTTGTAATTCAAGAGGGCGAATCTTTGGAGAACGCTCTCCGGCGCTTCAAGAGGAAAGTGCAGTCCGAAGACATCATCAAGGAAATTAAGAAGCACAGCTACTTCATGAAGCCCGGAGAACGACGTCGCGCCAAGGAAGCTCTCTCGCGTAAACGCCTTCGTAAGAAACAGCGGCGAGAGCAGGACTAAACGATAAAGACGATCGCCTTTCGGGGCGATCACATGCCAGCCGGACCGATGCGAACGACCCAGGGCGGGGTCAATTCGTGCCGGCTGACTTTGCTTTCGGACCTCCTGTCCTCTCCCGGCCAGGCACGGAGCGGCCCATGGAATATCACGATAAGGTCCTGAAGTGCGCGGACTGCGGGGCGGAGTTCGTGTTCACAGCCGGCGAACAAATGTTTTTCGCCGACAAGGGATTTAAGAACGAGCCCAAGCGGTGCAAATCCTGTAAGTCGGCGCGGGCGCAGAGCGGATCGGTACCTACGGGAAATGGCGTTCAGCGCGTAGAGACGAAAACCGTCTGTTCGCAATGCGGGAAAGAAACCACCGTCCCATTTAAGCCAACTCAGGGGCGTCCCGTGTATTGCCGCGAATGTTTTCAGCAGCGGCGAACCATGGGCGCCTCAAGTGGTGCTTCTGCCTAGTCTTGGCTCGCGGCACGGTTGACCAGACCACCGGCGAACGCAGTGCGCTAGAGTCGCGCGTCAGGCGCTCTTTAGCGGATCATGGGCGTTTTGCGGCCGTCGAGGCTGAGCGCTTCGCTGGCGTTATTTTCCCACCGAATTTACTTCTAAGATCACTATTTCTCCTGCGCTAGCCGTTAACGCACGCTTGTCGTGAGCACAGGCTGGCCGACCATCGCACCTACAAGACAAACCGCGAATTGACGACTGGATGCCTCTTGTGTTCGCATGGAGTGTTCCTGGGTGGTAATTCCGCACGGACGATCGCCCTCGGCTGCATGCAGTAAAGAATGGTCGTTGAAGTTGCCCCCTTACTGAGAGGTGGACGATGGCGCACTCCAAGAAGAAGAGCAAGACCAAGGCAAAAAAGCCCGCAGCGGTCCCGAAAGCACCGGCGAATTCGGATCGAGCGGTCCGGCAAGAACTCGCCGCGCTGTTCGAGAAAAGCCACGCGCACGTGTCCTTGAAACCGGCGCTTGCCGGCGTCCCAGTGGAAATTCGCGGCGTGAAGCCTGCGGGCGCGCCACACTCGCTCTGGCAACTCCTCGAGCATTTGCGCATCGCTCAATGGGACATACTCGAGTTCAGCCGCGACTCTAAGCACGTCTCGCCCGATTGGCCGTCGGGCTATTGGCCCGCGACGGACGCGCCACCGAACGAAAGGGAATGGGAAAAAAGTCTGCACGCTTTCGAGCATGAGCTAAATGAATTTCGGAAGCTCGTGCTCGATCAGAAGACGGATCTATTCGCCAAAATCCCGCACGGCACCGGCCAGACGATTCTTCGCGAAGCGCTACTCCTCGCCGATCACAACGCTTACCACATCGGCCAATTCGTCATCGTTCGGCGCCTGCTTGGCGCTTGGCACGAGTGAAGTACGCTCACGTGGTGAACTCCGCGCGCGACCGGATCGGTATTCTTCCGGATGGACGCTAACCGTGCCGTTACCTATAGTTACCCAAATGACTTCTGAGGCCGACCTTCTCGAGCCGCTGCGGCGCTACTGGGGCTACGACTCGTTTCGTCCTATGCAGGAGCGCGTCGTGCGGAGCCTCCTCGCGGGCCGCGACACTTGCGTCATCATGGCCACCGGAGGCGGGAAATCGTTGTGCTATCAATTGCCCGCATCCCTCGCCACGGAGAAAACCGCGATTGTCATTTCTCCTCTGATCGCGCTTATGCAGGATCAAACGGCGCAGCTCGCGCAGATTGGAATCGAGGCGGCAGTGCTGAATAGCTCACTCGCGCCGCCTGAAACCGAATCGATCATGCGCAATGCCGTCGATGGGCGCTATCGCCTGCTCTACCTTTCGCCCGAGCGCTTGGCCCGCCAGGACACGCTCGATTGGCTGAGACAAGTGCCGGTTTCGTTTTTCGTGATTGACGAGGCGCACTGCATCTCCGNNACGAGTTTCGCCCGGAGTACCGCCAGTTAAGCAGTTTGCGCGTTCAATTTCCGGATCGGCCCATCGCGGCATTCACCGCAAGCGCCACGCGACAGGTTCGTCACGACATCATCGAACAGTTGCAGCTCCGCGATCCGGATAAGTACATCGCCAGCTTCCATCGTCCCAATCTGAAATACATCGTGAAGAAGTGCGATAGCAAAACGCAGTTTCCGCTGCTGGTCTCCGCGATTCGCGCGCACCCGGATGGCGCCATCATCGTTTACGCCCCGACCATCGCCAACGTCGCCGAAATGATAGCGAAGCTCGAAGAACACGGAATCGAAGCGACCGGCTATCACGGGAAGATGGATGCTCTTACGCGAAGGCGGAATCAAGAGCTGTGGATGTCAGGCGAGGTGCGCGTCATAGTCGGGACGGTCGCGTTTGGCCTCGGCATCAACAAGCCAGACGTCCGCGCCGTGATTCATCTCTCGCTACCGAAGTCCATCGAGCAGTATTACCAGGAAGCGGGCCGTGGCGGCCGCGATGGCCTGCCGGCCGATTGTCTCTTGCTCTGGCGGCCGCGCGATGCGGGTCTCCATGCATACTTCATCGGCGCCATCACGGACAGCGCCGAAAAGGAACGCGCTTGGCAGAGGTATCACACGATTCGAGACTTCGTTGAGTGCGGCCTCTGCCGACATTTCCAAATCTGCCGTCACTTCGGCGAGAATACGAAATGGAAATCATGCGGCGCATGCGATGTCTGTGGTGACGATCCCAATTGGGTTTTGCCTTCCGCGCAAAAACAAACCGCGAAGCGAAGCGAGCCGAGTAAACGTTCCGAGCAACAGCCGCGTGTTCCTCAGCTCATTCCACAGACCCAAAATGAAACTCCCGAATTCGCCGAACTACGCGCTTATCTTCGTGAATGGCGGCGAGCCACGGCGCGGAGCCAGGAGATCCCGGCGTTCATCGTAATGCACGATACCTCACTCGATGATCTCTGTAAGAAGCATCCGTCGTCGCTTACCGAAATCCGTGAAGTCTCGGGCTTCGGCGCGCGCAAGACCGAGCTTTATGGACAGCAGATTCTCGATGCGCTCCAGCGATTTCACGAGGGCGCGCGTGATCCGTCGGTAAGCTCATTCGAGTCCTCCGCTGGCGATCGTAATCTGAAATAATTCGCTTTGAATCCCAACTGGGCGGCGCGCGGATCGCGGAAGTTCACAGCATCGCCGCTTCGCTTTCCCCGCGCGCCGCAAACAGACCTCGTGCAACAAATGCCGGGCTGAAGAGTCTGCGTGAAAACTCGGAGAACAGGCCCTCAGCGGCTAAAAGCTTTACTAATTTTGCGGCACTCGCCAAAATGTAAACGTAATAGAGCTTCTCCATACGAACTGCAGATCCCTCACTTCGTTCGGGATGACAAACTAATCTCGCGGCATGACTAAAGTCATGCCCTGACAAAACAATGTAGTCGTCACACAGACTCTGAAGCCCGGCGCTACAATTGCCATCGCGCAGCACGTTCTCCGATGCGTTTATAATAGGTGATGGCTTTCAGGGAGATGGAATGGCTCGTGGACAGGTAACAGTAGAACCGGCGACGGCCTCGGAGAAGCGTGAAGCCATCTTCGACGCGTATCGCCGCTGGGGATTTCTACAGGCAGATCTCGATCCGCTCGGAGACCTTCAGCCGGTCGCGATGGCGGAACTCGACGTTGACGGCAAGGATGCCGCCGACGCCCGCGCAATCTATTGCCGCAGCATCGGCGCGGAATTCATGCACATCGCCGATCGCGACCGGCGCAATTGGATCGCGCAACGCATGGAGTCCGAGTCGCCGGCCCCCGATCGCGCGCGAATTCTCGAGCGCATTGTTCGCGCGGAAATTTTCGAACAGGTTCTCCAAACCCGCTATCTCGGCACAAAACGCTATTCGCTCGAAGGCAACGCCTCGCTGATCCCGCTTCTGGATGAAATGCTCGCCGCCGCCGCGGATTTAGGCGCTGAACAAGGCGTCATCGCCATGAGCCATCGAGGGCGCCTCAACGTAATGGTTCACATCGTAGGCCGCCAGGCCGCCGAAGTTTTTGCTCGCTTCGAGGACGTCGACCCGCGCAGCGTGCTCGGCAGCGGCGACGTGAAGTATCACCTCGGCGCCACTGGAGAATTTGTCACGCCGGGCGGCCAAAGCCTCTCGATGCATCTCGTATCGAATCCGAGCCATCTCGAAGCCGTCGATCCGGTTGCGATAGGGCGCGCCCGCGCAAAACAGATACGAATTGGCGCGAAAGGGGAGCAGCGCGTCATTCCGATTCTTCTCCACGGCGATGCCGCGTTTGCCGGCCAGGGCATTTGGGCCGAGACTCTGAATTATGCCTCGCTCGAAGGCTTCACGGTCGGCGGGTCAATTCACATCATCGTGAACAATCTCATCGGATTCACCACTGTTCCAAGTGAATCGCATTCCTCGCGATTCTCTTCCGAATTGGCGAAGCGAATTCCGATTCCCATTTTTCACGTCAATGCGGAAGATCCCGACGCCGTCGTGCGCGTCGGCCGGATAGCTATCGATTATCGCTACGCGTTCGGCAGCCCCGTCGTCGTGGACTTGATCGGCTATCGCCGCCACGGCCACAGCGAAGTGGACGACCCGACCATCACGCAGCCGCGCCGCTATCGCAAAATACAAGCGCATCCGCCGCTCTATCAGATTTACGCGGAAAAAATCGGAGTGGACGCAGCGCCAAGCGTCGAAAGCGTGCGCAGCGAGCTCGACGCCGCGCAGAAAGCCGCCGAAGTGCTCGAAAAGAATCCGCCGATGCGCCAGTTGCCGGAGTATTGGAGCGCGTATCGCGGCGGCCGCTACAGCGCGACTTTCGAAGTCGAGACCGGCGTTTCCGCGAATGAACTCGCGGCAATTTCCGAAGGCGTGTCGAGTTATCCGCCCGGTTTCAACATTCATCCAAAAGTGAAAAAACTTCTCGAGCAGCGCGCCGAGATGGGCAAAGGCAAACGCCCAATCGATTTTGGAATGGCTGAAGCTCTGGCATTCGGCTCGCTCTTGCGGCAAGGGACGCCCGTGCGCTTAAGCGGGCAAGATACGCGCCGCGGTACTTTCAATCAGCGCCACGCCGCATTGATTGACACTGAGAACGAAGAAGTTTACATACCGCTCGCAAATTTAAGTCCCGATCAGGCGCGCTTTGAGGTTTACAACTCGACGCTTTCGGAAGCCGGCATTCTTGGCTTCGAATACGGATACAGCCGTGATTATCCCGAGACGCTAGTTCTGTGGGAGGCGCAATTCGGCGATTTTGCGAATGGCGCGCAGATCATCATCGATCAGTTCATCGCAGCGGGAGAAGACAAGTGGAATCTTCTTTCGGGCGTCGTTTTGCTTTTGCCGCACGGATACGAAGGCCAGGGCCCCGAGCATTCAAGTGCGCGCATCGAGCGGTATCTGCAATTGGCAGCGCGCGACAACATTCAAATCTGCCAGCCATCGAATGCCGCCCAATATTTTCATTTGCTGCGGCGGCAGGCTCTTCGATCTTGGCGCAAGCCGCTCGTCGTTTTCACTCCGAAAAGCATGNNCGCGCGTTTTGATCTGCACGGGCAAAATCGGCCACGAGCTCGTAGCCGAGCGCAAGCGCTTGAAGGACGACTCGACAGCGATTGTCTTTCTCGAGCAGCTCTATCCGTTCCCCGAAGCGGAACTGACGGCGGAGCTCGACCGTCACGCATTGGCGCGCGAAATAGTTTGGGTGCAGGAAGAACCGGCCAATATGGGCGCTCTCGCGTTCCTATTGCCGCGCCTCGAGCGAACCGCTCGCGGCCGGCCCGTGCTCTCGGTGAAACGCTCTGCAAGCGCCAGCCCGGCCACCGGCTCCGCCGGCGCCCACGAACTCGAACAGAAAACTCTACTCGCGCTAGCGTTCGCAGCAACAAAATCAAGCAGCCGCTCCTAGCGCGACGTCCTCGCGTTCATCGACGTCAATCCACCGGCAAAATCCGTGTATCCTAATCAGCGATGGCAAAACGCCCAAAACCTCTCGTCCTCACCGTCCTCGATGGCTGGGGATATTCCCCGCAGACCAAAGGCAACGCAATCGCGCTCGCTCGCAAACCCAATTACGACGAGATTCTGAAGAAGTTCCCGAACACCCTAATCCACACCTCCGGTCCCTTCGTAGGCCTGCCCGAAGGCCAGATGGGCAATAGCGAAGTCGGCCATCTCAACATGGGCGCTGGCCGAATCGTGCAGATGGACATCACGCGGATTGACGCGATGATCGCGAGCGGCGATTTTTTTCGCCAACCGCTGCTTCTTGAAGCGATGGAGCGCGGTCGCGCGCACCAGCTTCATCTATTGGGGCTCGTCAGCGATGGCGGCGTCCACTCGCACATGAATCATCTTTACGCCCTGCTGCGAATGGCGCGCGAGAATTATGTCGAGCGTGTCTTCGTGCATTGCTTTATGGACGGCCGCGACACGCCGCCCGAAAGCGGCCATGGGTTCCTTCAGCAGCTCGAAAAGGAAATGCGCGAATATCGCGTCGGCCGAATTGCCTCAATCAGCGGCCGCTATTATGCGATGGACCGCGACAATCGTTGGGAGCGCGTCGAAAAAGCGTATCGCGCCGTGGTGCACGGACAGGCCGAGGCTTCATTCGCCGACCCCATCGCCGCCATGCGTGCAAGCTACGAAAAAGGCGTCACCGACGAATTCACAATTCCCGTGCCCATCGTCGAAGCCATTGCGCCCGGACATCCGCCTGTCCCGCGCGCTGTGATCCGCGATGATGACGCCGTCATCTTCTTCAATTTCCGCGCGGATCGCGCGCGCCAAATGACTCGAGCCATCGCTGAGCCCGGCTTCCACGAGTTCGCCGATACTGATCGCCCGAAAAATCTCTGTTACGTCGGGATGACGCAATACGAAAAGACGTGGCCGTGGCTGCGTTACGTCCAGGGGCCCGAAAAACTCGAGCAAATCCTGGCGCAGGTCTTCGGCGAGCTGAATTACAAAAACCTGCGCGTCGCCGAAACGGAAAAGTACGCGCACGTGACTTATTTTTTTAACGGCGGCATCGAAAAGCCATTCCCAGGCGAGGAACGCATCTTGGTCCCGTCACCGAAAGTTGCCACGTACGACCTCACGCCGGAAATGTCCGCAGCAGGAATCGCTGACACGGTGATAAAAGCCGTCGAAAAGGGCGATTTCGACGCCATCATCATGAATTTTGCGAATGCGGACATGGTTGGCCATTCGGGGAAGCTCGAAGCTGCCATCAAAGCGGTCGAAGCCGTGGACGAATCCCTGGGCCGGATTTACAAGTCGATGCGCGCGCGCGGTGGCGGCGCGTGGATCATCACCGCCGATCACGGCAACGCCGAAACCATGATCGATCCCGTCACCGGCGGGCCGCACACCTATCACACCACAAACCCCGTTCCGTTCATTCTCGCCACGGAAGACGGCATTGCTGGTCTCAAGGCGAAAGGCTCGCTCCGGGATGTCGCTCCGACCATGCTCGGTGTTCTCGGAGTGCAAGAGCCGATTGAAATGACTGGCCGCGATTTGAGAAGCCTCACGAGGCGATAAGTTCGACGAGTCCCGAACAGATGAGCCCGACGAATCCGGAAAAGTTGAGCCGAACCACTCCCGAAAACTCGAAGCTCGTCATCTGCGTTGGCGTTCCTTTCAATCTTTGGCAGCCTCCGCAGGAATTCAGTCTTGCCGTGAAGCGCCGCTTTCCGCGGATGCGCGTTGTCCACTTGCTGGATTACAACGGCCTCGAAGCGGAGCTTCCGGACGCGAATATTTTTGTCGGCTATTCAATCCGGCCAAAGCAGTTCGCTTTCGCGAAACGCTTGGCGTGGATTCATTCGACGGCAGCGGGAATCGCGCAGCTCTTGTATCCCGAATTGCGCGAGAGCGGAATAATCGTCACGAACGCGAGCGGCGTCCACAGCATACCGATCGCCGAGCACGTTATCGGTTTGGTGCTCTCGCTCGCGCGGCGCTTTCCCGACGCCTTCCGCTATCAACGCGAATCCAAGTGGGCGCAGCAGGAAATCTGGGACGCGACGCCCCATCTGCAGGAACTTCGCGGCGCCGTGCTTCTTCTGATCGGCCTCGGCGCCGTCGGCAGGGAAGTTGCGCGTCTCGCGCGTGCCGTGGGATTGAAAACGCGTGCAGTCACTCTGTCCGGCCGTGGCGATGAAATGCTTGTCGAAAAAATCTATCCCGTCGCGGATTTCGACGCCGCTCTCTCGGAATCGGATTTCGTCGTCATCGCTGCGCCCGAGACACCTGAAACACATCACTTGATGGACGCCGGCCGATTCGCGGCGATGAAGCCGAGCGGTTATCTAATCAACGTCGCACGCGGCTCGCTCGTGGACGAGCCGGCGCTGATCGAAGCTCTCGAGCAGCAAAGGATTGCAGGAGCGGCGCTGGACGTTGCGGAAATCGAGCCATTGCCGCCGGAGAGTCCATTGTGGAAGTGCCCGAATTTATTCATCACGCCGCACCTCGCGGGCGCAAGTGGACACCTCTGGGAGCGTCAAACGGATCTTCTAATTGATAATCTCGAGCGCTGGTTTGAAGGGCGCGAGCTGCGAAATCTCGTCGATTTGAAGCGGGGCTACTGAATCAATCTCCGACGGTTCCCGTCGGCGCCGTATATCCTTCACGGCAATACACGATCACTTTCCGCGGTTTGCCTTTGGCATTCGGAACCGTCAGAGGATTTCCGTTGTTATCCACGGCCTCGACTTTCAGCTTGTGATACTTGCCATCCCTCGCCGGATTCGTCGGCGTAAATCCAAGCGTCACCTGATTCCGAAGATAGGCCGTCACGCCGTCGAATATGCCCGGCAATTCGCCGTCGAAGCGCGGGAACCACGCATAACCGCCCGTCATTCTTGAAAACGTAGTCAACTGATTTTTCGCCTGAACGTAGCCGATCCCGCCGTCGCGAATCGATCGAACCATCGCTTCCTCGGCCACGCCCACCGAATAAATCGTAACGTCCGTGGTTCTCAGGTGCTTGATCGTTTGATCGAGAGTGTGTTTGCTGAACGTGTCGTAGCCCGACGCGAGCAGGAGGATCGCTTTCTTCCCCTTTACGTCCTGCATGCGGTCGACCGTTTCGATCACCGAGTCAAAAGTGTTCGCTTCGCTAAAGTCGGGAAAGAACAAACCCACGATCGACTGTTCCACTTCTTCCCTGTTTTGTGTGAAGTCCACCTGAAGAGTGGTCTTCAAATCGTAGGTGATCAGCGCGACCCAGTCCTTTTTGTTCAGGTGGCTCAGGAACTCGTAGCCCCATACCTTCGCGTCTCGTGCAAACCAGTAAGAGATGCGGCTGAATTCCATCAGGATGACGACGGTGATCGGCGCATCACTCGGCGAAAAATATGTGATTTGCTGAGGCGCGCCGTCGTCGATGATCCGGAAATTCGATCGATTCAATCCCGTGAGGATATTTCCGTCCTGGTCGGTGGCCACCGCTTCCAAGCGGACAAGGTTCGATTCCACCGCGATCGAATAGTCCGGCGGCTTCTGTTGCCCGGTTTGCTTCTGATCCTGCGCGGGCTGAGCCGGCGCTTGCGGCGGCGGTGGCACGGTTTGCTGCGGGGGCTTGATCGGGCCGTTATCTTGTTGCTGCGCAAATGCTGTCCAGCCGCGCGGCGGAATCGCCAGCGCGATCGTAAGAATGGCCGGGACGGCCGCGCGAATCCACAAATTGCTTATCATGGAATCCTCTTTGGCCTTTGATGCTGCCAGAGTCGCCTGTGGATGGTCAAACGCCAGTCGCGATTGGCGGGCTGGGCACGGCGTTTGCTGCCGCTCTTGAGCGATCTCCCTCCGATGCTAGTATGAAATCGTAGCCGGAAGCCGGTTCGGTAGGGACTTCACATGGGGGTGGGAATGTCTCAAATTCGATTGCTCGTGCTCGGCCTATGTCTGGTCGCCAGTCTCGCTGGCGCCCGGCATGCAAGTGCGCAAGTTCCACCCCAAGCACAGGGCCCCGCCGCTCCTCCGCAGACCGACATAAATAAAATTTCCGACGAAGCTCTCATCTGGCTCCAGGATCTGATCCGCATCAACACGAGCAATCCCCCCGGAAACGAAATTGTCGCTGCGAAATACGTGGCCGGCGTCCTGCAGAAGGAAGGCATCCCGTCTGAAATTTTCGAGAGCACTCCCGGACGAGGAATCCTCGTTGCACGCCTCTCCGTCGGTACGTTTCCGGATCCTTCGCGAGCGCTCCTCCTCATGGCGCACCTCGATGTCGTCGGCGTGGACAAGACTAAGTGGACCGTCGATCCATTCGGCGGCGTCATCAAGGACGGTTATCTCTACGGCCGAGGCGCGATTGACGATAAGGGCATGCTCGCGGCGAACCTCGCCACGTTCATCGCCCTCAAGCGCACCGGCGCTCGCCTGAATCGTGATGTCATTTTCCTCGCCGAAAGCGATGAGGAAGCGGGCAGCGCCTTCGGCATGAAGTTCGCTGTCGAAAAGCATTGGGACAAAATTGCCTGCGGTTTCGCACTGAACGAGGGCGGCAACGTCTTCCTGCAAAATGGCAAGGTGCAGTATGTCGGCATCCAGGCCAGCGAAAAAGTTCCGGCAAACGTGGAGGTCATCGCCACGGGCACTTCCGGCCACGCATCCATTCCGAGGCCCGACAATCCCGTGGTCCACCTCGCGGCAGCCATCGCAAAAATCGGCGCGTATCAGGCTCCCGTGCAACTCAACACGATCACTCGCGCTTATTTCGAAGGGCTTGCAAAAGTCGAGGACGATGAAACAGGAAAATGGATGCGCGCGATAGACACCTCCGACCGGCAGGACCACGCGGAACGCATCATTTCGCAGAATCTATTCTGGAATGCGATGTTGCGCGACACTGTGTCGCCGACGATGCTTCAGGCCGGCATTCGCGTCAACGTCATTCCGCCGGTCGCAAAAGCGTCGCTGAATATTCGCCTGCTGCCCGGAAATCCACTCGAGCCTCTGGTCGCGAAGTTGAAAGACATCGTCAACGATCCGCAAATTCGCTTTGAGGTTCAGCCAGACGGCAGCGAAGCAGCTCCCAGTTCAACGCTTGAGTCCGAGCTGTACAGGACCATCGTGAAGACGGCTGAAACGGAATTTCCCGGCGCTCCATCGGTGCCGATGATGTCCACGTGGTTCACCGATTCGACGCCGCTACGTCTGCGAAGCGTGCAAGCCTACGGGCTCGTGCCGTTTCCTCTCACCGATTCGGATCTGGGGAAAATGCATTCCGACGACGAACGTGTTCCCGTCGAGTCCTTTCGCACGGGCGTCGTATTCCTATACCACGTGGTAACGGCATTCGCCGTCTCGCAATAACCGAATCAGCTTCATGGATAAGTTGGAATTCGTCTTGATGCGCGAAAAAGCGTCTCGGGCTTGTCGTTTCGACTGGCTCAGAGCTCGGAGGCTCCCGCCTCCGGGAACACAACCACGAGTCGGCGGCCGCCATCCTTCACGCGTCCCCAGTCTCACATCTCTCGCCAACTTCAACTGCTTCGGCTAACATCGAGTATCTTAAAATCGAGGAATTCGGATTGTGAACACAAATCGCAGAGCCAAAATTGTTTGCACTCTCGGCCCCGCCACCACCGCTTCAAAGATGATCGAGCGTCTCGTCGGCGCGGGGATGGACGTCGCGCGCATAAATTTCTCTCACGGCACTCTCGAGGAACACGTCCAGCGCATCGGTGGCGTGCGGCGTGCCTCCCGCCTTCATGAGAAGCCCATTGCAATTCTGGCCGATCTGCAGGGCCCGAAAATCCGCACGGGAACTCTCCAAGGCGGGCTTGCCGTAAGCCTGCGCCCCGGGCAGCAATTCATTATCACTACGAAAAATATCGTTGGCACTGTGGAAGGCGTCAGCACCACATTTCAGCCGTTGCCCGAGGCGGTCAAGAAGGGTGATCGCATTCTATTGAGCGACGGCGAAATCGAGCTGCGTGTCGTATCGAAGCTGCCGCGCCAGGTGATTTGCCGCGTCGAAAACGGCGGCGATCTCGGCGAGCACCAGGGCATCAATCTTCCCGGCGTGAAGCTCGACATTCCCTCGCTCACTCCCAAGGACCGCAAAGACCTTCGCACTGCGCTGGGCCTCAGCGTCAATTACATTGCGCTCAGCTTCGTGCGCTCCGCCCGCGACGTTCACGCCGCCAAAGCCGCCATCGCGCGCGCCGGCAAAGACACGCCGCTTATCGCTAAACTCGAGAAGCCCGAAGCGATTGATAATCTCGAAGAAATTCTCCGCGCGGCCGACGGCGTGATGGTTGCGCGCGGCGATTTGGGCGTCGAGATGAACCTCGAAAAAGTTCCCGTCGTGCAGAAGCAAATCATTTCGCACGCGCGCAATTCTCTCGTGCCCGTCATCACCGCCACGCAGATGCTCGATTCGATGACGCAGAATCCGCGACCCACGCGCGCCGAAGCCTCCGACGTCGCGAACGCCATCTTCGACGGCAGCGACGCTCTGATGCTCTCCGGCGAAACGGCCGTTGGCCGCTATCCGATCGAATCGGTCGAAATGATGGATCGCATAATTCGCGAAGCCGAATCGAGCGTCACCGAGCCCTTGCGTCCTGCGCGCTCCACCGATTTGCACATCAACGAATCGATCGCCGAAGCCATTTGCCACGCTGCAGAAGACTTAAACATGAAGGTCATCGCCGTATTCACGGAGACCGGTTATTCCGCGCGGCTCGTCTCGAAATATCGTCCGCAACCTCCGATCGTCGCGTTTTCGCCGAGTCAGGAAACGCGCCGCCGCATCAGCCTGTTTTGGGGAGTGAGCCCGTTTACGATTGGCGAGGTCAAAAACGTGGATCGCCTCGCCGACTTTGCCGAAAAGCGGCTCATCGAGGAAAAGCTTGTGCGCCGCGGCGACGTCATCGGCATCATCGCCGGCACACCATTCGGCGCAAAGGGCACCACGAACATGATGCGCCTTCACCGCGTCGGCGGCTGACGGCGAATCCCTCAACACTTTTACTTATTTTTAGTTGACCCAACTGTCGGGATTGGAGGGAGGTTTGTCCTGATGATCCCGCACGTAGACTTCGAACTTGCGGCGCAACCGCTTCCGCTGCCAGTCCGAGTATTTATTGCGGAAATCGTAGAAGAACGAACTGCGGCGAAGGTACACATACCCGACGAACATTCCGCCAAGATGGCAGACGTGGCTGACGCTATCGCCGCTGCCGGACGTCAGCCCAAAATAGAATTCCAGCGCCCCCATAATCAGCGCGTACACCTTCATCGGCAGAGTGATCGGAAACGGGATAATCCACACTTGCCGGTCGGGAAACACGATCGCCGCCGCGAGCAGCACTCCGTAAATTGCGCCGGATGCGCCTATGGTCGGAATCATCGACGTTCCATGCCCGTGCGGGTCGAGGATCGTCTTCACGATCACGTTCACGATCCCAGCGCCCACTCCGCAGGTGAAATAGTACGCATAGAACCGCCGCGTTCCCCAGGCGCGTTCCAGGTCCGCGCCAAACATCCAAAGGAACAGCATGTTCAGGAGAACGTGCCAGATCCCGCCGTGCAGGAATAGGTAGGTAAATGGTTGCCAGATAAAGAATAAGTGCGTGACTGCGAACGGCTGCAGCCCGAACGTATCCCAGACCCATTTCACCGCGCCCGGTCCGGCGAACATTCCAAGCAAAGTCTGGCCAAGGAAAATGACCCCGCAGGCTATGATTAGCGTCTTGATTGCGGGCGGGATGGCACCGCGCCAGTTGAGCCGGTTGCCGTAACTGCGGAAGGAACCCATTGCGGCTTTCAGTCTAACGAGACGACCGCGCCGCTGTCAAAGCCAGCGTGAACTGTAGCTCACGTGCCCTCGGGCGTAGCCCGAGATACGTGAGACCTTACCCAGGGCAACCGCTCACTCCAACTTCTTCCGGGCGCTCACAAATAGCGACACTGCCAACGCCACGAACATCACGACGCCCAACCCCGGCGCGCTGCTCAAACTCGGCATCAGCTTCGGTCCCCACGCGAACAGGTCGGCGCGAAGCGGCAGGTGCAGGAACGCCATCCAGTGCGGCAGCCGCCGCCCGAGCTCTGGGTCCTGCATGAGATTGATGATGATCGCGAGCAAGCCAAACACGCCGCCCGCCGCGATCAATCCGCTCGCATAGAGCGACCCAGGGCTGACTTCGCTCTCCGAATCGCTCTTTTTCTCCCGCCCAAGCTCGGCAGCCCATCGCACCACTCCACCCGCGAACATGGCCATAGTCGTCGCAATGGATAGATACGAGCCGACGGCGAATGCCAGCGACCTTATGCCTAGCAACTCCACGGCAATCACGAGGAACACGCCGAGAAGAACGAGTCTCCATGGCAATTGCTGATTCAAGATTCCGTTGATCACCGTCGCCATCAGCCGCGCCTGCGGCGCCGCCGCCTGCGCGCTGCCGATTCCCTGCACCCACTGGATCTCGATCTGCTTCGTGCTCGGATCGTAGAGGTATTTTCCGTCGGCCACTTCGTGCGAGCCGAGCGCGTTCAGCAGCACGTAATCTTTGCCGTGATAGTCTTGATGTTCGGCTTCGACGTGTACGCCGGTCGGCAGTTGCTGCATATTGATCGCGAGTTGCATCGGTTTGTACTGCGCGAGTCCCACGTTCATCAGGATCAGCGTTCCGCCAATCGCAAACGCCGAAACCATCACGCCGATCACGAGTCCAATCTGCTGTGCCACTGGCGTCGCACCGACGAGATAGCCTGTCTTCAAATCCTGCGAAGTCGCGCCCGCGATGGCCGACGCGATGCAAACCACGCCGCCAATCGTCAGCGCCAGCACCGTGTACGGGCCAGCCGTCCACCCAACCACGAGAAACACGGCGCATGTCGCCATCAGAGTCGCGATCGTCATCCCGCTGATCGGATTCGACGAATTGCCAATCAGTCCGCTGATCCGCGACGCCACCGTGACGAACAAAAATCCAAAGACGATCACGAAAATCGACGCAATCAGATTCGCAAACACACCCGTCTGCGCACCCGGAATCGGCTTGAACGTGAGCAGCGCCCACACCATCACAACAAGAACCAGCGAGCCAATCAAGACCACCTTAATCGATAGGTCGCGTTCGGTTCGTTTGGCCTCGGAAAGCTTGCCCCGCTTCGCCCGAACATCCTTCAGGCCCGCGGTAAGCGCCGAAACGATCGTCGGCGTCGTCTTCAGGAGCGTGATCAATCCCGCAGCCGCCACCGCGCCTGCGCCCATCGGCCGGATGTAGCTCGCCCATAATTGGTCCGGCGACATCTGTGGAATCGGAATCGTGCTCGGGTAAAGCGCCAGTGTCGGATTCAGCGAGCCAAAAAATTTGATCGCCGGCATCAGCACCAGCCACGAAAACACTCCGCCGGCAAACAGAGTTCCCGCGACTTTCGGTCCAATGATGTAGCCCACACCGAGATATTCCGAAGTGATTGCGGCACGGAACGACGAACCCGGAAACCATTTCGGCTGATAGTCGGGCTGCCCGGGCCACGCTTGCAGCGTGTTCATGCAGATCGTGTAGACACCGCCGATGCCAAGCCCCCAGAACACGCGCCCTGCAAACGACCCGCCGCGCTCCCCTGCCACGAGCACATCCGCGCAAGCCGTACCTTCCGGATAGAGCAGGTTGCCATGCTCTTTCACGATGAGCTGCCGCCGGAGCGGAATCATGAACAGCACGCCGAGCCATCCGCCGATCAGCGCCAGGAAGAAAATCCGCCAGTATTCGGCGTTCAACGAAAAGCCGAGAAAGATCAGCGCGGGAATCGAGAAAATTACTCCGGCCGCGACAGACTCGCCCGCCGAGCCCGTCGTTTGCACGATGTTGTTTTCAAGAATTGTCGAGCGGCCAAACGCGCGCAGGATGCTCACGGAGAGAACTGCGATGGGAATCGAAGCCGAAACCGTCAACCCGGCGCGCAACCCGACGTAAACCGATACCGCGCCGAACATGATCCCGAAGAACGCTCCGAGCAAGATGGCGCGAACGCTGAACTCGGCGGGACTCTGGGACGAATCCACATACGGCCGGAACTCACCCGGCGGCGCCGTCGAGCTCCACGGTTTCTCTGCCAAGCTTCACCTCCGCGCGCTTCAACGGTGCGCGCCGGTAGCCAAAATCGTACGGAAAGATGGGCAACTTAGCATTAGCCCCGGCGCGGCGCAAGCCGCATTCCCGGGTCCTCTGCGTCCCGGTACCAGGTCAGCCGGTGCGAATCGACCGCGCCAATCTTGCGTTGACAATCCGCCGCCGCAGCGATAGGTTTGAGCCAATTCAACCCTCGGGAATTAACTGAATGGCTAACGTTCCGGGGCAGGTGTCACTTCACCTAGGAGAGATGAGTCCGGTCTATCACGTCTTAGACCCCCCGGCCTAACGACTCCCATGAAACTAAACCCAGCTCGAAAAATCATACGAAAAGTTGTCTTTGCCGCTTCTCTAGTCTCGATCGGCATCCTGGCTGTTCTGCTCCAAAGCGAAACCTCGCGCGCAAAAGATGATTGGCTCCCCGTTCCGCCGGAGGATCTCGCGCTCAAAGACAATCCGGCAAGCCCTGGCGCTCACGCGATGATTCTTTATCGCGAATCTTTCATTGACGCGGACAAATCTTCGGAAACTGATTACGTCCGCATCAAGATCTTCACCGAGAAGGGCAAGGAAGCGGGCAACGTCGAATTGCCCTACTCTCGAATCCAATCGACCATCGAGGATCTGAGGGCCCGAACGATTCGTCCCGATGGAACCGTAGTGAATTTCGAAGGGAAAGCATTCGACAAGGAACTCGTGAAGGGCGCCGGCATCAAATATGTCGCCAAGACTTTCAGCCTTCCGGAGGTCTCGCCCGGCTGCATCATCGAATACAAGTACCGGCAACAATTTGATACCGACTATTACTGGAGCCTTGAATGGACCGTTCAGGGCGACCTGTTCACGCGGCTGGCCCGTTTTGCGATTAAGCCTCCGACACGGTCGAACGCTCCAGCACTTTACTACCGCAAGTTCATGGTTCCCGGCGACCCGAACGTCGATAAGCAAAAAGATGGCACTCTTGTCATGGAGGTTCATGACCTGCCGGGCCTCGAAGAAGAAGACCTAATGCCGCCGGAAAATGCGCTGCGCGCGCGGGTTTCGTTCATTTATCGCAGCGCGGACGATCCTCAGAACGAAACTTCCGAGCAGTTCTGGAAGCGGATTGGCAAGAGGTTGAACGACAGTATGGATCGCTTCATCGACAAGAAGAACGCACTTCAAAGTGTTGTCGGACAGACCGTGGCGGCCAACGATACACCCGAAGCTAAATTACAAAAGCTCTACGCGCGCGTTCAGAGCGTCCACAACACTTCTTACGATGTAGAAAAGACCGGCCAGGAAGAAAAACGCGAGAAGCAAAAGCCGCTGAATAACGTAGACGATCTGCTCAAGCGCGGCTCCGCAAATGGCCAGGAGCTCACTTATCTGATGGTTGGATTGGCGCGCGCCGCAGGATTCGAGTCGTCGATGGTTTACGTCGCTCCGCGCAGCAACAGTCCCTTCTATCCTCAAATGCAAGACGAGCGGCAGCTCTCCGCGGAAATTGTCTGGGTCCGCGTAAACAATCAGGACGTATACCTCGATCCGGCCTCGCAGTTCTATCCGTACGGCGTGCTGCCTTGGTACGAAACCGGCGTCAATGGATTGAAACTGAACAAGCAGGGCGGTGAGTTCGTCAGCGTGCCTCTGAGCGAAGCCAAAGACTCTATTCGCGAGCGGCACGCCGATATGCGCGTGGAAGAAAATGGCACGCTAACCGGCACGATGGACGTGAACTTTCTCGGCACATGGGGAAGCGGTTGGCGCGAGGACGAGCGCGAGAGCGATGAAGCGGGGCGTAAGAAAGCATTAGAGGATCAGATCAAGACGTGGCTGCCTGGCGGCGCAGCGGTTGAAATCACAAGCATCACCGGCTGGGATAAGACCTCCGAACCTCTCCACATCGCGGCTAGCGTCAAGCTTCCCGGCTTCGCCACCGGCGCCGGGCATCGCGCTCTCGTGCCTATCACTTTCTTCCGGGCGACTGAGCCTGACAGTTTTACTCCAGAGAAGCGCGTGAACGCGATCTACTTTCATTATCCCTACACCGAAAAAGACTCACTTACGCTGCATTTTCCGAACGGTTACAAGATTGAATCCGTGCCTCCCGAAGCCAAGGCCAATCCGGGTGGTGGGTTTGATTACGATGCGGCTGTTTCTCAAGATGGCGCAGCCGTCAAGGTACAGAGGCAGCTTGTTGTCGCGGGGATTCTATATCAACCGAAGTACTACCCCGCGCTGCGCAAGTTTTTCAACACGGTGAAAACAGACGATGACGCCCAGATTGTTCTCCACCCGGCGCAGTCCAGCGAGAATCGCTAAGCGATTTCGCTTTGCCGTCGCTCTCACGCTCTGGCTCGCGGCCGGCGCGGCCAGTGCGCGCGGCGGCGATACGGCGCCCGACTGGCTCCGCGCGGCCTCTCGTGAAACCATGCCGCCCCCGCAAAAGGATGCGGTCGCGGTAATCCTGCTTGACGAGCAGATCACCACCGTCAGGAGCGATGGCGAAGTTGAAACACTCTATCGCCGAGCCGTAAAGATTCTTCGCCCGGAAGGACGCGACGATTTCGGTCTTGTCGCCGCATCCTTTGACAACGACAACCGGTTGCTCTCTCTCAAAGCCTGGTCGATTCCTAGCGGGGGGAAAGAATATGAAGTCAAAGAGAAGGATGCGATCGAAACCGGGTACTCCGGCGATGACCTCTACAGTGGCATTCGCACGAAGATTTTGAAAATTCCTGCCGCGGATCCCGGGAATGTTATTGGCTATGAATACGTGCAGCGCCACCGTCCCTACGTCTTGGAAGACGAATGGTATTTTCAACAGCGGGTGCCGGTTCGGCGCACCCGTTTCTCGCTTCAGCTTCCTCCCGGCTGGGAAATGAAAGCCTCATGGATGAATTCCAAGGAAACTCGAGAGAAAGACAGCGGCGGAAATTCATATTCGTGGGAGATGGAGAATGTCCCGGGGATCGAAATTGAGGACGACATGCCGCCATGGCGTTCTATCGCGGGTCGCATGGAGATCAAATATTTCCCGAGTGATGCGGCCCTTCGCGCGAAAACCAGTGGCACGTGGAACGATCTTGCTGTTTGGTATGGAAATCTCACTGTATCCACTCGCGTGCCTTCGCCCGAAATCAAACAGAAAGTCGCCGAGCTGACTGCTAACTCCAAGTCCACGATTGACAAAATTAGGGCGCTCACTTCTTTCATGCAGCGGCAGATTCGTTACGTCGCGATTGAAATCGGAATTGGCGGATTGCAGCCTCATCCTGCTTCACAGGTTTTCCAAGTTAAATACGGCGACTGCAAGGACAAGGCGACGCTGCTGATCACAATGCTGCATGAGATCGGCGTCGAAGCTTATTACACCGTAGTCCAAACGGAGCGCGGCATCGTTCAGCCGGATTTTCCGGCGGTCACCGCCTTCAACCATGTGATAGTGGCGATCCGCCTGCCTGACGACGTGGACCAGGGCGGCCTCTTCGCGATCTTGCACCATCCGAAATACGGAAAACTTTTATTCTTTGACCCCACCGATCCATACACGCCGCTCGGCTACATTCCATACTTCGAGCAGGACAATTATGGATTGCTCGTCGCGCCGAATGGCGGTGAATTGATCTCGATGCCGCTTCTTCCGCCGCCGACAAACCGCCTGATGCGTACCGCAGAACTCAGTCTGTCGCCAACCGGAGAACTCACAGGTGAAGTGAATGAAATTCTTTGGGGCGGCCCCGCCACGCTCGATCGCGCGCGGCTGCTCGAAGCGGAGCCGGCGAAGCGCGCGAAGTTCTTCGAAGATTTCCTTGGCCGCCAGCTTTCAAACTTTCATTTGTCGAGCGCGACCGTCGGAAATTTGGAGCTGTACGATCAAAGTCTCGTGCTGCACTACAAATTCGCTGTGCAAGATTATGCGAAGGTCGCTGGCAATCTGCTTATCGTGCGTCCCCGCGTGCTGGGGCTGAAGGCAAGCGGAGTCGACCTGCGCGCCGACCGAAAATATCCTGTCGAATTCACCGAAGCGACGCTTCAGTCGGATGATTTCACGATCAAGCTTCCGCCAGGATTCGTCGCCGACGATTTGCCGGATCCTGCTGATGTGAAGTCCGAGTACGGATCGTATAAAGCGAAGATCGAAGTCGCCGATGGCGCGCTGCATTACCAGCGCACATACGAGCTGAAGGAAGTGATTGTTCCGACGAAGAATCTTCCCGAGCTGCGCAGCTTCTTCCGAGTCATCGTCGCCGACGAGCACGCCGACGCTGTCCTTCGTAAGTCCACGCCGTAGTTTTTCCGCAATCTCGATCGCCACAGCGGGTCAAAGAATTCGCGTCGAAGTTGCCCGCGGGCAAATCCAGAGGATGCGGCTGGCTTCGGGCAGATATTTGATTGACGCGCCGAGCGAGCGTGNNTTGCGGCGCGCCGCGGCGGCGAGGCGCGCGGCATCTTCCAGCGCCAGAGCGGAAATGTAAACGTCGGCGTGGCGCGCGTAGGAATAGTCGCGATACGCGGGCGGCTTCGTGAGCATGAGTGCGTTCAATTCATCCCAAAAACTTCGCAACCGGAAGAAGCGGCGGCGCGATGCTACCGCGCGCGAAATCTCGATCGAATGCCCCGGCGGAGTTCCGCCGGATTCAAAGACGATTGCGACGCATGCCGCGGAATCGAACGGGTGTGACGCGTCCGAGGAGGGAAATTTCGCGAGCTTGGCAATGAGTTCGGCTTCCGGTGCTTCGAAGCCAGTCCACCAATAGCGATAGCCGTGAAATGCGACTGAGCCGGCGCGAAGGATTTGCGCAACTCTCGTCGCGTCCTTTCCCGTCACGCTCAGAATCATGTCCACGAGCTCGTCGATTTGAAACGTCTGGCGGACGACGGGCCGAAGACTCACGTACTCGGCTTCGTCTTCGGTATAGCGAACGGCGATTGTTTCTGGAAGAGTCATGCAGCGATTGATTGTAGAAGATTGATCTGCCGACACGGTTCGAAAAGCGAAACGCCGCGGCGCAATGCGCTCGTCTCAACTTTTTATCCCGGTTTTTTATCCCAACTTCGAGAGGCGCTCGCGCACGCGGTCGCTCAATATTTTTCCGTCAACGGTTTTGCCTTCGAGCTTCGCCTTCGCTGCTTTCACCACCGCGCCCATCTGCTTCATCGAATTTGCGCCGGTTTCCGCGACCGCGTCGTCAATCGCTTTCACCATTTCGGCGTCGCTCGCCCCTGCCGGCAAATACGTCTCGATGATGGCGATTTCTTTCGTTTCCTTATCGGCCAGTTCCGTGCGCCCGCCTTTGGTGAACTGCTCCACCGACTCGCGCCGTTGCTTCAAGAGAGTTTGCAACATTTGAAGAATTTCGGCGTCTTCGAGCGGCCGCATTTTTTCCACTTCCTTGAGCTGCAGGGCGGACTTCACCATCCGAAGCGTGCTCAGGCGAAGCACATCCTTCTCCCTCATCGCCTTGACGATGTCAGTTTGAATCTGTTCGCCCAACGCCATGCGTCCGCCTCCGAGATAAATTGCGTTCAGAAATTGCAGAATAGCACACGCGGCAGTTCGCGGCGGGATTTGACAGAAGCGAGAGCGGCCCTTACGCTCAAGGACATGAAAATTGTTGTCGCGGACAAAATCAGCGAGCGGGGAATCGAGATTCTGCGTGAAACAGGTTGGACGATCGTAACTCCTGCGCCGGCCGCTCTTGTAGCGGACCTCGCGGATGCCGAAGGACTCATCGTTCGCAGCGCGACGAAGGTGACGGCCGAACTTCTCGAGAAAGCGGCGGCGCTTCGTGTGGTCGGACGCGCGGGCGTTGGCGTGGACAACGTGGACGTTGACGCGGCCACGAATCGCGGCGTTCTGGTGATGAACACGCCTGGAGGAAATTCGGTCAGCGTCGCCGAGCACACGATTGCGCTGATGCTGGCTCTCGCGCGTTCCGTGCCGCAGTTCAATGCCGCCATCCATGCAGGGCGCTGGGAAAAATCGAGCGCGATGGGCACGGAAGTTCGCGGGAAGACGCTCGGCCTGGTGGGTCTTGGCCGTATCGGAACAGAAGTGGCGAGGCGCGCCGCGGCTCTCGAGATGAAAATCCTCGCGCACGATCCTTACGTCAGCCCGGATATTGCGCGCGAGTTCGAAGTGGAATTGCTGCCGCTGCCGGATCTTCTGGAACGCTCCGATTATATTTCGCTGCACGCTTCGCTTAGTGCCTCGACCGAGAAATTGATCAACGCCGCGACGATTTCGCAGATGAAGCGCGGCGCGCGAATCATCAATTGCGCGCGCGGCGAATTGATTGACGAAGCCGCGTTGGCCGAAGCGATTCGCTCTGGCCGCTTGGCCGGCGCGGCACTCGATACGTTTGCGCAAGAGCCGCCGAAAAATTCGCCGCTCATTGAGCTCGCGAACGTGATCGCCACACCGCACATCGCGGGCTCGACTTCCGAAGCGCAGGAGGAAGTCGGCATTCAAATTGCGTTGCAGATCCGCGACTATCTTGTCGAGGGCGTGATTCGCAATTCGGTGAATCTGCCTTCGCTCTCCGGCGAGCAGTACCGGCGCGTCCGCCCGTATCTCGAACTGGCCGAGCGATTGGGATCGCTCGTGGCGCAAGCGTTTGACGGCCGCGTGGATCGCGTGCGCATTCGCTACGCGGGCGAGGCGTCTGAGGTTGGCGCGCGCGTGCTGGGTAACGCCGTTCTTGTCGGCGTACTGAATCGCGTGCTCGCGCAAAAAGTAAATCTGGTGAACGCCACGGCGGCTGCGGCGGCGCGCGGAATTGCCGTTGAAGAATCCACGCGGCGGCGCGAGCGCGGTTTCCCGAATACGATCGAAGTGACTCTCTGCGGGGCGCACGAACTTGCCGCCGAAGGCACTGTGCTTCCCGATGCCGGTCCGCGCATTTTGCGATTCGACGGCATTGATCTCGAAGCTCCTCTCGAAGGCACTTTGCTTCTCACGCGCAATCGCGACGTTCCCGGCGTCATCGGCCACATCGGCACGGCGCTCGGGAGCATGGGCATCAACATCGCCACGTTCGCGCTGGGCCGGCGCTCGGCGACGCGGGAGTCCGACGCGCTGGCGCTTGTGCGGCTCGACGGCGAGGTGCCAGATTCGGTTGCGGCGCGCATCCGGGAGATTCCGTCGATTACTGGCGCTCGTATTATTCGCTTGGCCACTTCTTAGGCGGCCATCGAAACGCTGCGAAAACTCGCGGCGCTGCTCCGGCGCAATTCTGCGAGTTTGGAAGCACCGAATTCCGCTGCTACAATTCTCTTCTTTTCAATCGTTGTTTACGCTGTCCGAGGGTGGCGTGGCCGAGATTCGAGCATTTCGAGCGTATCGTTTTAACGCCGCTACGGTGTCATCCGCGGATGTAACTACGCAGCCTTACGACAAGATCACGCCGGCGATGCAGGAACGCTATTACGCCGCTAGCCCGTTCAATCTGATCCCGATTGAGAAAGGGCGCGTCCTGCCGGGTGATTCATCAGAGACGAATGTCTACACACGCGCGGCCGCAAAGCTCAACGAATGGATCTCCTCGGGAATCCTGGTTAAAGACCCGGTGCCGACCGTTTACGCGTACTCGCAGGATTACGCCGTTCCCGGCACGAACACCCGGCGCGTGCGACGCGGCTTCATCGCGCTTGGTCGCGTCGAAGACTACGCCGCGGAAATCGTCTTTCGCCACGAACGAACGCTGACCGCGCCGAAGGCTGACCGCCTGGAGCTGCTACGCCACACCCACGCGCAGACTGGTCTGCTGTTTATGCTCTATGACGAGCCCTCGAAGCAAATTGACTCGATGCTCGAAATGATCAGCCGGACTCCGGCGACCGTCGAGCTGAAAGACGAGTACGGCGTGATCCATCAACTGTGGACGATCACCGACGCCGGATCGATTCGTCGAATCGCCGCCGCAATGGCCGCGCAGAAGCTGATCATTGCCGATGGTCATCACCGCTATGAGACGGCGCTAGCCTTTCGCGATGAGTGCAGAGCGCGCGCCAGCGAAGCGAATCCCGACGCTCCATACGAATTCGCGATGATGGCGCTTTTCAACACGCATTCCAGTGGCCTGACGATTTTGCCGACGCACCGCGTGATCCGCAACGTCGCGAATTTCGATTTCGCCAAGTTCCGCGCGCAAGCTTCCCGCTATTTCGATTGGTACGGTTATCCTTTCTACTCGCAGGAGGAACGCGCCGGTGCGTACGAGGATTTCCTGCGAGACCTCGAGAGGCAGCGTGTGCGCCATGCGATTGGCGTGTATGGCGGCGGTGGAGCGTTCTATTTGTTTGTGTTGAAGAGGAATACCGACTTCGCGCAAGTTCTTCCGGATGTCTCCGAGGCACAACGTGAGTTGGACGTTGTGCTACTGCATCGCCTGCTGATCGAGAAATGCCTGGGGATCACTGCCGAGGCCGTCACGGGTGAACAACACATCTCCTACGAGAGGGACATGTCCGCAGCGATCGCAGCGGTTGACGGCGGCGAAGCGCAGGTGGCTTTTCTTCTAAATGCCGTACGCGTGCGGCAAGTGGCGGAGATTGCGCTTGGCGGCGACGTGCTTCCTCAAAAATCCACGGACTTCTATCCTAAACTTCTCAGCGGACTCGTGATTTACCGGATCGAAGATAGCAAGTAGGCGCGAGCGTCCACGCAGCGAAATCCTACCGCGCAGAACGGCGCCCCAAACGGAAACCTACACCGAGCGACAGTGCCTGATCCGAGGGAAAGACGAGGCGCGGAGTCTTGCGACAGCCGCGCCCGCAAGGAGAGAATCGTCTACGAAAAGCTTTGAATCGCAGCCGTATCGCTGTCGTAAACGTCAAACACCGTCATCAGCTTGGTGACCTGCAGCACTTCCTTGAATTTCGCTCCCAAGTTCGCGAGCTTGAGCATCGCGCCCTGTGATTTCGCGCTGTGGAAAGTCGCCACGAGCGTACCGAGCCCGGCGCTGTCAATGTAGGTTACGTTCGCCAGATTCAGAACGATCTTTTTCTTTCCGGCGGCAAGCAATGCCTTCACCCGTTCTCGGAACGCATTGCTTTCCTCGCCCAGCACGATTCGCCCGTCTATATCCAGCACGTTGACCCCGTTCACATCGCGTTCCGTTATTCGCAGTGCCACGTTATCGCCTCCCGGCAAACGCCTATTGTTTCTGAAGTCTCCGGCTTAGAAAGCCGGTGAAGCTGCCCCGGGCTTCGCGTTCGAGGGCGCTTTCAGTAGAAGTCCGAACACGACATGTAGTAGCCGCAGGAAGTGCAGATGAGCTTGCAGCTTCGCTGGGCCAGTTTTGTCGAGCATCGAGGGCAGTATGTTGACGGCTCTTCCGCCGGTGCTTTGGCGGCTGATAATGCTTCCGCCTGCTCCCGCGTCGAAATTGGTGGTGCACCGTCCAAATCAACCCATTCCTACGGCGCGATGGTTATAACATATTCGATTCAAGCGGGAAAGCAGCCACGTCATTTGGCATGCTCTCGAACGTACTTGTGACTGGAACCTCTAGTACCCCTATTTCAATAGACGGCGGATTGTGCAAATTAATCCCTCAAGAAGATACGCCGCCGTCCCGCGACTGGAGTAGAATCACAGTGCAACCGTCCCACTTCAATTCGCGTCTTTAACTATAGAGGCGGTACGCTATGGGTAAGCCACTTGCATTCGGTTTGATAACGGTTCTCGCGTTTACATTTTCGCCGGCTGCTCGAGCGCAGCGCGGCGGATCGGTTGGGGGTGCGCACGCTTCCGCGCCGGCGAGATTCACGAGCTCGCCTCGTTCCGGGCACGTATTCACAAACGTGAGACTGAATGCGAAAACTTCCCCAGCGGGAAGACGTTCGGGCTTCTCATCGGGTTCGAGAGTCTTATTCTACGGGCCGAATTCGTCGCTCTCACGCAATACGCTTCCAGCCTTGGGAGGACTGGGGTTTGATTGCGAGAATCTGGGGTGTTCGTCCGGCTCAAATCTGGGCGTCGAGGCTCTGATCAATCCTTCGACGGCGGCGAATCTCGCGCTTGCCGCGCGTTTTCATCGCATCGGCAATTTGACTGGCGCGTATCTGCTTACGGGTTACGGTGGCGGCGTTCCCATCGCCTATGATGAGCCCCAGGAAGATAATCAAGATCAGGAACCGCCGCAGCAACAACAGCCGCAGATCATTGTGATTCAGCAGCCGGCCCCTCCCGCCAGAGCAGAAGCAGATTTGGCTCCAGCGGCAGAAGCGCCACTGCCCGACGTCGGCGATTTCACGTTGCTCCTCAAGAACGGAGGCGAGATTTCCGCGGTGGCATTTACGCGTCGAAACGATCAGCTTGTTTATATTACGCGCGAGGGAAATCGCCGCACGGTGAGGGTCACGGATATTGATGTGGCGGCGACGACGAAGCTGAATGAAGATCGCGGCACGCCTTTGAAGCTTTCCATCTAACCGGCGGTCGAGCACGTCATTCGACGGCGACCGGCGTTATTTCTGCTGTATCTCGGTGGTCCCGGTTTACCTAAGTTCTCTGATTTTTATAATTTCTCATCTTTCTTGTGCTGCTGCGTGAAAAACGCGGGCGCAGAGCCGCCTCACCTTGGAACTCCCGCTCGAAGCTATGGCTGAAGAATTTGAAGCGGAGCTCTAATCGGCTTTGTGAATTGGCTCGGGCATATAGAGTCCCGTCTCCGGAAGTCCTGCGCGCTCGAATTGCACGGTGGAATGTTTGATGTGGAACTCGTGCGCGAGACTCTCCTGAATGCGCACGAGTATTTTTTCGCAGTCTTCCAGGTGCATGTCCGGGATGCGGATGTGGCATGAGAGCGCGTTCAAATCGGTCCCCAGCGTCCAGATGTGGATGTCGTGAACTTCCTGCACGCCTTCGACTTTTAGAACCGACTTGGCAACGTCCTCGAGGCTGATTTCGCGCGGCAATCCTTCGAGGAGGATGTGGCTGGTTTCGCGGAGGATGCCCCAACCGGACCAGAGCACCATCGCGCCGATGATGACGCCGAGGATTGGATCAATCCACGTGACTCCCATCCAGCGAATCGCGATGGCACCGGCGATAATTCCAACATTTGAGAGGGCGTCGCCGAAGGAATGAACGAGGATGCTCCGCAAGTTCAGGTCGCGCCGGCCCGATACCAGCGCGAGCGTGATGCCGCCGTTTACAGCAAGCGCGATGAGCGCGACCCAAAGCATCACGCCGGCGTTCACTTCCACGGGATGACTCAGCCGCGCAACGGCTTCGTACAGAATCACCACCGCGACGCCGCTCAGGAAAAATGCATTGGTGAAGGCTGCGAGAATTCCGGCGCGGTGGTAGCCATAGGTGTGCTCGCGCGTTGGGGGCTTTTCCGCCCAGCGCATGGCGAGCCAGGAAATGAAGATTGCGGGAACGTCGGTGAGGTTATGGACGGCATCGCTGACGAGCGCGATCGAATGGCCAATGTAGCCCGCGGTGAATTCCACGGCGACAAGAGCGAGCGTGACGACGACGGCCGCACCGAGAACACCGGCCATGCGCCGCGAATGCAGCGCTCCCTGCAAATGAGCGTGCGAGTGCGCGTGGCCATCGTGTCCGGCGCCGTGAGCGTGCGCGTGCATGTCTCCGATTTTAACCACATCCGCGGCCGCATGCATACGCTTCTCCTTGCCGGACGGCACTCGATCGTGATCGTGAATCGGTTGCGCTATCCCATATCTACGCGGGTATTTCGTCCCGGATTTAAATGCCGCAAGAAAGCCGGTCGGCGCTACAAGGGACGCCGTTTGAGATGTTCTGATGAAGTAGCGGGCGGTCCCGGAGGCGGGAGCCTCCGGGCTGAGGGAATACTCCGTCGTGGCAGGACGGGCGCGAATCCTTCTTGACGAGGACATGGCTGATCACGTGGCATAGCTCCTTGAATTGTTCAAATTAATCACTCTGCGGACTGATGCGGAGTTGACTTCGCTCTTAGCGACCGCCTAACATGCTTTTGAGATCGGAATTGCGCGATATCTCGGGTCAGATTGATTTCGGGGCGCCCGGCATTCTAATCTCCTCCAGCGATGTCTTCTACCGAAACGAAGGTTGTTTTTTGGGGCGTGCGAGGGTCAACTCCAACGCCTCATCCGAGTTCCTGGCGCTACGGCGGCAACACGCCATGCGTTGAAGTGAAGACTTCTCCCGACACACGCTTCATTCTGGATTGCGGCACTGGATTACGATTGCTTGGCAATCGATGGGAAGAAAAGTCCACCGAGCATGGAATTGACGCGCATATCCTAGTGACCCACTACCACTGGGATCACATTCAGGGCATTCCGTTCTTCCATCCCTTTTACCAATCGCAGAACCGATTTCACTTTTACAGTTTTCAGTCGAAATATCTCGGGCCCGAGAGTCTGCGCAAAGTTCTCGAAGCGCAGGTCGCGAGTCCCTATTTCCCGGTGAACCTGAGTATGATGACGGCCGCGCGTGAGTTCCGCGAGATCTCCGGCGGCGATCAGTTCGAAGTGAACGGGACGCGAGTCACCGCGCGATGGCTGAATCATCCGCAGGGATGCCTCGGCTACCGGCTGGATACACCGGGCGGCTCGATCGTGTATGCCCCTGACAACGAGCCCGGCGTTCCTGAGTTCGATGAAAACCTGAGGCAGCTTGCCGCAGGCGCGGATGTGTTGATCTGCGACGCGCAGTTCTCGCCAGAACAACTGGCAACCTCGCGCAAGGGCTGGGGCCATTCGAGCTGGCTCGAATGCGTGAAGCTGGCGCGGCAGGCGAAAGCGCAAAATCTCTTCTTGTTCCATCACGACCCCGATTCGTCGGACAAGATGGTTGATGGCTATCTCCTGGCCGCGCGCGAAGAATTCAAGCCAAGCTGGGCGGCGATGGAGGGGATGACGATCTCGCTAAACGAGAAGGGGGTGGACGTCGCGCTGAGGGATTCCCGCGTCGGCCAGCGGCGGCGCCTGCGTTTTTCGGCGACCATCTCCGGAATCGGCGAAGACGGCAAATCATTCGAAGAGAAGGCGACCGTACGCGACATGAGTCTTCACGGCGCGTACCTTGCGCTCACAAACCGCCCGGCGCTTCAGTCGGATGTTCGCGTCATAATCGAGGCCTCGGCGGCGGACAATCATCCGAGCCTGCTCTCGCTGCGAGGTACGGTGGTCTATACAGAGCCGGCGACGGAGAAATACAAGACCGGCGTTGGTGTGCTGTTCGTTGAAGACGAGGATCGGACGCGCGATTAAATCGACGATTCGGCTTTTAGTTTCGCCCCCACCGCGGCGAGACAATTTGGACTCGATTCATCCGCATCTTGCCAGTTGACCCGCGCACTACGTTTCGAGAAACTATCACTTCGTCTTGGCCGCAATTCAATGTCTCTTGTATTCGCCAGGCAACGAATTCTTAGAAGTAGATTCAGCCGCGCAATTCTTCGGCACATAGGCGAGGTACAACTCAATGAGGGATGAACCGATCGGAGAACTTAATCCGCCAAACAGGGTGCTGCTGACGCCGGGCCCGTCGTGCGTTGACCCGCGCGTTTATCGCGCCATGGCCACGCCAATCGTCGGCCATCTCGATCCGTGGTTTATGGACATGATGTCCGAGGTACAGATCCTGTTGAGGCGCGTATTTCGGACGGATAACCGAGTTACATTTCCACTCTCGGCGTCGGGTTCCGGCGGGATCGAAGCTGCGGTCCTCAATCCATTGGAAGCAGGGGACGAGTGCTTGATTTGCGTGAACGGCGTGTTCTCGGAGCGCATGGCCATTATTGCCAGCCGGACGCCGGCGACGGTAACTCGCGTCGAAGCACCGTATGGACGGACGGTTGACCCCGAGGACGTTCGGCGCGCGGGCAAGGGAAAGAAAATCAAGGTTATCGGGCTGGCGCACGGGGAAACGTCAACGTCGGTTCTGCAAAAGATTGATGAGTATCGCAAAGTCGCGGACGAACTCGGAGCACTGCTGATTGTTGACACGGTCGCAACTCTGGCCGGTGTTCCGGTGGATGTGGATCGCCAGAGAATTGACATTTGCTTCAGCGGCACGCAGAAAGCCATCAGCGCGCCTCCGGGAATGTCGCCGATGACGGTCAACGCCCGCTCCGAGGAAATCATCCGCGGACGCAAGACCAAAACGCAAAGCTGGTATTTTGACCTTGAGACGGTGATGAATTACTGGGGCAAGGAGCGCCTCTATCACCACACGCCCCCGATATCGCTGATCTACGGCTTGCGTGAAGCATTGCGTTGCGTGCTCGAAGAAGGACTCGAAGCACGCTGGGAACGCCACGCGCAGAATCAGCAGGCGCTGATTGCCGGTATCGAGGCGATGGGCCTCGAATTGTTTGTCAAAAATCCGGCGGATCGATTGCCGACTGTCACCGCGCTCCGTATTCCCGAGGGCGTGGACGATCACAAGGTTCGCAACCAACTTCTCGCTGAATTCAATATCGAGATCGCCGGCGGACTCGGGCCGGTGAAGGGCAAGATCTGGCGCGTCGGCTTGATGGGCTATTCAAGCCAGCGGAACAACGTGCTCTTGTTCCTCGGCGCCTTCGAGAAGGTGCTCCTCGATCAGGGTCATCGCGTTCCTTCAGGCGCGGGCGTGGGCGCAGCCGTTCAGAGCTATTCGCAGGCACAGCCGGTCCCCGCGGGCGCCGCGAAGTAGCGGCGCAGGAATTATTCGTGGCGACATCAGAAACCAAAGAGCCCAGAATCATCGCCAATGCCGGCGCGATGAGCGATTTCATAGGCGCGTTCGACGTCCCTTCGAAGGTCACTGATTTCGTCTATCGCTGCCGTTTCTCGCACTGCTGGAACGGAATCGCAACGCGCCACAGCGACACGATGGATTGCAAGTTCTTCGTGGATGGGAAGGGCGTGGTGCTNNACGGACCGCGAAGCGAGTTACATTGGGGCGGAATATCTCCGCGAGCGCTTAGAGCAGGAAGACGAGCACACGCTCTACGACGTCCCCGCGGGAGACGTGACCCGCATCATCGCCCGGCTTGGCATTCGTTGACTGGGTTCAGCCTGCCGGCTCACGCGTCGGAAAGTGATTCATCGAAGCCCGGCCCGTCGTTCTTGAGTTCGTCTGCTTCGAGGATTTCACCGCAATCCAGGCACTCGATATACTGAGCGTCCTGGTCACGAGCGATCACCTGCGTGCGCGGGTGTTTGCACCTGGAAGGTTCAGCCACGCCATTCTTCCTTATTAGGCCGGATTCTAGCATTTTCGAGGTCCGGCGTCTCGCAGTTGACAAAATCTGAGAATGTATCTATCAGTGCCAAGGGCAACCCAAAAGGCCGATTTGAGGAGTCTGAGGATTTGACGCAATCGAACGCCGACCAGAGGCTGGGTGCGATTCTTTTCTACGGGTTTGTCGCGGGCCTCGCCTACCTCGTTTTTCGAGTCATCTCTTCGTTTCTTGCGCCGCTGGTGTGGGCCGGCGTCCTGGCGGTTGTGTTTTCATCGTTGTACCAGCGCCTCAAGAAGCGCTGGGGAAAGAACGTCGCGGCGGCGGCCAGCACCGCAGCCGTAACTTTCATCCTCGTTATGCCCATGATTCTTGTTTCGGGCGCATTCGTGCGCCAGGGGCTCGAGATTGCGCACACGATGCAGCAGCAGATTGCGAACGGGCAATTTGATTGGGCGAATAAGTTGTGGGCATCGCTCCAAGACCGATTCGACGCCGAATATTCAAGTGACCTCAATACGATCGTTCGTAACCATGCGGAAGCGTTCGCCGGTTTTCTTGCCGCACAACTTGGCGTGGTGCTGCAGCATGTTGTTCGCTTCGCTGTCGATCTCGTGGTGATGATACTCGCGATGTTTTATCTCTTCCGCGATGGCGAAGATGTGATGCGCCGGATCCGCCACGTGCTTCCTTTCGAAGCGGAGCACCGCGAACGAATGATTGACGAAGCCAATGACCTGATATTCGCGAGTGTTATTTCGAGCCTGGCTACCGCCGCAATGCACGGCCTCGTGGGTGGCGCCATGTTCGCGATATTGGGTATTAACGCTCCGCTGTTCTGGGGCGTGGTGATGGCGCTGTTCTCTATCCTCCCGGTGGTCGGTTCTGCGCTCATCTGGGTGCCGGCCGCGATATGGCTCTTTGCACAGGGACACACGACCAGCGGAATCGTTCTGGTGGCCGTGTGCGCCGGAGTTGTGGCCATAGCCGAAAACGTGCTGCGCCCCTGGCTGATCAGCGGTCGCGCGCATCTCAGTGCTCTCGTTATTTTCATCAGTGTTCTTGGCGGCATCAGCGTATTCGGGATCCTTGGCGTAATCCTCGGCCCGATCGTTGTCGCAACCGCCGCGAGTGTCCTCGATATTTACACCCACCCGGAACCGAAAAGGCACGCGGCACCTCGAACGTCTTAGGCACTCAAACGGGGGCGTGCTAGAGTACGACCCTCGGAACGCGCCATGAGCGAGAAAAAAGGACCCATTCCGTCCGGCTTGCCGCCGGAAAAGCTGCGCTGGCGATGCGACGCGTCGCTAGTGCCCTTCGAGACCACCGCGGAGGCTCCGCTCGTTGCCGGCGAAATGGGACAGGAGCGCGCGCTTCGCGCCCTGCAAATGGGCGTCGAATTGACGGCCCCGGGCTACAACGTTTTCATCTGCGGGCTTTCCGGGACGAGCCGCGGCGGCATGGTCACGCGGATGGTCGAAGAACTCGATCCTGCGCGCGAGCTTGCGCCCGATCGCTGCTACGTGAACAGTTTCAAGAATGCCGACCGCCCGCGCCTGCTCACGCTTCCGCGAGGCCAGGCGAACGCTTTCAAAAAGGAAATGGAGTCGGGGATAGAATTTCTCCGGCGCCGGATACCGCAGGTCTTCGAGGGCGAGCCTTTCCAACGACAAAAAGCGCGTATCGTCGAGCGCTTCACCGTTCGTGAAAAGGAATTGATGGACGATTTCACGCGCCGCATCGCGCGGGATCAATTTGCCCTTGGCCGCATGCAAGTCGGCGCCGTCGCTCTTCCGGAAATCTTTCCGGTTCTCGAAGGGCAGATGGTTCCCATTGAGGAGATTCCGAAGCTGGTGCAGGACGGAAAGCTCGAGACCGTGGCCGCCGAAGACATCGAACGCAAATACGATCAATTCCGGCAGGAATTTACGGTCGTCTACCGAAAAACACTGTCGCTTTCGCGCGAACTGGCGAGCGAGATGAGTTATCTCGAGCAGGAAGCGGCATCGGTGCTTGTGGACGGGGTGATCGAGGAGTTGAAGGAAAAATACCCGGACGAGCAAATGGCGGAGTATCTCGAAGAAGTTCGCCACCACATCCTCGACAATCTCGAGCCCTTCAAGGAGCGCGAGGGTGAGGACGAGCAGCCGCCATCGGAAGGCGGAGGTGGCCCGCGCATTGAGCGGCAAGAGCGCGATCCATTCCGCGTTTACGGCGTGAACGTGATCCTCGCGCATTCCGAGCACGATACTTGCCCAGTGATTTTTGAGACTGTGCCGACGTATGCGAATCTTTTCGGAACCGTGCACCGCAGTTATGACAGCCGCGCCGGATGGAATTCGGACTTCATGGATCTCCGCGGCGGTTCGCTCCTTCGCGCTGACGGCGGATTCCTGATCATGTACGCGATTGACACGCTCACGGAGCCTGGTGTCTGGCGAACACTAAAGCGCACGCTCAATCACGGAAAACTCGAAATTCAACCGGTTGATCTTTTCTTTCCATTTTCTTCCGCGGCGTTGAAGCCTGAGCCGATCAACGTGAACGCGAAGATCATTCTCATCGGCGACCGGGAGATGTACGAGCTTCTGTACGATTTTGAGGAAGACTTCCGAAAGATTTTCAAGATGCGCGTTGAGTTCGATGAAGAAATGCGCTGGAGCGCCGAGGTTATAAGGCATTTGAGCGGGCGGCTTCGCAAATTGACGGAAGATGAAGGACTTTGCCCGTTCGATCGCACCGCCGTTGCAGCTCTGCTCGAACACGGAGTGCGCTGCGCCGGGCGTCGCGGGAAAATTACGGCGCGGTTCTTCGAAATCGCCGACGTCGCACGCGAGGCGTGCTATCTCGCACGCCAACAGAATGGGTGCACGACGGTCACCAGCGAACATGTTCGGAAAGCGCTCGACGCGAAAATCGAACGCCACAACCTTACTGAAACCAAGATTCGCGAGATGATCGAGCAACGCCAAATTTTCATTGATACCACCGGCGCTCGCGTCGGGCAGGTGAACGGCCTCGCCGTTCTCGAGATCGGCGGGTACGCCTTCGGAAAGCCGACGCGCATCACGGCTTCGGTGTCGCTCGGGAAAACCGGCTTGATCAATATCGAGCGCGAATCGAACCTCAGCGGCAGGTTCCACGACAAGGGCATGCAGATTATTGCGGGATATCTGCGCGGCACATTCGCGCAGGACAAGCCGCTCTCGCTCTCGGCAAGCATCTGTTTCGAGCAATCGTATTCCGGCGTGGACGGCGACAGCGCAAGTTCGACTGAGGTTTACGCGCTCCTGTCCGCGCTTGCCGATCTGCCGATTTCGCAGGAACTCGCCGTTACGGGATCGGTGAATCAGCAGGGCGATGTTCAGCCCATCGGCGGGGTCAACCAGAAGATCGAAGGCTTCTTCGACGTTTGCCGCCTCAAAGGGCTTACGGGCAAACAAGGGGTGCTAATTCCCAGCGAGAACGTCGAAGATCTCATGCTCCGCGACGAGTTGATCGAAGCCGTCGCGCAAGGCCAGTTCCACATTTATCCCGTAACAACCGTTGCCGAGGGAATCGGACTTCTGACCGGCGTTCGTGCGGGCAAGCGCGAAGCGAACGGCAAGTTCGAAGAGGGAACCGTGTTCGCGCGCGTGGACGCCTGCCTCAGCAAGATGGCCGACACGATGCGAGACTACCAGTAAGCCCACCGCGTTGCGATCCTCTGAATCTACTGCTCAGCCAACGAATTAGGTTCGTCGAACAATCAGAGTAAGTGCCGAGTTCGTAGCTTCATTTCGAGTGGTTTGTCGCCACGCAGCACGGTTAGCTTGTATTCGTGGTCGATGTCAGCGAACATGCTCCGCACATCCACGAGAGTCAGATCCGCCGCCGGTTGATTGTCTATGCCGGCGATGACGTCGCCCTTTTGCAATCCCGCCGCCGCACCCGGAGATTTCGGCGTCACTCCCGCAACTTCAAACGTCTTCAGGTTTGGCCCCTTGGCGAGCAGCGCGACGCCGCTGGTATCCAACTCAACGTTGTTCGGATAGCTCATGTTTGATTCAAGAATGATTCGCTGGTGGGGGACATCCAGAATGACGCGATACTTGCTCAGAATTGCGTTTCCGATGGCGCCGCCGTGTGCCAATGATTCGGAACCGGCGACGTCAGGGAACGACACGGGAGGCGTCGCCATCGCGAACGGTCCGATCGTCAACATTTCGGCGCGCGCCGTGAGGGTTCTGCCGCCGTCAACGTTGGGGAACCAGTAGCCTTTGACATGCCCGAGTTTCAACTTGTGCGCGGCGGCCATCGGTTTTGAAACTTCGATCGCGCCATTGAATTCGGTGCGGATTTCAAAATCGTCTTCGAACGTACGGTGTCCGCGAATGGCGAGTTTGGCGCGGATATTGGGTATACCGTCGCGAACGAAGAGCGGCAAAGTTACGCCTTTGCCGGAATACTCGAATGTTGCGGGATCGTCGAAGTGAATCGCGGAGCGATTGTATTCAATCTCGACTACAAATTTGCTCAATATGTCGGCGCCGATAATTCCGCGAACCTGGCGCCCCACGATAGACGATACTTTGTCGAGTGACTGAGACTCGATTTGCGGAATGCCCAAATCGAGGTCAGGCATCGAGAGAAGAGTGTTCTTGAACGTGATTTGAGCCTGAGGGCTCCCCTCGGCTGGAAGCCAGGGTGAGGGATCGATACTCGAATGTAGCGCGCAAGTGGCCAGGAGAAACATGGCCGGCTTCGATTGGTTCACTCCTATAGGTAGGAGCAGTTGGTTGCCCTGAATTTCCATGGGCACTTGCGCAACATTCCCGCCATGCGCGAACCGAAACTGAGTGTCGTCGGCCGGAGGCGCAGGCTTCGCCGGATTGTCCTGCGCTGCCGCTCCGAAAAGCAGCACGGAGGCCGCGAGCCCGGCCGAAAGGACTTTTGCGATGCGCCCGCGCGATTTATTTTTTGGTACCGCCCTCATCCAAATCTCCTGGAATGGGTATCCCGGACTATTTCATGTGCCGCATCATGATACGCCGCCGACACGCGAGGCGTCCGGCGATTGTACTCAATCCGACCGCTACTTATCTGGTGAAAGATAACTTTGACGCGAGAAGATACGAAAACCGTTGGCCGAGCCAGTAACTCCTCCAGTAGCAGCCAGGACCCGCCCCTGTGCGTTCACCACCTGAACTTCAATCGAATGCAGCCGGCCGTCATGGGATAGCGGAATGTAGGCCATTAAGTACTGGTGGCTTAGGTGAGCAGAAATTTCGCGATAGGCTTTTACGAAATCGTCCAGTGTGGCCGGAAAGTATGATTGACCGCCGGTAGTCTTGGCAATTTCGCGCAACGCAACGTCCGCGCGCTGGAAACTTGCTTGCGGCCCTTGGGCAGCTTTCTTTGATTTGAAATTGCGGATGGCGCCGCCGAGCGCGACGGTGAACGCGGAAACATCGGTCTTCTCAAGTTCGGTTTGAAGAGCGTTCCATCGCGATTCGGACGAGGAGTCGAGACCAGTGGAGAGAACGACCAGGGCTTTCTTTCCGCGCGTCGGCCGAAGCCACGCGAGTGTGGAATTTACGGCATCGTAGAAATTCAAATTGCCCATGCCGAGAAAATACTGCGTGCCGTCGAGCGCGCGAATGACGGCGTTCCTGTCCGACGTAAAATCCAGTGCCACGCGGACGGACCAATCGTAGGTCGTGAGCGCTATTTGGTCATCTGGTGAGAGACCGTCGAGAAGGGCGTAGGCCGCCGCAATGTGCTGGCTTTGGATCAAATAGACGGCGGGGCTGGTCTCGAGAAGAACGGCGACACGGGCCGGAGTATCAACCGAGTCGAAGAACGCGAGCTCTTGTAGGGTGCCGTTGTCGAAGATGCGGAACTGAGAGCGATCGAGATCGCCGCGAAAGACGCCATGTCCGTCTTCCACGCTTACCTGCAGAAAGACCAATTCCGCCTGCACTTTGAGGGGCTCTTGTACCAGTGGCGGGGACGGCGGCGCGTCTTGCGCGTTTGCAAGCTGGGTGCTGAATAGGTTTCCGCTCAGGACGCCGCAAAGAATTACGCAGACGAGAATTCCCGCGTGCCAGTTAACGCCATCGAAAATCGAATCCGCTCTCAGTTGCCCGGCGGTGTGCTCGCAGCAGGAGCGCTCGGAGGCGCCGCCGACGCTTCTTTGGACGTGCTCAGATAGCCGCTGATCTGGTCTTTGGTAACGTCGAATACGACGATCTCGTAAGGCGTCCGGGAACCGTGAACGTAGAATTGCACCGGCTCGCCTGCGGTTTTGTCCTTTTTCTCGATCGACTTATCATCCGCGAGCACGTTCATCGTGTACTTGAAGTGCTTGGCGTCCACCTTGCGGAGCGCAATCTGAATCGGTCCAACATGCTGCAGCTTGCCGGATTTTGAAACCTTGAACTCGTAGATATTGCGCTCGCCAAGGCGCTTCAATGCCTCGACTTCTTCGTGGTTGCGCGCGATCAGGCCGCTCTGCACGCCCAGGTCGCCGACTGTGGTCGAGAGCTTGGCCTTGGTCGCATCGAGATCGGCCTTGGTGGCTGCGACGTCGCTCTTCGTTGAGCTGAGATCGGTTGAAACTTCGCCGAATTTAGTCGCCGTGTCCGATTGCACTTGGCCGATTTGCGTGGAGAGGCGCGCATCGCTTTCTTTTTGCTCCTTGCGGAGCGTTTGCGCCAGAGAACGCGCGCGGGCCAGTTCATCCTGAGTGATACCGAGCTTCTGGGTGGTGACATCCATCTCACCCTTAAGGTCCGTGAGCTGCGAGTTGGTCTTGTCCAGCGAAGCCGTCAGGGCCTGGACCTGCTTGTTCGAATCATCGAAGCCCTTTTGGACAGCCTCGCGTCCGGAAACGCTCGCGTAAATCAGATAGGCAACCAGCACAAACGCGACACCGAACAGAATGGATACCCAGCGCGGAAGTGCGGAAGCCTCCGTGTGAGGTGGTTCACCTGATCCGGAAAATTGTGGTCCGGAAAATTGTGACGGCGTGGCCATCGACCCCTCCTAACTAATCGTTCGCGCGAAATTCGATATCGGGCGCGGTACGCCGCAATTATCGCCGAGGCGTAAGGCGAAGTCTATCGCGTACGCCGTGCCTTCGGAAAAATTGCCTCTATTGTGGTAGTCAATCCGCCACGTGGCGTGAACTCGCCGGTGACGCGGCACCATGCGGGTTTTGTCGCCGCCACGATGTCACGCAGCATGCGGTTCACCGCGTTCTCGTAGAAAATGCCGAGATTTCGGTAGGCCAGGAGATACATCTTAAGCGCCTTCAGCTCGAGGCAGACGCGCTTGGGTTCGTAGCGGATTGTGATTGCCCCGTAATCGGGCAGTTCCGTCTTAGGGCACACCGATGTGTATTCTGGAAAACGAATTTTGATCTCGTAGCCGGGGAAATGATTTGGCCAGGTTTCGAGCGTTGGTAATTTGGCGTCGATTCCGGCGCGCGAATGCTCGGCTGTGTAATCAGGCATTAAATATTTCCCCCAACCCATCTTACACTGAACCGGCGCCGCAGCCGTGCCGCGCTTGCAGTTCACAGCATTCTCAATTATTCTTTCTGTATTCCGGTCAAGGGCGCCCGTAATCGGGAAGGAGCCAGTTGCTCTGTCCTCAGTGCCACAGTTTGTCGTGCACTAGATCACGCCGCCGCGGCGTGGCCGATTTTGTTCTCGGCGTATTTCGACTCCGGCCCTGGCGTTGTAAGGCCTGCGAATCTCGTTTTTATGCATGGATCGTGCCGGTCTCGCTCCTGTTCTATGCACATTGCCCCCGCTGCGGAATGCTTCACCTCGATCGAATTTCGGCTCGCCACATCACTCAGGGACCTTTGCACCGTGTAAAGCGGATGTTGGGATTTGCTGCGTATCGTTGCGATCCGTGCCGGCAACGTTTTTTCAGCATCCGGCCGTACCGGGAAATACTTCCTCTTGGAGCGTCTGGAAAGAACAAGCGGAGATCTCACCACCTCGCCGCTGCTGAGCCGCCCAAGGTTGAGGTTTAGCGGCGCGCGCTAACCCGGGGGGTTCAGTCAAGACCTCTTCACATTCCCGCACAGTTTCTGGCATTTCCTCTCTTGGGCCTCGGTATAATGCTGGGCTCTTGCAGTCCCCGGCCTTGATTCTGTAAAGCATCGAGGCGTGTGGAGGAACTCGAAATGAATTCTGCCGGAATGAACGTCCCGCAAGCGGCAATGCCCAAGAGTATCGCCATCACTGCAGCCGTTTTCTTTTTCGCATCAATTTCGTGTGCTCCTCGGACCTGTGCCCAAGCGTCGCCGCTCCCGCCCAAAGGCGAAGCTGATGTTCATGAAATTTACGAACGCTTACTCCCACAGATTCAAAAGATTCCGATATTTGATAATCACGCGCATCCCGCGTTTGCCGACGATTCTGATGTGGATGCCATGGCGGCTCCTGAAGGTGAAAGTGAAGCGTTTCGCATCCGAGAGACTAATCCTGAACTGGCAGCCGCAGCCAAGGGTCTCTTCGGTTATCCCTTCGATGATTTCTCGCCCGAACACGGCAAGTGGCTCGAAGCGAAAACAACGGAAATGAAGAAGCAGCAGGGAGCGAAATATTTTTCTAATATTCTCGATCGCGTGGGGATCGAAACCGTTCTTGCGAACCGCGTGGCTATGCCGGACTATCTCGAGCCAACGCGATTTCGTTGGGTGTTCTTCGTCGATTCGCTTCTGTTCCCGTTCGATAACACCCAACTCGAGAAACGCGATTCGGATGAAGCGCTCTATCTTCACCTGCAGGAAAGAGTCCTTCTCCGTTATATGAAACAGGAGGGAGTGTCGAACCTTCCGGGCGATCTCGCGGGTTATGAAGCCCTCATTCGAAACATCGTTGCGGACAATCAGAAGCGCGGCGGGGTCGCGATGAAATTTGAAGCCGCGTATTTCCGTTCACTTTACTTCAGCGATCCAAGCCGCGAAGAGGTCGAGCCGATTTATCGCAAGTATCACGCAGGCGGAATTCCGACGAACGATGAATACCGCGTTTTTGAAGATTACGTGTTTCGCCGGTTGCTCGATAGCGCGCTCGCCTTTCACGTGCCCGTCCATTTTCATTCGGCCGTCGGCATCGGCGATTATTACAATCTGCGGAACGGCAACGGATTACAGCTCGAAAATGTGCTGCGCGATCCGCGTTATCTCGGTGTGACGTTTGTGCTGCTTCACGGCTGCTATCCCTACGAGCGCCAGGCGATCTGGCTTTCGGCGATGAAAAATGTGTACCTAGATTCTTCGTTTATGGAACTGATCATGTATCCGGCCGCGCTGAAAGATTCCCTAAGGCAATGGCTCGAAGTTTTTCCCGACAAGATCATCTTCGGCACGGACGCGTTTCCATTCAATGATGCTTTGGGCGCTGAAGTAACTTTCTGGTTCGGCGTAAATTCCGCCCGAAAGGCGCTCGCGGCCGCGCTGGCCGAAATGGTTGCGGAAGGCGAAGTAACGGAAGCGAGAGCGCTCGAGCTTGCCCACGGTTATTTGCACGACAACGCGGCGAAGCTTATCCGCCGCTGAAGTAGCACCCGTGATGAACTTGTTTCTCCGCGGTTAGATTCGCGCGGCTCGCGATGCACGTGGGAGCAATCGACATGTCTGAGCTGAAATACTTCCGCTGGAACGATCTCGAACTCGAAAATCTGAATCCGCTCTTGCAGCGCCAATTTGTGGTTGGCGAAGGAGTCATGCTGGCGCGCGTGCTGCTGAAGAAGGGAAGCCACGTGCCAATGCACAGCCACCTAAACGAACAGATCACTTACATTCTTGAAGGCGCTCTCAAATTTGGGATTGATGGCGACGAGATTGTCGTCCGTGCCGGAGAAGTGCTTTGCATCCCGCCCAACATGCCTCACGAAGCGTTCGCGCTCGAAGACACGGTCGATCTCGATATCTTTACGCCGCCGCGCGCGGACTGGATCAACAAGACTGACGCTTATCTTCGCGAGCAGGCATCACGCTGAGCTTTATGTCCGAAATATTGCGGTGCGAACGAGTGAGTCGGAGCAGCGCGAACAGAATCATCTCAGGCTAAACGATGGACGCCACCTCCGCCGAGCGCAGCAACCAGCGCAATGCCGTGATCGCCGGCTTCCTTGGCTGGACACTCGATGCTTTTGATTTTTTCGTTCTGGCGTTCGTCCTCGCACCGATCGCCCGCGAATTTCATTGCACCGTACCCCAAATCGCTCTGGCCATTACCGCCAGCCTCGCCACGCGGCCGCTTGGGGCGCTCGTGTTCGGACTTCTCGCGGATCGTTACGGGCGGCGCATGCCGCTCATGCTCGACATTCTGTTGTACTCCGGCGTTGAAGTTCTTTCCGGCTTTGCGCCGAACTATACCGTTTTTATAATCCTTCGGCTGATTTACGGCATCGGCATGGGCGGCGAATGGGGCGT
>PMAA01000096.1 GCA_003152355.1 Acidobacteriota bacterium | reverse complement strand
GTTCGGAACGTTTACGAATAGAGAGTACGTGATTGAACCCGTGGTGTGGTTGAAGCTCAAGGCGCTGCGTCAAGGCGCAGACATTGCGTCAACGCATCTCTGGGGTCGAGGTTAGTGAGTTACTAAGTGCTTAAGATCCCGGTTATTTTCGTTGCACACAAATTCGAGTAACATAGTGTCCGGCAGATATTGCATCGCTTCCATCACCGTCCACGGCTTTGTGTACGCCGTCGGGTCGTTGATCGTAACCTGAATCTCCAAGTGTCCGAAATCCGGCCTGCGAAAGCGCTCCGTCACCTGCAGCGCTTCGGTCGCCGGATGACCCACCTGATCCAACCAAGTCTTGCCATTGAAGCCTGACGTCTCGACGACTAATGCATCTCCATCCCACTTACCCACCGAGTAACCCATCCACGTGGGGTTCGGGTCCTTCGGCAGCTCGCGACCGTCCATGAACACCTGCCGGTACAGCCCGAACGCTTCGTAAAGAATGATGACCTCGTCCGGANNGATTTTGAACGATCTTGAACGGCACCGGCGTCACGTTGATCTTGGGAACGCCCTGCGGCAAACAGTTTGCATCCGATTCCTCCACCGCGTGCACGCCACTCATGCGCTCCTTGGTGAGCGCCGCCGCCCACGGTTGCATCGGCACGTCGCCCGGCTTCAGGTCGGCCGCGAGATTCTGCAAATACTTCGGTCCGGGCACGATCCAAATTCCCGACAGGTCCGCTTTACCATCTGCTTTGCGTGGCGCCGGCGCCGTCAGATTCGGTTTGCCGTCCTTGGTTCGTGGAATCGACTTGTCTGGGAGTTTCAACCATTGCGCCGGTAAAGGCGAGAGCGCAGGGGACAAAAGCATCCAGCCCACCAGACCAATCTTCGAGAGCATCGCGCCGATTATACGTCAAATTCGGACGCGAGGCCGCTTCGTACCTACAATAGAGATATCGAACATGAGCGACCAGCCACAGCACATGCAATGCATGGAAGTGTGGGGCGGCAGCCAGTTCACCGCACAGGCCGTTGAATTCGGCGGGTTGGACACCTGGGTCTACAGCAAGCCCTATGGGAAAGCGCACGCCGGGGGCGACGTTTACTACGCGTCGAGTTGCGCCACCGGCCGCATTAGCCGCTTGTTGTTGGCCGACGTCGCGGGGCATGGAAACGCGGTAGCCAATACAGCCGCCGACTTGCGCACGTTGATGCGCCGCTTCGTCAACCGCCTGGATCAAACCGAGTTCGTTCGCCTGCTCAACCAGCAGTTCTCGGTTCTGCCACGCACCGGCGCATTCGCCACCGCGATTGTGACGACGTTTTTCGAGCCCAGCCGCCGCCTCACCGTCTGCAACGCCGGTCACCCGCGGCCGCTTCTGTATCGCGCCGCGCAACGCCGGTGGGATTTTCTTGGAAACAATACAGCCACGCGTCGCGCCGCACCCAGCAACATCCCGCTGGGGCTTTTTGAGGCCGCCGAGTACGAACAATTTGACGTCGAATTGGAATCCGGCGACTGCCTGCTCAGCTACACCGATGCGCTAATTGAATCCCGCGACGCGGATGGAGAGATGCTCGGCGAGGCCGGCGTGCTGCGGATTTTGAGCCTTCTTGGTGAAGTAGAGCCGCAAAAGCTGATCGAAACGCTGCTGAAAGAAATTGAGGAGCGCTACCCGGAGAATCTATCCGAAGACGACGTGACGGTGCTCGTAGTTCGCGCCAACGGACGCCAGCCGCGCCATTCGTTCAAAGAAAAGTTCGCGGCTACCATGCGCCTTCTCGGCTCTATGATTCGCGGGATCAATCCCCGGGCCGAACGCCCGCCGCTTCCGGACTTCAGCCTGCCAAACGTCGGCGGCGCGATCATTCCGGCCCTGGGCCGCCGCTGGCGCGCCTGAACCCCTGAGCCAGGAGGCGCCGAACTTGCAGCCCAATATCGAACCGGTTACGCCACTGAATCCTCCTGACGCGTCGCCTTTACACCCTTGAGTATTCCCAGTCCCACAAGGACGATCGCGCCCGCTGCAATCCAGTGCGCGGGCATATGCACCAAATACGCAGCGTAAATCAGGCCGCCGATAACGATTGCGAAACCGATCGCGTATAGCCCGAAGGACATAAAAACTCCCGCCGGCGAGAATTGAGATACGAATCCGCGATTCAACCCCTGTCAGCGATGACCAGGACAAGAAGAAACAGCAACAAAAGACCCAATCCGCCGCTGGGATAATATCCCCATTGCATGCTATACGGCCAAGTCGGCAGCGCACCGAGCACAAGCAAGACCAACAAAACGATCAGGAGTGTTCTCATTTATCTTTCCTCGCCGGGCGGAACCGATATTCGCCCTCTGCGCCTACCGACCGAAACTTAGATTCACGTCCGACACAGGAAGTAACACGGAAAAATCCGCTCGCCGGCCTAGATCGCGCACTAAAAGTGGCTAAAGAGCCCGATCAAGATGATGAACGGTATCGGCACGCCTAACAACAACAGTAAAATCGAACGCATCGTGAGCCTCCATTTTGTGCAAACCGCTCTCCATCATTTGACTTCGGGAATCGGGCCACCCTAAATCAGGACGTGATCGCGCTGTCTTCCGCCGATCGTCGCGGCAAAGCTGGCGCAAAACGCTCCTATCAAGAGCGCCACGAAAAGCCAGTACAGCATGTGGGCCACGGCCTTGCGTGCGTTGTCAGCCGCTTGAGTCGCGGCCGCAACCGTGTCGGACACCCGCTGGTCGGCCTCCGGTTGGCTAAGACCTGTTCTTGCGGCAACCAACTGGGCGAGATACGCCTTGTCCTGCACGGACAAATCGGACTGGCGAAGCGCGTGGGCAAGAATGACGCCGGCTTCGGCGCGCACTGCCGAGTCATTTTGATCTGTGCTCGGATGGTCCGTCCGAAACAAGGTATCGACAAAGTACCCATTCGCGCTCGGCGCTGCGCCTTCAGTCGAATAGCTCGGCGTGTTCCGCGCCGCCCCGGTTGCCATTGCTGCGGTCAGCGCGGCGAAGAATACGGCCGAAATTACCAGCCCCACCGCCCACACCAGGAATCCATGCGCGGTATCGCGGAAGAACACTTCGTGGGTGTGAACGGCAACCCATTTCACGCGAAGCCTTCCCGCGAGATAGCCTCCAATTGCCGAAGCAATTATCTGAACCACAATCAGCCAGATAATCGCGGCCATGCCGACACCGGACGAAGATAGTCCCGCGTTCGTCCACGGTGATATCGCGGACAAGCCTATCCCTGTGCCCAACGCCAGCAATATTAGGGACAGCGCCGCGGTAGAAAATGCTCCAGCTGTAATTGCAGACCAGGTAACGCCAGACGAATGTTCGTCGGTTCTTACCGAGGTCTCGGGGTAATGATTCGTTGAGTACGCAACGCTAGCCATATGATTTCCTCTTTCGTTCCGCTTCGTTTACTTCTTCTTGATGACCGATTCCGAACCGGTGGCCGTTATTGCGCAACGATCCTGCTCTAGCGGCTGGCGGACGACCATACCCAATAGACCGGGCGTCGCTACAGAAAGGACCTTAGAGTGCCGCTAGGAAAGCGGGTAGATTAACGGTAGGGGGCTGATGCGGAACACGCGAAAAGCTGCCTTAAGTAGGTGAAGTTGTGAGCGTGCCAGGACTTGTCCCGAAACTTCCGGACTAAGGCCCTCTGCCAAATCTGCTATCCCACAGGATCTTTCTGACGCGTCGCTTTCATGCCGGACAAAATTCCGATTCCTAGAAGTACGACCGCACCAACCGCAATCCAGTGTGTAGGTATGTGCATCAAGTACGCGGCATAAATCAGTCCGCCGATCACGATCGCGAATCCAATCGAATAAAGGCCGAATGACATGGCATCTCCTTCTCGAATCAGTCGCAGCAATTCTCGCCCAAGAAATTAATCTGCCCACGCACGGGAGAGCAATCTGGAACGCGCCCGCATCCGTCGCCCCGATAAAAATCAACTTGTCACCGCCATCAGGATAAACGGGTTCAATCTCAGCTTGTTTTCTTGTTCTCGTTCGACGATTTCGAGGCGCAATCTCAAACGGCGCGGACGCGATGCCTAGGAAGTCTTGCCCTTGCACGCAGGGTGTCCGCACGTGCAATCAATGTCCGGCATCTTTTCCATCGCTTCGCACTCGACACTGCAGTACTTGCCCGACGTTACAATGCACGAACAGACCGGATGTGCACATTTCTTACCCTTTTCAGAACTCATTCTTTTCTCCTGGCGTTGGATCAAGCGCGGATAAGACTTGCGCGGAGCTGTTTCGGCGATTCGCTTATGGTTTTTCGACGACCTTTTCCACCTGGCCGATTTTCTTTTNNGATAGCATACAGTTCATTCCCCTTTTCATCCATAGCCGCCTGCCGCGCCCTTTTACACCAAGCGCTCTCGCCCTCGTACCCCAACGATTCACTCCACTCCGTAGTGCCGCAGCACGCTGCCGCACAATGCTTGGCATGACGTTGAGGATGCTGGAACGCGAAGCTCAGTCCATCAGGATGTTGCAAACCGGCTCGCTTGCCGGAAGCTGGCCAGCGCTTCGGCTTCGTTCTCAAATGTGGGAATAGAGTTCAATATGCGCATCACCGCCAGCACTTCCCGCACCCGGTCGCTCGGGCGAAGTAACTTCAAACTCCCGCCCTCGCGCGTGAGCCCGACATAAGTCCCCGCGATAGACGCGATCCCCGAGCTATCCATCATCGTCAGGCCCGCCAGATTCACCAGCACCTTACGCACTCCGCTGGCAGTCAACTTTCGCAGTTGATGGTCCAAAAGATCGGTGTTCGCCCCGATCGTCGCTCTTCCCTGAAGATCCACAATCGTGACATCTTCAGACTCCCGGATTGAAATCTCCAGCGGCATAATAATCTCGCCTAGCATACCGCGTTATAACCGGCGGCGCACCTTGGCAGCTGGGGCGCGTAGCAAATTCACCGTTTGGCGGCGCGGCGTTTCGGCGCAGTGAGCTGGTAGCTTCCTGCCACCAGCTCCGCAACTTCCTTCCAGTCGATCGCACCTCGGTCCAGGCGCAGCGCTACCCACCCTCTCGGTCCGATATATGCGGGCATATAAAATCGGGCAGGCTGCGCGGCGATCAGCGCGGTGTTGTCGCCCGGCAGGACTTTGGCGCACACCGAAACGATGCCGTCGCCGTGGTGGTCGTTCAAGAAGTAGGCAAAAACTTTCTTGCGTACGCGGAAAGCGGCATGGCTGCCGCTGCATTCCCGCTTGGCTTCCGGCAGCGCCAGGCAAATCTTCGTCAGCCTCGCGAGACGCGGCTCTTTGCCCGCTTTGCCCATCCGCATCAGCCTCGTCACGCATTCATGGCCGCCGCAGTTCGCCCCCGCTGATTGGCCCAGCATCCGGTAACGCCAGCCGTCACAAAATCCCGGCGGCGAATTCTCCGAGCCCGGATTTCCCAAGCAGTCCTGCTTCCGCGGCCATGCCTCGCAAGACCAAAACAATACTAGGCCCCGGCTGTTGCGGCCTGCGCTCGCTCTTCGGGCTTCACGAAAACCTTGCTCGCCAGTTCCACCACTTGTTTCAGGTGCCACCACTCGCGATCGTTCATCTGTTTCGCGTCACTGCTCACGTAATAAATCGACACGTAGGCGTTCGCGGATACCGGCACGCGAATCACCAGATTGCTCTTCTGCTCCGTTTGGTTTTCAGTCACGACGATCCTCCCCCAAGTCTCAGATCGAGTAAGTACAAAAATGAAACATTACGACGGCGCTCATTCTCTCTCGTTTGCGTTATCCGGGCAAGCGTTACAAGAACCTTCGGAGGTGTCTGAATTCAACGGGGACTTGTTTGCGGAGCAAGCTTCGCAGCGCGGGCGTCCTATTTCGGGGAGGACGCCCTCGCCGCGCAAAGGCTTGCCTTTACTTTTCGAAGACTTTCTCCACCTGGCCGATTTTCTTTTGAATTTTCCCGGCAATCTTCTCAGCGATGCCGTCAGTCTCTAAATCGGAGTCGTTCGTCGCTCGCCCCACCGCTTCCTTGACCTTGCCCTTTACCTCGTGAAACGTGCCTTTTGCTTGGTCCTTATCGCCCTGCGTCATAGATTTTCTCCTTCAACGATTTTGATATGCGAGCCACGGCAAACACCCTACAACCATCAACAGTTGCGAACGCTTCTACCTCAGTTTCAGGTCGATCTAATGAGGTAGATGCACCGCGCCGACTAAGAACAACACCAAGAAGATCACCAGGACCGTCCCGACGACCCCAACGCCCCCGCCTGTGCCCCACCTGTTATATCCGTAGTAGCCGCCGCCTCCGCCGAACAACAGCACCAGCACGATTATCAGCAGTAACATTCCCATCGAAAGTCTCCATTCAGCTTATGAACCAGGATTTCTGCTTTCATTTCCAAGCAGGCCCGGCACGGGTAACCTCGCAAGAGGCTTGTCCGCGCTAAACTGACAAGACGTACCGTAGCATCAGCGGAAAAGCGACGCTGTCACAAACGGGACACATCGCGAGTGCCTGCGATCCCGCTGCCGCGCGATCCGTATGCACGAGGAGAAGGAAAATCGAAGGACAGATCTTATTTTAGCGTTGCCAGATCACATTTAATGACACGACCCATCATCCTGAAACTGGCCGCTGGCGGCCATCGCCGCCAAAGAATGCGCGCAGTTCAGAATTCTCTGATCCAACGGATCGTTGCTTAGCGTATCAGGAGCTATGAATTCCATGGATTTGCTTAATCCCAGAATCTTATTGCTCAACGTTTGCATGTTGTCGAATTCGCTGGTGAGCAATCTAAGAGCGTCACGATCGGAATCGGTTGACGCCGCCACGGACGTCAGCGTCAGGTTCTTCGCAGCTTGAACCCGATAGCCGGACAACCCCTCCTCCGTCACCGGGTATCCGCGCTGGACCGCGTTCGTGAGAACAGTCCGCCATTCTCGAATCGAAGCCATTTCTTCGATGCCTGCTCTCAAGAATTCTTTCGTGAATCCCTGATTTGCGGGTTCGGTTGCCGCCGAAGGAGCCGGCACCGTGCTAGTGGCGGACGCTGGCACCGTCAATATGATCTGATTGCCTTTAAAACCCAGGGTGCCTCCACCGGCGCGTGCCAAGTCTTCGATATCGACATAGGACCGGCCGCTCATCTTCACAATGGGCGCGCCTCCGGCCCGGCCGTTCACAATCAGCGTCAAATTTTGCTGCGCGGCTTGCGGCAATGCCAATCCCGGCGATACCACGAGTAATCCCAGAAGCGCTGCCAACATCAACCCCGCGCCGAACAGCCTCTTTCGCATAAGTCTCCTAGTCAACGGCGTTTCTAGCGACTCGCGAGAGACATGCTCATCCCTGTCTCTCGTACGTTCTCAACGTTCCAAAAATCCACTCTTCGCACTGACCCAAGTCTAAGAAGCGGTGAGCGCCGATATCTGTTCCCATTGGTACACTATCAAATCTTATTTAAGACTTGTCGAGTTCAGTGATGCGCGAACTTCGGAAACGGATCGCCCGATTCACTCAAACTGAATCAAGACGATCTCTGGATACGTCCCCACTCGCAACGGTGGCCCCCAAGTCCCAACTCCGCTCGAAGTGTACACACTAAGCCCGCCAAAGCGGTGCAGTCCGTACGTGAATTCACCGAAAATGCGCGACGTAAACCACGTGAACGGAAATATCTGCCCGCGGTGCGTATGTCCTGAAAGCTGCAGCGAAATGCCTTCGCTCTCGGCGATTTGCAGCGCGTGCGGCACATGCGTCAGCAATATGCTCGCCCGAGTGCGGTCCACGTTTGCATTTTGAAGAGTTGTGCGAAAATGACGTGGATCGGTGGAATCGTGATAGTGCACGCCAACGATCTGCAGCCCATCAACGATCACCTTTTCGCTTTTCAAAACGCGAATGCCGGAATGACTTACGGCGTCGAGATATTTCGAAGGATCGGTGAATTCCTCATGATTTCCAGTCACGTAGTATGAGCCAAACCGCGGGGAGAGATTCTTCCACGGCGCCGCGAGCAGGCGGAGGTCCGCCTTCGTACCATCGAAGAGATCGCCGCAAATGAAGACGATTTCCACGCCCGATTCTCGAAGTTTGGAAACGACGCGCGTGATGAATCCGGCGCCCCTGACGTGTCCGAGGTGAGCATCCGACACAAGCGCGGCCACGCGCCCCCGCCAGGACGCCGGCAGACCGGGCAATTTCACCGTGATTCGCTTTACGCGAATCGAAGCGGCGTTGATGATTCCGTAGATGCTCACCAAGAGCGCAATCACGAAGAACGTCACCGCGATAGCGGCGCGGCTAACAGAAAGATGAACAAGCCAGACCACGCCATACGCAATCCAACAGCAGCACGAGGCCACAAAGAAGAAATTCAACATTCCGAGCCATACGCTCGCGATTTTGTAGAAGACCCGCACAGCCGGATTGAATGAACGGAAAGCCAGAAGAGACGCACACACAAAGCTGATCGACAGCAGCGCCACAATAACCGGCACGATTGTGGACGACGCGCCATGGAGCGCGCCCCAAAAGTGAATCCACGTCTCGTAGACGAACCAGTGCCCGAGAAAAAGAATCGACTGAATCATGGCGACAAAAATCGCTATTCGATTTCTCAAGCTTCGAATCTCCTGCAAGAACGGCTTCTAACTGCATCCCGGACCAAGCGCGCGTTGAATACGGTAATCGCTGTTAGGACACACGCTCAGGACAATGACCCCACCCCGTTTCGACCGCCCTGCCATACTTCTTAAGCGCCATTCCATATTATCCACGACCAACTAGGCGGACCAACCGACTTGATACCAACACCGGCTCTAATCCCAACAAAGCGAACGTATGCCGGTGTCTTTTTCGTTACGCTGGCGACGTTGATGTTCGAAGTGCTACTGACGCGCATCTTTAGCGTGACCATGTGGTATCACTTCGCGTTCGTCGCGATTTCCGTCGCCATGTTCGGTCTGAGCGTTGGCGCCACCATCGTCTACTTGTTCCCGAGATATTTCACCCCCGAGCGCGCAAAGGAACACATGGCGCGCTTCGCTCTGTTTTTCTCGCTCGCCGCGATCGCCAGTTTTCTGGCTCACGCGACGGTTCCGTTTATCCCCCAGAGAACGCTCCCCGGAATTGCGTCAATCGTCTTCACGTACGCGGTAATTTCGATTCCATTCGTCCTGAGCGGGGTCTGCGTATGCCTGGCGTTGACGCGCTTTCCACAACACATCGGCAAACTCTATGCGGCTGACCTGATCGGCGCGGCGTTGGGCTGCATTCTGCTGCTCTATGCGCTTGACGTCACCGACGCAGCGGGAGCAGTCTTCCTCGTCGCGTTTCTCTCCAGCCTGGGCGCGATTTGCTTTCGTTCCGAAACGCAATCGCGGCTGCACTCCGCATGGCTGGGCAGCGCGCTCTTCCTCATACTGATGTGTGCGCAAACCGCTTCCGCGTGGAGCGGCCATCCTCTCCTTCACCTCATGTATTACAAAGGCGAAAAAGAGCCGGCGTCGCTGTTTGAAAAGTGGAATTCATTCTCGCGCATTCGCGTGTTCGGGGACTCAAGCGTGCCTTCGGAGCCATTCGGCTGGGGCTTGAGCGCGAATTACAATTCGAAACCCACGGCGAACCAGCTTTCCCTCGATATTGATGCAAACGCCTTCACGGTATTGACGCACTTCGATGGCGACTTCAAGCCCCTCGATTATCTCCAATATGATGTCACGAACATGGTCTACCAGATTCGCCCGAATGGCAGTGTTCTCGTCGTCGGCGCGGGCGGCGGCAGAGACGTCCTGTCGGCCCTCTCATTTGGCGAGAAATCCGTCCTCGCCGTTGAACTCAATCCCAATATCTTGAAAATCCTGAATCAGCGTTATGGCGATTTCACCGGTCACTTGGATCAAATGCCCGGCGTGAGATTTGTCAACGACGAGGCGCGCAGCTACATCGCCCGTTCCTCCGAGCATTTCGATGTCATTCAGATCTCGATGATTGATACGTGGGCTGCGACCACGGCTGGAGCATTCGTTTTTTCCGAGAACTCGCTCTACACCCTCGAAGCATGGCGCAGCTTTATTGACCACCTCTCGCGCCAAGGCATCCTCTCCGTATCGCGTTGGAGCTTTGAAGAGGAATCCGGCGAAGTCTATCGCGCCACCGCTCTCGCGGGCGCTGCGCTCCGCCAGCGCGGAATTCAGGATGTCCGCAATCATCTCGTCATCATTCGCAGGAACGGCCCGCGGAAGATCAACGGCATTCCGTTGGGAATCGCGACGATGCTCGTCAGCAGGCAGCCATTCTCGAGCGGCGATCTAGACAAACTCGAAGAAGTCAGCCGCGCCATGGGATTCGATGTTCTATTGAGCCCGCGATTCACCGCCGGCCCGATGTTCGCGGCGCTGGCAGGGGGCGACATTCCCCAACAATCGTCGGCGAAGATGCCGCTGAACCTGTCTCCGCCCACCGATGACCAGCCGTTCTTCTTTTTCACTCTGCGCCCAACCGATTTGTGGAATCTGAAATTATGGAAATCGCCGGTGCTCACATTCAATTTGAACGCCATGTTCGTCCTCGCCGTTCTATCTGTCACGGTGGTCGTCTTTACAGCTCTTTGCATTCTGTTGCCGCTTGTTCTTGCCGGACAAAGGAGCGCCATGCGCGGCGCGTTTCCGCTTCTGGCTTTTTTCGCGGCGATTGGCGCCGGATTCATTCTCATCGAGCTTTCGCAAATGCAGAGGCTGATGATTTTTCTGGGGCATCCAAGCTACGCGCTTTCCGTGGTCCTATTCGTTCTTCTGATTTCGAGCGGCCTCGGCAGTTTTGTTACGGAGCGTTTCACGCGCAACGGAAGCAACAACGAGTCAGCTGTAATGCGACTAATGCCTCTGCTGATCCTCCTCTCTCTTTTTGGTCCGCTGACACCGTATGCGCTCGCGCATTTTGGCGGCGCCACAACGCCGATCCGCATCCTCGTAGCCGGCGCGATTCTTTTCCCGCTGGGATTCTTCATGGGCATGCCATTCCCGATGGGAATGAAACTTGCCTCATCCAAATCTCCCACGCTGATGCCCTGGTTGTGGGGAGTTAACGGCGCCACTTCCGTTTGCGCCTCTGTCGTTTCGGCAATCATCGCGGTGGTTGCCGGGATTTCAGCGGCGTACTGGACTGGCGTCTGCTGCTATTTCATTGCGGTAGTCGCGATCTCGGTAGTCAAGTTGGGAGTTCCGCAGCGCGCCGAGCGTACTTTAGTGGCTTGAATTGAAGTTGGACGCGGGAAACAACGTGCGATCTGCCGAAGCGCAGGCCGCTTCTTCCGGATGCAGAATGCAATTCGTGCCATAGATTTTCACGCGTCCGCCGCTGCTTCGAAATAATTCCGGCAATACGCTCTCGATTCCCGCGAATCGTATTTCGAGCGGCGGTTTCGCGGCTTTCCGTTGCTTGCTGCTGTCGTCAGGGGACGCCATCCAGTAGCCAGCCCCGATCGCTCGCGCCACATCCGTCATGTGGTCGAGATCCTCCCGCAACTGGTTCGCATCGTAGGCCCCGGCAGGCACGAGCGTGAGATGAGACATCGCTTGCCGGCCCGTGTAGAGATAGAGTGCGACATCTTCGCCGGCCACAACGCGCGCGTCTGGCGGCGTATTCGCACGTAGCCATTCGTATGCTTCTTTCTTCTCAACGAGCAGACTTGCAGCGTCTTCGCTTGTCTTCGCCATCTCCGCGCGGCCTGAAAACACGAAGTTCCACGCCATTCCAAGCGCAAGAGCAATCGCCACAACTCCCAGCACAGCTGCGAAAGCTCTCTCGAACGCTGGGCGCGGCGCGCGAATGGCAGACGCGAGCTCACGCGCAATTTCTTTTCCGCCATACCACAAAGACGCCGCGATCAACGGAAGAAACGGAATCAAAAATCTCTTAATCTCGGGATAATCCCACATCAAAATCGCAGCGAGATAAAACGGCAGCGCGAAATGAATCGGTTGCCAGCCCCCGAGCCTCGCTTGCTGCACTAACCCGAAAACAATCGTGCCAAGCACAACCAGCGTTCCGAGAAACCACGGCATGATGTGTTCGCCGAACATCGAGCTGATAAAGAGGCCCGGCACATGCGCGAGCAAGTAAATGAATTGGCTCAGAAGCATTTCCCAGACAACGTGACCGCTCACCATGCTCAGTTTGCGCATTCCGATATAGCTTGTGTAGAACGTCCAGGTTTGCTGGAATCCCGGACCCGCAACTGCCATGCCGGGGGGCGGAATCGCGCGCGCGGATGTAAGCGTTCGCCACACCAACCATCCGAAGAATGGCGCCACGCTCACGGACCAGATGGCCGTCTGCCGCCACGCGCGCCGCGTGATCCCGGCGATGAAAATTCCCGCAGCAATCGGAAGGCCGAGTATTCGCAGCAGCATTGAGAGGCCAGCGAGAATGCCGCCAGCGACGGCCGTCGAAGTGTTCGCATTTCGCGCGAGGGCCTTTTCTGCGACGACCATCGTCGCGAGCGCTACCGCGGAAAACGGCATCTCGGTCAGCACTCCGCCGCTGTAGCCCAGCACAATCGGATGTAGAGCACAGACTGCGGTGAGGAGAAGCGCTTCTGAATCGTTCAATCCCTTCAGGCTGCGAAGAAAATAAAATGTCAGCGCCACGAAAATGGCGCCGAATGCAATCGTGATTCGAATGGCATCGGTGAGATTTGCGGGGAATGACGGGTTCAATCGCCACACCCACGAGAGAATCCACGGATAAAGCACGGGATACTTCGTTGCGGGCGGCGTGCCGGGCACGCTCGGCAAAATATACCCGCGTCCGTCGGCAAGCGCCTTGGCGGAACTGAAATAAATCGTGTCGTCCTGCGTCATTCCAAAAAAATTCTCGGGATGCATTCGCAGGATGGAACCAACGTAAACGATCAGAATGCCCGCCAGAATCCCCCACGGCAGGGCGCGCCTAAAAGACATACCGTTTATTGTAGCGGAAAGACTTGGCACTCACGGCGGGGCGAAACACCAAATGGTCCAAGAGTGACCATCCTGTCGAGATTTTCTTCTACTGTAGTTCACGTCCCCAGCCCGACGCAGTCGGGACGAGACGTGAGGCCTTTCGGGTCAGGTGCCGCGCCGCATTCCATGTCGTTCCGGAAAAGATTCGCGCGCGTTTGAAGCGAGGCATGTCCACGCGATTAGAATCCATCCTCAAACGAACGGAAGCGCCGCTCGAGTTCCCACTGCTGCTGCGCTTTTTCGCTGGACTTGAGGAACGTCGCGCAATCGGCTGAAGGCTTATCGGAGCCCAGGGCGTCCGTCGCGCACGCCGTAACGCCGTGCGTGAAGACGTCTGGCTCATTCCAAATACTCGCACCGGGCAAAAAACTGTGCTCGAAGCTTGTTCGGACCATTTGCTTGAGATCGAGATAATGCAAACCGTAGGTCGTCACCGCGCGAACGAATTCGTGCGTGAGATCAATCCGCGAGACGCCCTCGTCATCCGTTGACAGCGCAACAGGAACTCCTGCCCGGCGATATTCAAGGAACGGATGCTCCCGGCCACTCATCCCGAGAATCAAATCGTTGCTCGTCAGATTTATTTCCACCATCACGTGTGTCGCAGCCATCTCCTTCATCAAAATGTAAGGCTGAGTTTCGTACATGATGTCCGCGCCGTGGCCGATGCGTTCCGCGCGCGCCTGCTCGACCGCCAACCGAACGTGGCAGCACAGACCTTCTGGCGGCACGAGGCCGGGCGCCAATTCCCCGGCATGCAGGCTGATGTGAACGTGCGGGTACTGTTCGTGCAAAAAGCCGACCATCCGCATCTGTAGCGCATAATCGGTCATTGAGAAATAGCTGTCTTCGGGTTGGACGAAATTGATGCCCACAGCGCGAGGGTCGGCGGACGCAACTTCAAATCCAAGCAGCGCCTGCGCGAACACCTGCTCCTTCGGGAATCCGCGCAAGACCTGGTAGAGAAAACGAATTTGAATTTCGCACGCCGGTGACGCATCCTTCTGCCCGCATCGCTCGCGCTCCCGCCGAACTGCTTCCGCTCGATCGTATTCGCCGCGAGCGACGGCAATATCGTCGCGCAGACCGTGGTCGAGCAAGTCCTTCCGGATTTGCGCGAAATCATCGCTCCACGTGATTGCGTGCGCGATCGAACTCGTGTGCGAAAAATCCGACGTATCCATCAACTCGAGATACTGCTCGTTCTGAGAAGCTGCGCGCGTGGCAACTTCATCAAGGAATTCGCCTTTGTGCCGCCGGTCTGTCCCGCTGAATCTGCCGAAGGTGTCGAAGAAGTGATCGTGACCCGTAACTCCAGTGGTCGGCACGAATCCGCGCATCGAAAAAGCGTCAATCACGGCGTCGTAAACGCGTTCGTCGCGGTAGACGTCCGCCGCCGGAATTTTTCGCTCACCGCATGCGGTTTGCGATGCGTTGGCGGCGGTTGCAGCCGGCGCTTTCGCAAACGAAAGCGTATTGAGATCAACGCAGAGATGATCTTCGGCGCCAGCGCGAATCCAGGATTCCGCATAGACTGCTCCGCTCAAGTGATTGTGCAAGTCCGCGCCTTTGGGCATTCGCACCAGAAATGCGTGCAGGTCCAGCGGATTCGCTCGCGCGCCTTCAAATGCGTGGGCCGTGCGTTGTTCAGCGGTGGGTGGCGGCGCCGCGTTGTTGGGCGGCAGCGCTTGCGCCCATATCGGGGTAGGAATCGAAGTAATCAGCGCGACAAGAGCCAATCGAAAAATGCAATTAAGAATGCAATCTCGCAACGTCGCAGATATTCGCATCGAAGGTTCTGCTTTCATGTGATTTTTATTCAGCGCCGAACTGTAGCATATTTGTCGCGCGGCGTTTCGCGCGTGGTTCAACCCGGCAGCTAGAGTGCCGCATGGACGTGCCGTGATGGATCCCGCGCGTAGCTCCCTGGCGCGGCAAATAAAAAACGAGAATTATTTTTGTGCGTGTGAGCCGACTTCAGTGGGTAAGTGTTCCGCAACAGAGACCGCCGGAGAGCTCTCCCGTATTCGCTCAAGTTCTTGAGCGGGCCCGGGCTTCCACTTCGGCAGATGAAAAAGGCAAACGAGGAATTCAACTTTGTCGCGGAATGTCAATTTGGAGTGGCCATAAAGCCGCGTCGGAAACGGCAGCGGAATCTCGACGTACCGGGCGCCGTTCTTGAGCAGTTCGCACAAAAACCAGGATTGAAACGAATAACCGCGCGTCGAATATGGCCCGAAGTCGCACTTCGCGATCAGTTTCGCGCGAATGCATCGATAGCCCGAAGTGCAATCCGTGACCGGCGGAATTCCGCTGAACCAACGCACCAGCTTCGTCCCGCCCACACTGATGAATTTCCGATGCCACGCAAGTCCCTCGATGTCCGTACCCATCACAAATCGCGATCCGATCGCCAGATCGTATCCCTGATTGCAAAGCCGAACGAACTGAGGCAATAGCGCGGGGTCATGCTGAAAATCGGCATCCATTTGAAGGATCAAGTCGGGCGCGAGCGTGGCCATCGCGTGGGAAATGCCGCGTTTGTACGCCTCGCCGAGCCCTCTTTTTTCCCCCGAGATTAAGTGCAGCCGAGGATACAATCGCATGGCCGAGCGAACGCATTCGCCCGTGCCATCTGGAGAATTATCATCCACTACCAGCACGTGCAGTTCGTGCGTCGGAATATTTTCGGATTCGCGAAAGATTAACGGCAGCAGACGAGGAATGCTCTCTGCCTCGTTATAAGTCGGGAGAACGATGCAAGCGATTTTTTTTGCGGGATTCAGTGTCGGAAAGCCTTCCGGTTCCGCGGAAAAACGGGATTTTTCAGCTTCAATTCGCCCGTTTGGAAACTCTATCATTCGCCCCCCATCGAAACAAGGCGCGCAGGATCTCCTCCGGCTTTTGATGCTCACCGCGGCCGCGGTGTTGGTCAGTGGCTATCACTACGGCGTCGAAGACATGGCGGTGTATCTGCCCGCCATCAAAAAACTGATCCATCCGGAGCTTTATCCGTTCGACGCCAATTTTTTCCTCCTCTACATTCGCGTCACGTTGTTCCATCAGGCCGTCGCCGGAATCGTGCGAACGACGCATCTCCCGCTTCCATGGGTCGCGCTTCTCTGGCATCTGACAAGCATTTTTCTCGTGCTCCTCGGTTGTCTTCGCCTCAGCCGCCGATGCTTCGCGGAGCCCGCCGCGAATTGGGCCGGCGTAACGCTTGTCGCCGCCCTTTTCACGCTGCCGGTCGCCGGCACCGCACTCTTCATCGTGGATCAGCACATGCACCCGCGCACGCTCGCGACGGCGTTTCTGCTCTTCGCCATGGTTGATGTCCTTGAGTGGCGCCCGATCACTCTCGTATGGATTTTCCTCGCGGGCCTGTGCCATCCCACAATGACTTTGTACGGAACATTCCACGTAGCAATCCTCGGATTGGCTCGGCCCATCGCACAATCCGCCATTCTTTTCCCCGCGATTCCGTTCTCCGCTCCCGCGAATCCCATCTGGCGGCAAGTAATGTCTCACCGCGATTTTCAATATCCATTCCGATGGGCGTGGTACGAGTGGCTCGGCGCCGTCGGCCCGCTCGCGTTTCTAGCCTACTTTGCAAGCCTCGCCCGCCGTGAAGGCCTCGCAGTTCTCGAGCGCATCTGCCTGAGAATGGTGATCTCGACCACCCTCGGGATACTAGGCGCGGTGATCCTGACGGAAGGATTCCAATCTCAGACGTGGGCGAGAGTTGAGCCGATGCGAGTTCTCCATCTCACGTATGTCGTGTTCGCGTTAATTTCGGGAGGCTTGCTCGGCAAATACGTCCTTCGCGAAAACTGGCTGCGATGGGCCGCGCTATTCCTTCCACTCTCACTCACCATGTTCTATTTTCAGCGCGTCGAATTTCCATCGAGCCGCCACATTGAATTTCCCGGCGCGCCCTCGACCAATCCGTGGGTGCAGTCTTTCATTTGGGCAAGTAACAACACACCGCGAAACGCTCTTTTCGCGCTCGACCCGAAATACATGGACCGCCCCGGCGAAGATTTCTACGGATTCCGTGGCTTCGCTGAACGCAGCGCCCTCGCCGACAACTCCAAAGACACTTCCGTTGTGGAAGTTTTCCCCGAACTCGCCTGGCAATGGAAGCTCGAGAACGACGCCACCGCGAACTGGGCGCACTTCACCGCCGCAGATTTCGAACGCCTAAAAAGTAAGTACCACGTGACGTGGGTAATCCTCGAAAGTCCAGGCGCGCCAGGACTCAACTGTCCCTACAAGAATTCCGCCGTCCAGGTCTGCCAGATTCCGTAGTCTCGAAGCTCGAAAAATACTGAAGTCGTCGAATGATCAAAACCGCCGATTACTTCGTCGAAGGAACTCTCGCAGGCACGCCAATCAACACATCCACCGAAATCGGTTTGTTGTCTTGCAGCGCGGGCTTGAATTTCCATTTCGTAAATGCAGCGAGCGCCAGCGAGTCCATTTCAGGCACAAGGCCGCGATACACTTCCAAATTGCTCATCGTCCCGTCCGCGCCAATCACGCCGCGCAGCACGATCATCTTGTCTCGCATCTCGTCCGGAACCGGCTGCCGCTTGAAATCATATTTCTCGTCCGGGTGTGGCGGAATGAGGCCCTTGTCCAATTGGACCGAAGAGCTCTGCTGCTGGTATTGAACGTCTTCCGCCGGCGCGCCTGTCGCGCAATATTGCAGAATCCAGCTTTTCCCCGGCATCGGCAGGAAAACGGTATAAACGCGGCCGCACCGTAGCGCGCCATAAACGCCAAGCCCGCCGCCGCCAACCGGCCCGGCGGAAACAATCAGCGTATTGCTACGAACTCCAGGAGGAGGCGCGACGACATACACCATGTTTTCCGGCGTGTAGCTAATGTCCCCGCCGGCCATTCCGGCCTTCCCTCCATTTCCGCCTTTGATGCTGACAAAATCGCCCTTCGATTCCGCGCCGCCGCCGCCACCCCCGCTGTTTCCGGTGCCGACGCCAACGCTTCCGTTGCCTCCTGTGCCCGGCCCGCCCGTGCCGCCATGAGGATCTCCGCCCGCCACGCCGCCCGGTGAGCCAGGCTGCCCGCCCGCTGGAGAAATCGTGAATGAGCCGTAGCGATTTCCGCCAAGCAGTTCGGAGAGTTGTGCCGCGCCCGCCGGATCAGTTGAAACCACCAAAAGACCGTTCGCGCCCGATTCGTCTGCCGCGCCGCCACCGCCCGTCGCCGGTCTCCCTGCCCTCGGCGTCGCCACCGACCCGGAGCTCATCGGTACAAGTAAATGCGGTTGACTGATTGGCGAAAGCTGGGCGACCACGGAGACCGTCGGGTCAGCTTCAATCTTTGGCGCGTCAGGAGCTGGCTTGTCATTCGTTCGAGTCAGCGTCCCCTTGGAAGCTTTCGGATCGAGCTTCGGCTTCGCCGGCCCCATCGGGTTGCCAACCAGAATATTCGGCAGCTTGAGGTCTTGCGTAATCTTCAATTCCGGCGGCGAACTGGGCTGAATAATTGTTTGGTGATTGTTGTCCGGATGAGGCGGCGTCAGAACAATCGTCAATTTCGGATGGAAGTTGGTGCTGCCAAGCGCGGGAGGCTTATCTTTGTGAATTCCGTGTCCCGGTTTCGCGCCTGCTCCCGCAGGCAAAAGCGAGGGAAGAAGCTTCGCGAGGTCTGCAGCGCGCACCGTGTAGTAGATCGGCGTCGTTACTTTTTGCGGTTCCGGCTGTGGCGGAGGCCCCGACAATAGCGAGAACGGAAATCGCAGCAGGAAAATTCCGAAGGCCACGTGCATCACGATCGAAGTAAAGATCGTTCCGCTCGGCGTATGTCCGCGAAGGATCGGCATGTAAATTCTGCGCCCAAATCCTTCCGATTGTGTCGAGTTTAGCGAGCGCAATGACGTAATCGAGACCGCCACCGGTTTTTGTGGGTCTTTTGGGATGAGGGTCTGTGGCGTTTGAGTCTGCATTTCAGTACGTTACCGGCGATTCCCCGCGCGGATCGAACCGAATCGATCCCAAGTATTCAACTCCACAGATTCAGAAACGCATAGCTCGTCTTGATAGTTGCAGGTCGTAGGCCATACGCAGTGAGAAATGATAGGGTGGCATGGAAAGCGCGCACCGCACAACCAATTTAGACATAACACGGAACTTAATAGGTAGTCTCTCGCTGGATCGAATTGCGCCGCGAAAATGTGTGAAAAATCGTTTCAGGCTGAGTACTGTAGCTCACAGCTCTATCTAATTCCTTCGCCTTAAACAAATTCTGTCATAGTTTTACCCGGTTTGTTCAGGATCGGAGACGCCCCGATGCCCGACTGTGCACATCCCAAAACATTGCTGATGACGAATCTGGGGGACTTATGAGACATTACACATGGCCGCTGCGCGGCAAAATTGAGCAAGAAAATTCCCAAAAGGACGAGAATTTCTTTATTTGGGCGTTGAAGTTGCCCGCAGTGCTGAGAATGGAGGTGGCATTTTTCGGTTGCCTTCTCTCCCTGTGGCGATATCATACTCGGCAATTCGGTGTCCCCGCCGAAGTCTGAAAGACCCAGCCGCGGTTTGGAATAGAGTCGAGCGCAGTTCCAGCTCCCGTAAGGGCCAGCGGCGTGGCACCTGTTTCCTGGCGTTCCACGTTAGCTGGTAGCGCAGCGGCGGTTGGTATTTCGGCTTTAACCCTGACCTTTCAAAGGCGTTGGGAGATCAGGATGCGAGATTTAATGCGGATCCTATTCGTTAGCAAAGACCCGGATTTTACCAAGGCGTTGATTCGCTTTCTAGGCGGCGGATTCGACGTCGAATGTCGCGGCAGTTTTGCGATCGACGTTGATGCCATCCGCGCCATTGACGCGATTCTCCTTGATCTGCACACCTCCCGGAGTGAATTCGAGCTGCCTTCCGCTCTCCGCCTTCTTGAGCTCGTATCCAAGACCGAGCTCCCGCCCCCAATTATCGTGATTAATGAAACCAAGGAGCGCACGGCGACGCTCGATCTCCTCGAAAAGGGCGCATACGAAGTGCTGGCAAGCCCGCCGAGCCTGATGGATCTGCGCATCGTTCTCGAACGCGGCCATCAGCACCATAGCGCGCTCAAAGAAGCAGCCCGGCTGCGCGCCCAGCAAATGCAGCCTCGGCTCATGCCCGAGATCATCGCCACCTCGGAGTCCATGTCGCAAATGCTCGACATGGCCAAGCGCATCGCGCCCTGCGACGTCTCGGTTCTGATTACTGGAGAGACCGGAACCGGAAAAGAGCTGGTCGCGCGGATGATTCATCGCCTGAGCCCGCGCTCCGTGTATCCCATCGTCGCGTTCTCTTGCGCCAACCTCCCTGACACGCTTGTCGAGGACGAGCTTTTCGGCCACGAACGAGGTGCGTTCACGGGAGCGCAAGCTATGCGCAGGGGACGTCTCGAAGCCGCGGACCGCGGAACGCTCTTCCTAGATGAAGTCGGCGACATCGGAATTGCGCTGCAGCCAAAACTCCTCCGTGTTCTGCAGGAGCGCAATTTTGAAAGGCTGGGCAGCAACCGGTCAGTCTCGGTGAATATCAGAGTGGTCTGCGCCACGAACCGCGATCTCTCCGATATGGTCGAACACGGAAAATTTCGCGAAGATCTGTATTACCGGCTCAACGTCGTGCAACTTCACGTCCCGCCGCTCCGCGAACGCCGCGACGACATCTCGCTCCTGGCCAATCATTTTGTGAAGCGATTTGCCGAGCAATTTCAGAAACAGGTCACGCGAATGTCGCGGTCGGTGATGCACGCCCTCGAAGAGCACGCTTGGCCCGGCAACGTGCGCGAACTCGAGAATGTAATTCAACGTGCTGTCGCGCTCGCCGATGGAACCAGCATCGAACTGTGGCATTTGCCCCCCATGCTGCTCGAGAATTTCACCACTCCGCCGCCCATTGAACAATCTTATGAAGGCGAAATCCGGGAATTCAAGCGGCGTCTGATCATCCGCACTCTCAATCAATGCGGCGGCAGTAAGACGCGCGCCGCCCGTAATCTCGGGATCGCGCGGAATTATCTTCACCGCTTGATCAATCAATATCAGATTCGTTCGGATGGCGACGATAACGGCACGGAAACATCGAAAGAGACAATCATTATTGAGGAATTGCCTTAAAATTAGGGTGGTCGATGACGCGTCTCGGCCCCTAACTACGTGACCTCCAACTCTTCCGCTGAACGCGATTCTCGATCCTTCAGAAATACTCTTCTTCAGCTTCTCATTGAATCGCAGAACTCGGACGGCGGCTGGGGCTACCATCGGGCCAGCCAAAGCGCGACGGAACCCACCGCGTGGACGCTGTGCGCTCTCTATAATGAAAATCGCGGCGATGGACTAAGCAAACAAATTTCTCTTGGAAAAGATTGGTTCCTGCGCAATCAACTCGGCGACGGCTCCTGGCCGTCGTTTGCATCGCAGACCGAAGGCTGCTGGGTAACCTCTCTCGCCTGCCTCGCTTTGCATGAAATCGCCGGTGACTCGGATGCAGTCGCGCGCGGGTTCGAGTGGCTGTGTCAGAGTTGGCCGCGCACACCGAATTTCTTGCAGCGCTTGCGTCAGCGTCTTTCTTCGTCCGGGGAAGTGACGCGACAGAACAATTCGCTGGCCGGTTGGGCTTGGACCACCAACACTGGCAGTTGGGTTGAGCCCACATCCTACACGTTGATTTTTATGCGGCGGCTTTCGCCCAAAACTCTTTCGCCGCTGGCGGTGAAGCGAAAAGAGCTTGCCGAGGCCATGCTGCGCGATCGAATGTGTCCGGGCGGCGGATGGAATTCCGGAAATCCACTTGTGTATGGCGTCGCCGGAGAGCCTCTCGTCGGGCCGACTGTGTGGGCATTGCTCGCTCTCCGTGATTCCGGTGAAATTCCTCAAGTTCGCGAGAGTCTGCAGTGGCTTGAGAAATCCATGCCGGAGATTCACGGCAGCGTCTCGGTGGCTATCGCGCACATGTGCCTTGAGGTTTATGGACGGCGTGTTTCTGCGATAGATCCACATTTGCAAGAGCGTTTCGAAACCGACCGCTTCCTCAATAATATTTCGGTCACCGCGCTCGCAGCGCTCGAACTCAATCCCGCGCGAAATCTTTTTCCGCGCGCGGCGCAAGAGGTCGCGGCGTTATGAATTCGCCCAACACTTCGCTGTCGCCGTCATTCGCGCGCCCTCCTGCGCGCGTCGCGATTCGCCGCGCGGCGTCCTACGACATGGACCTTTTGCCGATTCTCCGCGAGACGCTCCGCGAATTCGATTTGCCGATACAAGGCAAATCCGTTTTGCTCAAAGTAAATTTCGTCTGCCACGATCCCTTCGGCGCCATCAATACGCATCCCGCAGTCGTCATCGCTGCGCGCGAGGCGTTTCTAAGTCTTGGTGCGGCGAGCGTAACCATCGCGGATGGGCCTGGACTCGAACGCGACATCGAGGCCATCGCCGAGTCCATGCGTTTGCGCGATTTCATCCGTTCCTTGTCAACGTCCCTGGTTGACTTGAACACTGACGACGTCCACCCGGTCGCTTTGAAGACGCGCGCGTCCACTTTGAAAAAACTCTACCTTCCGGCAACAGTTCTTGGCGCGGATCTGGTCGTTTCCATGCCGAAAATGAAGACACATCATTGGTCAGGTGTAACCCTCTCGCTCAAAAACATGTTTGGGATCGTGCCAGGCAGTTGCTACGGATGGCCGAAGAACATCCTTCATTGGGCTGGGATCGCGAACTCCATACTTGATATCAATAGCGCCGTACGGCCGCATTTCGCGATCGTGGATGGGATCACAGGAATGGAAGGAAATGGTCCGATCCAGGGCTCCCCTAAGTCTTGCGGTTTGTTAATCTTGGGGAATGATCCCGTTGCGGTGGATGCCACTTGTGCCCGCGTGATGGGCCTTCGGCCCGAACGGATTGACTACTTACGTCGTGCTGGTNNGTGCTGGACTCCTGCTCGGCCATCTCCATGAGGAAAAGATTCTCCAAATCGGAGAAAAGCCAGAACAGGTGCAGACGCCATTCGCGGTTCTGGATGATTTTCGCCATCTTTCCATTGGACTTAAGCAAAACTGAAATGGAAGACCGCTTGCTACCTCGTAAGTCCTCTGCGCGCTAGCAGAGGGTTTGGTGTGCCGTTTTGATATGGCGGCTTTCGTCTGACGATTTTCATTTGACGATTGTCACTTGAAGATGTCACGCGACTCGCGCGTGCAATATCCTCAGCTCGCCAGCTGAGTGTGTCGGTGCGGATTAGCACGAATTTTATCGAACAGAGTAAACTGCCGATGCCAGCAATGAATTCAGCCGTTACAAATTTGCCAGGCCAGCGCACTGTGACAACAGATTTCCTGCGCCGTTGGATGTCTTTTCCCGTGTTCCTCGGAGCTCTACTGGCCGGCGGAGCGTGCGTGGCCGCGCATTTCCGCTTCGTGGATCCCGATACCTGGTGGCATATCCGAATTGGCGAAATGATTCTGCAGCGTCATTTCCCGACCGCGGATCCGTATTCCTTCACCGCTCCCGGCGCGCCCTGGATTGCTTACGAGTGGTTTGGCGAAGTTGTCATTGCATTCGCTGCTCGCTACGGATTCACCGGCCTCGCTGCCCTGCAATTTATTTGGGCCAGCTCGCTCACGGTTCTGCTTTTTTATTTCTCTTTCCTGCGTTCAAAGAATGTAAAAGCCGCATTTTTAGCCACCGTTTTCGCGCTCGTAATGCTGGGCGCTTTTTTCACGCTGCGTCCGCAGGTCCTCGGCTACATCTTCATGCTGATTATGCTGGTAGGGCTCGAGCGCTACCGGCAAGGAATATCCCACTCGCTATGGTGGCTGCCCGCGCTCTTTTTGATTTGGGTGAACACGCACGGAACATTTTTCCTCGGTCTTGGCGTCTTCGGAATCTATTGGCTGACGGGCCTCGCGAACTTCAGTTACGGCGGTATTTATGGGGAAAAATGGTCCCCAGAGCAGCGTTTGCACATGCTCCAAGTGGCGCTTTTGAGCGTTGTTTTGCTGCCGTTTACGCCCTACGGCACTCGTCTCGCGACCTATCCGTTTCAGATGGCGTTCATGCAGCCGCTCAATGTGTCCAGCGTGATCGAATGGCAACCGCTCAGTTTTGCGCTTCCATTCGGAAAGATCATGATGATCGCGCTGCTGTTGCTCGTCGTCGCGCAAGTGCTCTTTCGCCTCAGCCATAGTTTCACTTCATTCGTTCTGCTGATGGCCGGCGCGTTCGCGGCTTACGCGCACATTCGTTTTTTGCTTTTTTTCCTGCTCTTCCTTACGCCGAAAATCGCAGAGATCCTCGCCCGCTGGATTCCGGAGTACGAACCAGCCAAGGACAAGCCCGCATTAAATTTAATTATCGCGCTCTGCATACTCGCTGGCGCCGTTCATTACCTGAGCAATCCATCTCGTTTGACTACGCCCTTCCTCGATTCCTATCCCGTGAAGGCAGTAGATTATCTCCGCGATCATCCGGTGAGCGTCCCCATGCTGAATGAGTACGGCTGGGGCGGCTACCTCATTCACGAGCTCTATCCGCAGCAAAGAGTATTCATCGACGGCCGCGCTGATTTCTACGAATACGCCGGCGTTTTTGGCGATTATCTCGACATCATGCACATCGAGCCGAACGCGTTCCGCCTACTCGATCGCTACAATATCGGCGCGTGTTTGCTCCCGCGCAAATCAACGCTCGCAACCGTCCTCGGTCAACTCCCCGAGTGGAAAGTAGCCTACTCGGACGACATCGCCGTCCTATACGTCCGCGATCGAGTTCCCAACAGGGCTCTACGCCCAGTCTCTAGTCTTAACACGCCCGAATGGCGCACCGTCGCCCTGGCTTCGCAGCGCTAATCCAGCACTCCACCGCTGCCTATGATCACCTTTCCGATCCCTCCCACCTCGCAGAATTCTTCATATTTGCACGCATTTGTTTGTAGCCAATCAGGGCCATTTCGGGACTGTAATGTGAACAAAAGTGAACACGTTACGGGCTCGCACACCATCGGTTCACATCATGAGAACGGATTCGCCCATGTGAGCAGAACCGTTCCACTGTACCAGGCTGCCCCTTGCGCTAATCGCTTGAAATTAGAGCACTTTGATTTTCGGGGTGCCTTCCGCATTTGGCACCGTACCTGCACTATCACAAGTGGGTGTTCGTCCCAGTTTCGAAACTTACAAGGAGGAATTACAATATGAAGGAACTAATGGTTAGGCTGTATCGTGAGGAAGCTGGCCAGGACCTCACGGAATATGCTCTGTTGCTGGTTCTCGTTGCGTTGGTTGCGATTACCACGATGAAGACGCTCGGCAACACGATTAGCGCCGTCTTCGCGAACGCAGCCTCGAACCTTACGTCTGCTAGCTAACACTCCCCCGGCTAAGTGGCCCCACAACTGCGGGTTGTTGGTGGGTGTTCTCTTCGCCCAAGAGTGCCTAGGAGACAGACGGACGACGGAACCGAAGCTCAGGCCGTGTCGTGAAGAAGGAAGTCAAGACTTTACTGATCACAGCCTGTTGCTAGTCCTCGTTGCGTTGGCGGCGATTACCACGATCGAGACGCTTAGCACCACAAAGTGCAACGTCTCATCGACTCTGCCTCCGACCACGCCGCAGTTGCCCGAGATTCACGCTTTCGCTCTTTGGCCGTCGCAAGAATCGCTGTAGTTCTTTCGGCGGCCAGAGAGTGATTCGCGAGAAGAAGGGTTCTTCGGCGTGAAAAACGGCGAGGCCATCACGTAAGAAACAGCGCGCGTTTTTGGGATTGAGTTGTATGGGCGCAGCTGTTCGTTGGCGTTCTCAAAATCTTACGAAAGCTTCTGGGAGGCGCATTGTGAAACAGATAATCAAGAAGCTGTGGCAGGAAGAGGAAGGTCAAGACCTCACCGAATACGCTTTGCTGTTGGTGCTGGTGTCATTGGTGGCCATCGCCACGATGCAAACACTTGGCAGTTCAATTAGCACCGTGTTCGCGAACGCTGCTTCCAATCTGGTTTCAGCCACCTAACCGGCTATGATCCGTACTCGGCTGTTGCGAATGGGCAGGCTCTTGAGCAGTCAGGACAACAGCTGCGGGATCTCTGGGCGGGGCGGAGAGAAGGTTTCCATGCACAATTCTGGTGCTGGAGGCATCATCGGATGGAGCGGCAGATGACTTGGCTTTTAGCATTGACGATTGCCGGGATCGCGGCGGGCATTGATCTTAAATCCCGCCGCATCCCGAATTGGCTGACGATTCCTGGATTTTTTGTCGGACTAATCGTGAATCGGCTGATGTACGGATGGAGCGGGCTGGAGTGGAGTCTCGTGGGAGCTCTGGCGATGTTGGCGGTCCTGCTTCCAATCGTGTTACTGCGTGGTTTGGGTGCTGGTGACTGGAAATTAATGGGCGCGCTGGGTGCGGCGTTGGGCCTGCGCAATGTGTTCTACGTCTTTTTCACGGCAATCTTGATTGCCGGGCTGATGGCGGTGGTGCAGATGATTTGGCAGCGACGAATTGTTGAAACGATCTCGAACATGTGGGAATTGCTCCGTGGATTTTTCGTCTACGGTTTGAAGCCCCACCCGGAGATTCAGTTGGGCAATGCCCGCGCCTCGCATTTGCCGTTTGGTGTGGCGGCGGCGGCCGCGACGCTGATCTGTTACGGGCTTGGAACGATCCGTCTGTAAACTTGAAGCGGAGATGAAAATATGAAACGGGGTCGTCTTTTAATTGGGCTTGCGGTGGCACTCGTACTGGGGCTGATTCTGGCTGAGGTTGTCTACAAGGCAATGTCTCAAGCCAACACACGTCAGACCGTGACAACAAGTCAAATCGTTGTCGCTGCGCAGCAGATGCCCCTTGGCACACGCTTGCAGGCGCAGGATCTAAAACTAATTTCGTGGCCCGCTGGCGAGCCTATCCAAGGCGTGTTCACGAGAATTCAAGACTGCGTGGATCGCGCGTTGATCACGCCGGTTTTGCCTGGTGAACCCATTCTGGAAGGCAAGCTGGCTCCCAAGGACTCGGGCGCAGGTCTGCCTGCCGTCATTCCGGAAGGCATGCGAGCCGTTTCGGTGGCCGTCAATGATGTGGTCGCCGTTGCGGGTTTCGCCCAGCCAGGAACTTCGGTGGACGTCATGGTCACCGGCCAGTCCCAGGGCGGCGGACCTTCGGAAAATGTGACTCGTACCATTCTTGAGGATGTGCGCGTTCTGGCCGCCGGCCAAAAGACAGAACAGGATCGCCAGGGCCAGGCGACCACAATTACTGTAATCACCTTGCTCGTAACTCCTGAAGACGCGGACAAGCTCGCGATGGCGAATACGATGGGCCGCATTCAGTTGGCTCTTCGCAACTCGATTGATGCGAACAAGACTGCGCCTCCACCGCTATTCCAGGGAACTTTGCTTGGCTCTGGGCCTGCTCCTGCTCCTGTGTCTGTGTCAGCACACGTCCATGCCAAGGCTGCTGCGCCGCCGGCTCCTCCGGCTTATTCTGTTGAAGTGATCCGTGCGAGCAAGCGTGAGACAAGCGAGTTTCCGAACCAGTAATGCAACGAAATTCAAATTACGAAGCAACGCAGAGGGAATCGATGAGAATGATACGCGGACGTGTTCAGCGATGTGCCGGGAGCTTCGCTTTCGGTCTCTCGCTTTCGGCCCTTGTGCTCTTCTCGCTAGGTACAGCGGGCAGCCTGCATGCCCAGCAGACTGGCACGACAACGCCGACGCGATCCAGCGCGGCGGATCCGCAAGCGGCAACTCAGTCAGCGAATGTCACCTCCGCGGGCGAAACGCTTCACGTGTTGGTTGGGCGCTCGCTTCTCATCACTTCGCCAACCCGCGTCAAGCGCCTTTCGATTGCTGATCCCAATGTCGCGGACGCCATCATCATCAGCCCTACTCAGATCATGATCAACGGTAAGAGTCCTGGCGGCGTTTCGCTGGTTCTTTGGAACGACGCCGACCAAAGCCAGCCACTCGAGCTGTTGGTGGACCTTGACATCCTCGGCCTAAGCCAGAAGATTCACGAAGTCTTTCCCCGCGAAGACGTAAAGGTTGAAGCAATTAAAGACGTGGTCGTCGTCTCTGGCCATATTTCGTCGAAGATCGTAGCGGACCGCATTCTCGCGATCGTTTCAGCCGCGGTGACGAAAGTTGTAAACATGATGGAAGTACCCGTGCCGCCCGCTGCCGGTGAAATTCTGCTCGAAGTGAAGTTTGCGGAAGTCAACCGCACTGCTCTGACGCAGCTCGGCGTGAATTTATTCAGCCAAGGCACGAGGGTGGCCGGCGCTACCTCTACCGGCCAATACGGCCCGCCGTCGCTCCCATCGCTTCCGACAGGGACCAGCTCTACATCTTCTACATCAACGACGAGTACCACGTCTACGACGAGCTCGACTTCGAGCGGCGCAGTTGCGCCTTCGGTTACACCGAGTTTTTCGCTCAGCAGTTTGTTGAACATCTTTTTGTTTGATCCGAACGTTAACGTTGGTTTGACCATCCAGGCGTTGGAGCAGCATAGCTTGCTCCAGACGTTGGCTGAGCCGAATCTTCTGACAGAAACCGGCAAAGAGGCAAGCTTCCTGGCGGGCGGAGAGTTTCCATTTCCCGTCGTCCAAGGCGGAGGCGCCGGTACTGTGCCGACGGTCACGATTCAATTCCGTGAGTATGGTGTGAAGCTGACGTTTACGCCGACTCTGACGGAGGGCAATCGTATCCATCTGCACGTGCGGCCGGAAGTGAGTTCGCTCGACTATACGAATGCGATCACCCTCTCGGGATTCTTCATCCCAGCGCTATCAACACGGCGCGTTGATGCCGAGATGGAACTGGCCGACGGGCAGAGTTTTGGAATCGCAGGTCTAGTTGACAATTCGGTCAGCGAGATTATCAACAAGATGCCGGTGCTGGGCGATCTACCGGTCCTCGGCCAGCTCTTCCGCAGCAAGTCATTTCAGAAGAGCAAAGACGAATTGGTCGTGATCGTGACCCCGCACATCGTGCATCCCCTCGGCGTCGGCCAGGAGCCGAAGCTGCCGGAATATCCCGTGCCGTACATGAAGGGGCCGGAGTTCGATAAGTCGATTGAGGGCAAAGGGCCCACAAAGCCGTAATGGGTGCATCTGCACTCGACACCAACGAAGCATATTATTTGCTTGGGAGCTTTTGAAAGATGCTGACAGCAGCGGTTCTTAGCGGTGATGCCGAGGTCAGCGGTGTACTGCGTGCGAGTCTGGAGCAATCCGGCCTTGTAGGGCGCGTACAGCAACTTCCGGCGACTGGATCACCAGAAATGCGAGCGGGCGAAGTCCCTCCGGACATTCTCCTTCTCGACCTCGGCCGCGATTTTGAAGCGGCCCTTGCAGCCGCTGCCGCGTGGCGCCGGCGCTATCCTTCCGTTTGCATTATTGCTTGCGCTCCGTTCAAACAACCTGATCCCACCTTGCTGCTTCAAGCCATGCGCAGCGGCGTTCAAGAGTTCTTGTCCGCACCGGTGGAAATTGCAGCTCTGCGCGAAGCTCTCACGCGTTTCGCCCAGGAGCGGCAGTCCACGCACCTCCGCCAGCAGGACAAGTTAATCGTGGTCATGGGCACGAAGGGCGGCGTCGGCACCACCACAGTAACCGCCAATCTAGGCTCTCAATTGGCCAAGGCAACCGGGAAACACATCGAGATGTTCGATCTCGCGCGCCCGCTCGGAAATCTGTGCTTGTTGATGGATCTTCATCCTCGATTCACGGTCCGGGACGCGGTTGATAATCTCGAGCATCTGGATAGTCATTTTCTTACCGGCCTGATCGCGCAGCACCCGAGCGGTGTCGGCGTGCTCGCCGGAACGTCTCGTCCCGAGCAATGGGAAAGCGTGTCGGCCGAGGCGGTCGAACGAGTGATTAACGTCGCGCAGGGCAGCTGCGACTATCTGATCGTTGACGGCGGTGTGACGAACCTCCTCGAAGGAGGTTCAGCCTTCAAATCAGCCCGCGCGATTGTCATCGTAACGGTGATGAGCGTTCCGGCGCTGTGGGGTCTCGAACGGCGCTTGAAGTCGCTCATCGAACAAGGCACCGATCCTTCGCGGATTCGCGTGATCGTCAATCGTTGGCGCAGGGAAGATGACGAGGCTCTGCAAAATATCGAGAAACGAATCAAGCATCCGATTTTCGCCCGTCTGCCGAATGACTACCGCCAAGTGAGCGAGGCCGAGAGCGTCGGGAAGCTTCTCTCGCGAAATCACAACGATCCTCTCGTTACAAAGTTTCGCAATATGGCGTGTCAGCTGGCGGGTGTCAGCTCGGAAAGTGCTGAAGACAAGCGCGGCGCCGGGTTCTTCGCATTTCCTCCTAAGAAATGAGGTAGCAGCGTGCAACCAGTTGCTTCAACTAGATCAGATTTCACAGCGCTGAAGGCTACGATTCACCGGAAGCTCCTCCAGGCCGTCAATTTGGAGCGCGTCACACAGGGTGATCGTCAGACGGTTCGTGCCGAATTAGCGCAAGTGATCGAAGGGTTGGTCGCCGGCGAAACCACGCCGATGACCTTTCAGGAACGGCAGCGCCTTACTCAGGAAGTTATTGACGAGGTTTTTGGTCTCGGTCCGCTCGAACCCCTGCTGAAGGATCCGACGATCTCCGATATTCTCGTCAACACTTACAAATCGGTTTTCGTGGAGCGCGCCGGCAAACTCGAAAAAACTGCAGTTCAGTTTCGCGACGACGCTCACCTGATGTTGATCATCGATCGCATCGTCTCCGCGATCGGCCGTCGAATTGACGAATCTTCGCCGATGGTGGACGCCCGTTTGGCCGATGGTTCGCGCGTTAACGCAATCATCCCGCCACTTGCCATTGACGGTCCCTGTCTTTCGATCCGGCGTTTCGGCCGCGATCGCCTGACCGCTGAAGAATTGCTTCGTAATAAAACCATCAGCCCTGCTGGCGTTGAGATGCTCCAGGGTTGCGTGGGCGCGCGCATGAACGTGCTCGTCAGCGGCGGCACCGGCGCCGGCAAGACCACGCTATTGAATGTCCTGTCCTCCTTCATTTCCAATCGCGAGCGAATCGTCACGATTGAAGACGCGGCCGAACTGCAGATGCGCCAGGAACACGTCGTCAGGCTCGAAACACGCACGGCCAACGTCGAAGGCAAAGGTGTCATCAAGCAGCGTCAACTCGTTATCAACGCTTTGCGTATGCGTCCCGACCGCATCATCGTCGGCGAGGTCCGCGGCGAGGAAGCGCTCGACATGTTGCAGGCCATGAACACGGGCCACGATGGCTCGCTGACCACCGTCCACGCGAACTCGCCCCGCGATGCTCTGAGCCGCTTGGAAACCATGGTTGCCATGGCCAACTTGAACATTCCCGACAAGGCGATTCGCCGCCAGATTGCTTCGGCCATTGACCTCGTCGTACAGATTAGCCGGCTTAGCGATGGAACACGCCGGGTCATGACCATCGCAGAAATCACCGGCATGGAATCGGATGTCGTGACCATGCAGGAAATCTTCGTGTTCCAACGGCGCGGCATCGGTGAAAAAGGCGAGGTCCTCGGCGAGTTCCAGCCGACAGGAATTCGCCCGAAACTCGCTGAGCGCTTGGAGATGGCCGGAGTTCATTTGCCCTTCGAAATGTTTGAAAAGGCGCCGGTGCGGCGCTAGAGGATTCGCGATGGCATTGTTTGCAGCAATCATCGTTTTCATACTGATCCTGGCGATCTCCGGAGCCGTGCTTTTTGCCACGCGCGGTGATTCGGAGTCCGAAGCCGTTCAGCGCCGCCTGCAAGACGTCAGCGTCGGCGCGGTCGGCGTTCAGCAGGTCAACAAGTCGATGCTCCGCGACTCGACGGTGAGCGACCTTCCGGCACTCAACAAGCTCCTGTTGTCGTGGTCGGGTCTCGCGAGGCTCAACGCATACATTGCCCAGGCTGGTTTAAAAATTAAGCCGGGCGTTCTTGCCCTTCTTAGCGCTATTTCAGGTGTCGCGCTCTACTTCATTTGCTACATGGAAGAATGGGGAATCATCACCGCTGTTTTGTTCGGCCTGCTCGGCTTCGCGCTTCCGGCGATGTTTGTTGCGTTTCGCCGAGGTCAACGCATGCGTAAGTTTGAGAAGAACTTCCCCGAAGCGATCGACCTCCTCTCGCGCGCCATCCGCGCCGGACACGCCGTCACCGCAGGCCTCGAAATGATGTCCAAAGAGACGCCTCAGCCCGTTGCCGGCGAATTCCGCATGGTCTTCGAAGAAAACAATTTCGGCTTGCCGCTTCGCGATGCTCTGCACAATCTCACCGAGCGTGTCCCGCTCGTTGACGTTCGCTTCTTTGTGACGGGTCTCGTTGTGCAAAAAGAAACCGGCGGAAACCTCGTCGAGCTGCTCGAGAACCTTGCCTCCGTGATTCGCGAGCGCTTCAAAATTCGCGGCGAGGTTCGAACCAAGACAGCCCAAGGCCGGTTCACCGCGGCAATCCTGATTGCTCTGCCGCCCACTTTTCTTCTGATCACTCGCGCCATCAATCCGGAATACACCAGTGTTTTGTTTACTGATCCCCTGGGCCGGACGCTGTTGGGAGTCGGCGCGTTTCTTCAGATCATCGGTTCGTTAATTATTTGGAAGATTGTAAATATTGAGGTGTAAGCAGTACCGGACCTAAACCATGACTCTCGTAATCGCTCTCGCGATATTTTTCGATGTTCTTCTTGTCGGTGTATTTCTCGTTCTCTTGTTTTCCACCGACAATTCCACGCTCGTCGACCGCCTCACTCAACTCGGCGGCGGCGGCGTCCCTGGACAGGCTGTTGTCCAGGAAAAGCGCGAGCCGAGCCGCAAAAAAGTTGAGCGCGTACTCACCGACGTCAGCAAGCTCTTGCCTCCTTCGGCGCGCGAAGTTACCCAGTTCCACCGCCTGATGATCCGCGCCGGGTATCGCCGGCCTGAGCTCGTCGCCGTGTTGCGCGGCACCAAGGTGCTCTTTCCGCTCCTCTTTCTAGGCATCGTTTATTTCACCGGCTGGTATGCATACAGCCCGATTCCAATTCTGCTCTGCGCCGCCGTCTTCGGTTTCCTGCTTCCAGACATGTGGCTCAGTTGGCGCGTGCGCCATCGCCAATTCAGGATGGTGCTGGCTCTGCCCGACGCTCTCGATCTGCTCGTGATCTGCGTGGAAGGCGGCTTGGGCCTTGACCAGTCCATCGCCCGCGTCGCGGACGAGCTCGAATACACGCACCCGGAACTCAGCGACGAATTTCATCTCATCAATCTCGAGATGCGTGTCGGCCGAAGCCGCCTCGAAGCGCTTCAGGAATTAGCCGATCGCACCGGCGTGGACGACGTCAAAGCGCTCGTCGGCATGCTCGTCCAGACCGATCGCTTCGGAACTGACTTGGCGCAGGCGCTTCGCGTTCACGCCGATTCGCTTCGTACCAAACGCCGCCAGCGCGCCGAAGAGCAGGCGGCCAAGACCAGCGTGAAAATGGTTCCGCCGCTGGTATTTTTCGTGTTTCCGGCTCTCTTTGTCGTGCTGCTTGGGCCTGCGGTCGTCATCGTGCTCCATCAGATGCTTCCGCAGCTCAACAAATAGAGCTTGTAAAGCTTGGCAATGCAATAGAGCCCGTAAGGCTCTACGTTTAAAAAATCTGGAGCGGCTCTGCAATTCACCGCAGCGCTGAGAACGACGTAAGCCCAGTTCGTCGCCGTTCATAGGAGGAAATATATGGGTGGTATGGATGTCAGCACAATTCGGATTATCGCAGGCGTACTCGCTGTGGCTGTCTTGGGGATCATTATTTGGCGGCGCAGTCGTAAGACTGGTGAGTAAGTCCCGCCTTTCAATGAACCAGTAAAAATTGATTTGGGCATTCCAAAATAGAGGCATTGGTGTCTTGAATCACAATTCAGAAGTTTACGTGTACAACAAAACGCGGGATTGCTTCGTTGCCACGGAAGTGAGCGCCGCGGATACCTACGTGCGCCGTCTCGTCGGCTTGCTCGGCAAGACGGGCACGTGGAATCGCCCTGGCCGCGGCCTCTGGATCATTCCCTGCCACGGCATTCACACGCTCGGCATGATGTTCCCGATCGATCTCGTGTTTCTCGATCGCGAAAAGCGCGTGGTGCACGTCGAGGAGCACGTCCGCCCGTTCCGCATCTCCAAAGTTTGCCTCAACGCGCGCAGCGTCCTTGAGCTTCCCACTCATACCGTCGGCCGCACGGGCACATGCATCGGCGACCAACTCGAAATCATCCGCCACGATCGCTCGCAACCCCTTCCCACCTCAGCGCAACGCCCCGCTTCCGTCGCGCCCTGATCGCGTCCGCAGACCCCATGTTTTGTAGCGATTAGAAACGGCCTAGGTTGTTTGTTTTGTTGGGTTTACGGCGATTTCTAATCGTTTTGGTGTGTCGATTAGAATTGGCCATTCACCGCGTCGTTCCGGCTCCCTTTGAGACTCGCTTCGAAGCTCCGATTGAGGCTCCGGGTAAACAGGGTGAATAGGGCGAACAGCGTAAATCGAGGCAGCCATAGTAAACGCAGGCGGGACAAACAGCCGTCCCCGCCGATCCTCCTCCATACTCACGCATGTTGGCGATTTCGTTAGCTGATGTTGCTGTGACTACCCTAGCAGACGGGAATCAATCGCGCAAATGAGCGGGTATGTAAGATCTTGGAATCGAGGCGTCTGCGGATGTCATGCGAGTGGCAGGAGAAAAAAGATGGCTCCGGGGGCTGGGAGCCATTCTGGGTATTCGACCGAGTCTCGTTTTATACACCCGAAGCCTGCCGGATGCAATCTAGCGAAGCTGTCTGGCGCTAGGGCGAGTTCAGCCCCAAGGAATTTGACGGTGAAACTCGATTTCGCTCTTACGCTCTTCGTACTAGCCAAACGATTAAAAAGATAATCAATATTGTTCCGACTACCCCGTATCCAAGCATTGTTGCCTCCTCTGATTCCAAGATCCTAGGTTTCAGGATCCCAACGGCATCCAGTTTGAACCACGTGTCTCGCGGTATCTGTCCCATTAGGGACATTATCCCGCTAATTCGAGGAGTTCTACCGGGGAAAGCACTTTCGGCACAGGAAGATCTGGCTCGAAAGCTGAAACGGTGGGAAACAGAATACAACGAGGATCGGCTACTGCATTCGGGAATTCACAGCAGTGGCGGATTCTCACATACCGCTTTGGGAAAAATCCAGGTATTCGGCGTGAGCCCGCCTCCATTATGGTCGCGCGTAAAAAAGGCCCCGAATGGGAATTCGGAGCCTTATCGGCCGGTTCAAAGATCAGAATCCTTGGGGGGTCGACCGAGCCCCTTATATACACCCGGATGCGCCAGGCTGTAACTATCTATTTTCGGCAAGAGTGTCAGGGAAGCCGAGCTGCTCCATCAGGTCGGTGAGCCTCTGCAGGTCTTCTCCGGCCTTCTGAACGTCATCCACGAGATCGCCTAAGCCCCTGTAGTTCCTTAGCGCTGCGTCGTCTCCGTCAAACGCGATCGTCTCGGGGCGGTCTCGCAAAATTCTGGCGAACGCTTCAAGGCCTCTCGCGACCGTATCGGCCTTGTGCCTCAGCAAGGCATACTTATGCCGCGCATCAATAAATTCAAGCGGCGCGCGCGCCTTCTTTTCCTGATCTTCAGCGCTCATTACAGCCCCCCGGCAGCGCCTAGTATGTTCTAGGCACGTAATCAGAGTATAACGATAGCAAATTGCGGCGCCGTGATGAACAAGAATCTTCGTTTAAGCCTTCTCCGCGTTGCCCCCTGCCCTGATCCCTTATAGGAATGTTACGAATTCCTTATGCTTTCCTGAGGCACGCGGGACTACCGTTCGCTTACGGATTCGTTAGCGAAGGGACCATCCGGGGAGAATTCCATAATGGTGGAAGTGGTTTTCGCCGTTATTTGTTTTTTGGCGCGCGTTCTCGATCTGCGTTCTCGCTCGATTCTATCGGGAGAGAGCGCGCCCAAAGGCGGCCCGGAGAGGCGCGCCTGACGCAGAACGTCCTAGCAGCTGATCGCGTGGACAGAGTTCATGATGTCGGAGGAGTCGAACATGCTTTGGAAGTCGATGATCTTGACGCGAAGGAATGTCGCATCGGGCATGGTGGTTATCGCCGTATTGGCCGGAATGTGGGCCATGTTAGGGACTGCGGTTGCGCAAAAGAATGTAGTTCCGAAGGCGCAGGATAATGTGGCCCTCGGAGAGAACGAGGCCAGGCAGTTGATGCTCCTGATTGATACCGGCAAAACCGGCAAAATCTCCAAGCATGAGTGGATGAGCTTCATGGAAGCGGAGTTCGACAGGCTCGATGTGAAAAAGGACGGCGAGCTCGACGTCAAGGAACTCACGCAATCGCAACTGCGCGTAAGCCACTTCGGAAGTGTAGGTAAGTAGCGCGGGGCCCGAGCGATACGGCGTCGGGGCGTGCGGTCGGGATTTCAAATCCTTCCGAGCGCGCCGCTACTTCTTCAACTTCTCACCCTGTTCCGCCTGCCCCGCTTGAGCGGGCTTTTCTTGACTACCCGGGGCACTAAGGCGCTGAACATATTTTCGTGCTTCCTCGTTGCTCTCGGTGAGATTTTTGAAGAGGTACTCAAACACGAATCGAGCCTCCGCGAAAGTCTCCAAACATTCGTCGTCGGATTCACCGTGCAAACCCGCACTCAGCGGCGCGTACAGTTTGTCTAGAGGATTGTGCCCTCCGGGTTTTAAGTGCGCTGGCAAAATTTTGGAGGCAACGACGATCTTGTCCTCTACACGGTGGCTGTTCTTTACGTCCTCGATGCTGGCAATGTGTTCGTTAGCGATGCTCTCATTTCGAGCGGCCTCAGCAATCAAATCAAGCAGCGCATTGATCTTGTTTTCTAGCACGCGACGGAAATACGCCACTGCTCCGATGCCGTATCCAAACTGGAAATTTACGAGGCCTTTTTTATAGAGTTCGGAATCTTCAGGGCCGAGCGCCTTCTCGAGTTCTGGAGATGGATCAATCGATGACGGCGGCCACTGACCAACCTTAATGAAAAGGTTAACGTCTTTATTCTCTTGCCAGATGAATTCGTAGTGTTGTGTCGACTGGCCGCAATTTTTGCAAGTATACCTTCGTTGCTTGATAAAGTCAGAGCCGAAGAACACTTCGTCGCTGCTTACTTTCCACCATTCAGGGGCCTTGCATTTTGCGTTCCCGCAAATCATCCTCAACTCTGATGGAAGCTCTCCATAGCGATCTGTCCCTGGCATCGCGCCTCTGCGTGTGAAGTGGCAGTCTCTGCCTGTGTATGCAAACTTCCGATAAAGCGGACCATCGACGAGGATCTCCCCCAGCTTTTCCTTGAGCAGTTTCGCGTCTGCAATCTGCATTATCTTGTCTGGAAACTCAGTCCACCACTTCCACAAACTCCGAATAGTACCGGAGCTTTTTCAACTCGCCAGGAGCACCGCGCGTCCGCCAAAACCCGACGCACCCATTGGCTCGTCATAAATCGTCATGGCTTATTCATCTGCAAATGCATTCCAAGAGCAGTTGCTACGCCGCTAGCGACCGCCATCGTCCTTTGGAAAAAGCTCCGGCGCGAGTACGATTTTTCCGTACTGGGCCTCGTACTTTGCGACTGTGCCGGCCAGAATCGTTGCCACGATCTTCGCCTCCGCAACCGCCATTATAATCTTCGCCTTTCGCTTGATCGTTGCTCGACCTCCTTCGGTTGGACCCGTAGCCTCGCCAAGAAATAAAGCGACATCGAACGGCGAATAGACTGACTGTACCCAGTTTGTATAGATCGTCACAAACTCTGGGTCTTCGACAAAGTTAGGCAGCTGTGCCGCGCTGGTAGCCAAAGCAGCGGCGTCCTGAGCACCATGTACCACGTTCGCTTCATCAGTTTGGGCCATAACTCTCCTGTCTGGTCTGCATTTGTGTCAACGTATAAGACCCGGCCGGCACACCCGTAACGCGTTGTCCCTCGACCTTGGTTGAAGTTGGAGAAGCAAATGGAGCGCAGGGCGTCGTGAACTCGTAGATGCTTTGGTCGATTTGTCCGTGCGTCGCCGTGCCTCCTACGCCCCGAAGTTCGAAGAGGTCGCGGGGCCGTCCGCACCGTCGCCAACAGTCGCTGAATACTTCGGCGTTGATAAGCCCGAGCTTATTACTTGCATCGCCGTCGTCGTACGCTAGAACGGACATCTTCATTCCAACAGCGAGTGCGTATCTCGCAAAGCCCCGCAGGCTGCAGTGGCTAGGATCATTTAGCACCTGCGAGACGCGCCCGCGGGTAACCTTAAGGACGTCCGCAAGAGTTTTTCTGTCCATATCTTCGTCTTCCATTTTTGTCTCGATTTGTGCGACAAAACCCGAGGCGACGGAATAAACGAGATCGTTGACACTTCGGCTTGTCCAATGTTTTAGTTGTTCCACGCAGCACCTCCCCACCTATATTCCGGATATACGAATCCGACCGAATTGGTCCTCCATTGCTCGACCTCCGGAAGAATGGATTCGTCGGTCTCCCACTCGCTCTTCCAATCGTACGTTGTTAGCGCGCAGAGCCGAAATCGACCGTTCGACTCAGGCAACGGGTTGCACAAAAACCCGTAAAACCGGTGCTCCTGATACTTGAATACAAAGCATTCCTCGTATCCAGATCGGTTCGGAAAACCGTGAAACATCGTTCCCGGCCGATTATTCCCTGCTATCCAGTGCTCCATCCTCACATTAACCGCCCGCTTCTGCTGCGTGTCGAACGTGTCGTAGGTCTCCCAGGCATCTAGTTCGGAATGCCCAGCAAGGAATCCGACGGCCCGTTGACTGGAAACTTGTACGTACGGAACAAGTCTGAAGGTGAGCGGCTCTGGCGGCATCGCTTCGCTCCATTACGTCCTTAGTGAGGCTTAGAATCCATTCCAAGTTAAGTTTAGGATATCCTAAACAATGAGTCAAGGCAATTATCATGTCCGGGCGCAGCTCTCAGTCACGTGGCGGGGGATTTATTGGTGGCCTATGGATGCTGATCCAGCGTTTCTCGACGCTCTGTCGTCAACTGTTCCGTCCCGATTTCGCCCGCGAAACCAATTGCCCTGCGGTGTATACTCCGCATCCATTTGCAGCTGCATTATTTTTGTTCCGGGGGCCGGGTTTGGGGCGAGGACTATCGGCGGGGGCTAAGGCGAAGGGTGGAGCTGCGGTGCCTGCGAAACGATACATTCTTGACCGGCAGGCGGGGTTTATTCTTCGGCAAGTGGTGCAGCGGCATATCGCGATTTTTACCAAGCGGATGCTCTACGAGCTTACGCCGACGCAATTTGCGGCGCTGGCGAAGCTCTACGAAGTGGGGCCGTGCTCGCAAAATCGGCTGGGGCGATTGACGGCGATGGATGCGGCGACGATCAAGGGCGTGATTGACCGGTTGACCAAGCGCGGATTCACGGAGGTGCGCGCGGATTTGCAGGACGCGCGGCTGTTGATGGTTCATTTGACGGGGCGCGGGCGCAAAATTACGGAATCGGCGATGCGCGAAGCCGCGAGGATTACGGAGGAGACGCTCGCGCCGCTTTCGAGAGCCGAGCAGGGGACGTTGTTGAGGTTGTTGAAGCGAATGTGTTAGGGCCTCAGGGGTTGAAACCCCTTCGGCGGTTGGGAACGGCGACATAGAAAGTGCAAATCCGCACCCTTTGCGTTGCAAAGGATGCGGCACCCGGAGAAAAGGCCGGGCCGGTCTTAGACTCGCCCCTACGGTCGGAATCGGGAGCGGCAAACGGCGAAAACCTCCCCCGCATCAATGCGGGGCTCCCACCACATTGTCGAGAAGGTATCTGCCGCTTCACAATTTCCGTTTGTTGGTATACAAATGACCTGGGCAGCCTTGAGGCGCCTGGGGCCCTTTTTGGCATCCGGACGGTAATCCTGAACCACCTTATTACATGAGCTTATTCCTTCAACCGGCGACGCTCGCGGAAGCTGTGCAGGCGCTTGCGGAGACGCGCGGCGTCCTACTTTCCGGGGGCACGGATTTTTTCCCCGCGCGAGTGGATCGTCCCATCACGGAAACCGTAATTGATATCTCGCGGGTGCGCGAGCTGAAGGGAATTTCCGTTGAAGCGGATCGCATTCTCATCGGCGGCAGGACTACCTGGAGCGAAATTGCGAGCGCGCCGCTGCCGCGAGGCTTTGACGGGCTGAAGAGCGCGGCGCGCGAAATCGGCGGGATCCAAATTCAAAATTTCGGTACGGTGGCGGGGAATCTTTGCAACGCGTCGCCGGCCGCCGACAGCGTGCCGCCGCTTTTGACGCTTGATGCTGAGGTGCGGCTCGCTTCCGCGTCGGGGACGCGGACGCTGCCGCTTGCCGATTTTATTTTGGGCAATCGCAAGACGGCGCGGCGCGCGGATGAGATTTTGACGAGCGTTGCTGTGCCGCGGCGGCTGGAGAATGCCGCGTCGTCATTTTTGAAACTTGGCGCGCGGCGCTATTTGGTGATTTCGATTGTCATGGTCGCGGTGACGATTGTAGTGGATGAGCGAAATGACGATGGAAATTGCGTTGCCGAAGCGCGCGTTGCTGTGGGGTCGTGCTCGGCGCAAGCGCGGCGGCTGCCGCGATTGGAAGAGTCGCTTGTGGGCGCTGCGGCGCGGCCTGGGCTCGGAAAATTAGCCGCGGCGGAGTATTTGGATGGCGTACTCGCGCCGATTGACGATCTGCGCGCGACTGCGGCGTACCGCCGCGATGCGTCGCTCACTTTGATTCGGCGCGCGCTTGATGCATGCGTGGGAGCCACTCCAGTGAGCGGCGCGTGAATGTGCGAGAACCAGCAAAGCCAATGATTATCGGCGTAAATGGCAAGCAGACAATCGTGCACGTGCCGCCTGTTACGCGGCTGTCGAAAGTGCTTCGCGATGAGCTGGGCCTGACGGGAACGAAAGTGGGCTGCGATGCGGGCGATTGCGGCGCGTGCACCGTTCTGATTGACGGCAAAGCGGCGTGCTCGTGCTTGATTGCGGTGGGGCAACTTGACGGCGTCACGACGGAAGTTACGACGGTGGAAGGTCTCGGCAGCTACTCCGCGAATTTCGAAAAGCTGAGCGCTGCGTTTCTGCAGCACGGCGCGGCGCAGTGCGGCATTTGCACTCCGGGGATGCTGGTATCGGCGACGACGCTGCTCGAATGCAATTCTGCGCCCGATGAGACGCAGGTGCTCGACGCGCTCGGCGGCGTCCTCTGCCGCTGCACCGGCTACCGCAAAATTATTTCCGCCGTTCTCGCAGCGGCTTCCGGCTCGATTGCGTTGCGGGAGGAGTGTTTGTCCGGGGCGGTCGGGCAGCGGGTGGCGCGTGTGGACGGCGCGCGCAAAATTAACGGCACCGAAATTTACGGCGCCGACGAAGCGCCGGCCGGCGCGCTCACGCTTCGCGTGATTCGCAGCCCTTACAATCACGCGCGATTTCGTTTCGGCGATCTCGCTGCTTTCGTCGCGAGTCATCCCGGCATCCATGCTGTGTTCATCGCTAAAGATGTTCCCGGCACAAATTGCTATGGAGTAATTCCGAATTGCGCTGACCAACCGGTTTTCGCAGTAGAGGCGGCGCGATTTCGCGGCGAAGCTGTTGCGGCGATTGTTGGGGAGGCGGATGCGGTTGCTGCGTTTGATGCGGCGAATTTTCCTGTGGAGTGGGAAGAATTGCCGGCGCTGACTACGATTGAAGGGGCGCTCGATGCGGATGCGCCGCTCGTTCACGCGAATCGCGCCGGTAACGTGCTGGTGCGCGGGCGAGTGGTGCGCGGCGATGTTGAGGCGGCGCTGCGAGATGCGGATGTTGTGGCGAGCGTCGAAGCTGAAACGGGATTTGTGGAGCACGCGTGCATCGAGCCGGAAGCGGGATTTGCGCGGCGCGTCGGCGATCGCATCGAAGTGCAATCGTGCACGCAGGCGCCGTACATGGCGCGCAAAGATATCGCTGCGATTCTCGGGCTGCCTGAAAGTTCGGTGCGGATTTTACCGACGGCGGTTGGCGGCGGCTTCGGAACGAAGCTCGATCTTTCGGTGCAGCCGTTTCTCGCGGTGGCGGCGTGGCATTTGCGGCGGCCGGTGCGAATGATTTATTCGCGGCCGGAATCCATTATGGCGACGACGAAGCGGCACCCGGCGCGGATTCGCGCGCGAGCGGGAGCGAAGCGCGATGGAACGCTGGTCGCGATGGATTTTCAGGCGGATTTCAACACGGGCGCGTATGCATCGTGGGGACCGACCGTTGCTTACCGCGTGCCGGTTCACGCGTCGGGGCCGTACAAAGTTCCGAACTATCGCGCGCTCACTCGTGCGATTCATACGCATCTGGTTCCCGCTGGCGCGTTCCGCGGATTTGGAGTGCCGCAGGGGACCGTCGCGCAGGAGCAACTTTACGATGAGCTTGCGGAAAAGCTTGGAATGGACCCGCTGGAATTTCGAATTTTGAATGCGCTCGATGACGAAAGCCCTACGGTGACCGGGCAAGTTTTTGGCAGCGGTGTGGGGATTCGCGAATGTTTTGAGGCGCTGCGTTCGAAATGGATCGCGGCGCGCGCGAGTGCGGAAGCCGCGAATTCTTCAGGCAAAGGATCTTTGCGTCGCGGAGTTGGCGTCGCTGGGATGTGGTATGGGTGCGGCAATACTTCGTTGCCGAATCCTTCGACGATGCGCGTTGGGCTCAAGCGCGACGGGCGAATTGCGCTGCATCAAGGTGCTGTGGACATTGGACAGGGCTCGGCGACGGTCGTGACGCAGATTTGCGCGGAGGCGATTGGCGCACCGCTTGAAAAATTCGATTTGCTCCCCGCGGATACGGACGTGACGCCGGACTGCGGAAAAACTTCGGCGTCGCGGCAGACATTTGTTTCGGGAACAGCGGCAAGTCTCGCGGGAACGGAATTGCGAAAAGCAATTTTGCGAATTGCGAATGCGTGCGAGTGCGCGCAAATCGAATTTGGCGACGGCGCGATTACGATCGAAGAGCGCGGCGAGCGCCGCACAATTTCTCTTCGCGATTCTCCTCTCGACGCGCGCGGTTACGTTGCTTCTGCGGAAGCGACGTTTGATCCTCCCACGAGACCGCTCAATTCTGACGGGCAGGGAAATCCTTACGCGCTGTACGGCTTCGGCGCGCATATGGTGGAAGTTAGCGTGGACATGGAGCTCGGCACAGTTCAGGTCCTCAAAATTACTGCGGCACACGATGTTGGGCGGGCCATCAATCCGACGCTTGTCGAAGGCCAGATCGATGGCGGAGCGGCGCAAGGACTTGGATTTGCGCTGATGGAGGAATTTTTTCCGGGCAAAGGAGAGAATTTGCACGATTATCTTATTCCGTCCGTGGGCGACGTTCCTCCGGTCGAAACAATTCTCATCGAAGATCCTTCGCCGATCGGGCCATTCGGCGCGAAGGGTGTGGGCGAGCAGGCGCTGATTCCCACGGCGCCTGCAATCTTAAACGCGATTTACCACGCGACGGGCGTGCGCATTCGCCGAATTCCCGCGACGCCCGATCGCGTGCGCGCGGAAATTCTTGCTGCAGCTGCTGCGGGAGTCCGCAATGGCTGAAGAGACGATTCGCTGCGATGCGTGCCCGGTGCTGTGCTACATCAAGCGCGGCATGGCCGGCGCGTGCGACCGGTACGCGAATCACGAGGGGCAGCTCGTGCGCGTGGATCCGCAGGTGGTTCTCGATCGCGCGAAATCGCACGGCACGCCTCTTGTCCGATTTCTCGGGCCGGATCGCGATTGGGACGGAACGCTTCTAAAAGGCGCGGGAACGTTCGTCACAGCAATCGGCGCGGGGACGACGTATCCCGATTACAAGCCTGCGCCGTTCATCGTTTCTTCCGAAGTGGAAGGCGTGGACATGGTCACGGTGGTGACCGAAGGAATTTTCAGTTATTGCGGCGTGAAAGTAAAAATTGATACGGACCGGCATCTCGGACCGGAGCGGAATCTCGTGCGCGCGGAAGGCGAGCCGGTCGGCCACGTGACGACGGGCGAATATGGCTCGCAAATGCTTTCGCTTGGCGGCGTTCATCATTTGACGGGCGGAACGAAAAAGGAAGGCCGCGTCACGTGCGAGACGCTGCTCGATCTCTGCAATCGAAAGCCGGTGGAATTGGCGATTGATGATGGCGCGCGAGTGATCGTCGAAGCCGGGAAGCCGCCGGTTGTGAACGGAGTCCTCGAGGCGCGGATGCGCGTCGGCTGCGGCTCGGCGACGATTGGAATGTTCGCGAGGCAATGGTTCGGCGCGGTGGATGAAGTGGTGGTGGTGGACGATCACATCACTGGCGTTCTCTCCGAACATCAAGCCGGAAAGCTTCTGGGAGTTCGTGCGACCGGAATTCGCATCAAGGGTCGCCGGTCAACGCCGGGGCGTTATTTCCAAGTNNACATTCAAGCCGAAGATCGCGTGGCCGCATCTTCGAATGCTCATGGTGAGCACAACCGGAGAGCAACATGCGTACTACGAACTTGATGATGATTTGCGGCCTGTGGCGCGGGATTTGCCTGAGTCGCTCGTTGAATCCGTCGAGCGAATAAGGGAAAACTGCGAGCCGGCGCTTTCGACGGTGCTGTTTATGGGAGGAGCGGGAGGTTCTTTACGTGCGGGAGTGACGGATAACCCTGTGAAGCTCACGCGCTCGGTGAAACACAATTTCACGCGGGTCACGTGCGGTGGAGCGCCGGTTTATGTTTGGCCCGGTGGCGGAATCACGTTCATGGTTGACGTTACAAGGATGCCGGAGAATGGTTTCGGCTACGTGCCGACGCCCGCCCTTGTCGCGCCGATCGAATTCACTCTAAAGCTAGAGGACTATGCGGCGCTTGGCGGGCACATGGATCAAGTTCGTCCGCTCAGTTCGCTGGGCGAGAGCAATCGCGAGCAGCTAGAACCGCAATCGCAGAGTCCAGTACCAGTCAAATCTGGGCCGATGAAGTCCGGGATGCGTGAGGCCGATTCTCCGCGGAGCGCGAAGCGATGAGAGAGCCGCCTGTCATTCGCTTTTTGCCGGACAATCGCCGACTACATTTGCACGATGGCCCGATTGATCTGATTGTTGAAGCGTTTGGTGAAAGCGCGGAGATCGAGGCGGCATATCGTGCGGCGGCTCGGCGATTCGTCACTGTTCTCGATGAGTTGTGCGGCGAGTTGCCGCTTTTGCGATCCGCTGCGCGAGCGGATGGACCGCAACTTTCTGGCCCCGTGGCGCGCCGGATGGCGGAGGCTGTTGCGCCGTTTGCAGCACAAACTTTTATCACGCCGATGGCCGCAGTGGCGGGCGCTGTGGCGGAGGAAATTCTGCAAGTGATGACGGAAGCTGCTTCGCTTTCGCGAGCGTACGTGAATGACGGCGGCGACATCGCGATTCATCTTTCTGCGGGCGAGAGTTTTCGAATAGGGATGATCGAACGGCCGGACCGGCCGTCGTTGTTTGGAACGGTGCGGCTCGAAGCGGGCGATCGTGTGCGCGGAATTGCGACGAGCGGATGGCGCGGGCGAAGTTTTTCTCTGGGAATCGCGGATGCGGTGACGGTTCTGGCTGATCGTGCCGCGATGGCCGACGCGGGGGCAACGATTATCGCGAACGCCGTGGATTTGCCCGGGCATCCGGCGATCGCCCGCGTCGCGGCTTGCGAGATTGCTCCGGATAATGATCTTGGTGAGCGGCTGGTGACCCGTGATGTTGGTGAGCTGGCCGCTTACGAAATTGATATCGCTTTCGCATCGGGCTTGGCCGCGGCACAGGAATGCATCGCTCGAGGACTCGTAGTTGCGGTGGCGATTTGTCTTCAGGGAGAGACTCGCGTCGCTGACTCGCGGGATGAGAGCTGTAGATTTTTGACCGCGGCATCGGATGAAAATCTGAGGAGAACGGTCGTTGCCGGAAGTTAGAGTGCGAAAATTCGTGACCGTCGTCGAAGAGATTTTTCACGAGGGCGGGCCTGTGGCGGAAGTTCCACCTCGCCGGGCGGCGGTACTGGCCATTATCGCGAATCCGTTTGCGGCTTCGTATGTTGCTGATATTGCTGGTTTTATGGATGACCTAAAGCTGCTCGGCCTCGAGATGGCGAAAGCTCTCGTTGCCGCGCTCGGCGGCGATTCTCACGTCGTTGAAGGTTACGGCAAAGGCGCGATTGTCGGCGCGGCCGGCGAACTGGAGCATGGAGCGCTGTGGCATGTTCCTGGCGGATATGCGATGCGGGAAATTCTTGGCGGCGCGAAAGCGATTGTGGCGTCGTCAAAAAAAGTTGGAGGGCCTGGCGCGCGGCTCGACATTCCGATCACGCACATCAACGCGTCGTACGTTCGCAGCCATTTTGATTCCATGGAAGTCGGCGTAGCCGATGGGCCGCGCGCGGACGAAATGTTGCTCGCGCTGGTGATGACCACTGGCGCGCGTGTACATGCGCGTGTGGGCGGTTTGAAAGCGTCGGAGATCAAGGGAGAGGACGGCCTGCGATGACGGCGACGGGAAAAGCAAAAATTCGGAAGCTGGTTACGTTCGTTGAAGAGACGCGAAGCGAGATGGGACGCGCGATTGATCCGCCGACGCGGCGCGCTGCCGCTGTTGCCGTGATTGAAAATCCATGCGCGGGGAAATTTGTTGAGGACTTGAGTGAGTTGATCAACATCGGCGAAGAATTGGGCGGTTTGCTGACGGAACGGGCGGTGGCGGCGCTGGGAATTTCGGGGACATCAGTTGAAAGCTACGGCAAGGCAGCTGCCGTCGGAGAGAACGGCGAACTCGAACATGCGGCCGCGATTTTACATCCGAAGCTGGGGGCGCCAGTGCGAAAGGCTCTCGGCAAAGGAGCGGCGCTGATTCCATCTTCTAAAAAGCGCGGAGGGCTCGGAGTTGCACTCGATATTCCTCTTGGGCACAAAGACGCCGCGTTTGTGCGCAGCCATTTTGACGGGATGGAAGTGCGGATTAACGATGCGCCGCGTGCGAATGAAATTATGGTTGCGGTGGCGGTGACGGATAGCGGACGGCCGCTTGCGCGTGTGGGGGGATTGAAGAAGGAAGAGATTAAGGGCGAAGACGGATTGCGGTGACTTTTTTTTCGCATGAAAAGAGGTCAAAGGCTGCCCGGCGTGAAGCCAGCGCTACAAGTGCCGGAGGGCGAGCTTGCCAGTATGGAAACGTGATAAAGCCTCCATACAAACCGCAGATCCCTCACTTCGTTCGGGATGACAACTTTCTGCTTTTTTCCGCAAGCTGTGAAGCCGGGCGCTACAAGTGCCGGCTCGGCGTTCGTGCCGATTCGGCGTTCGTGCGGATTACATAGATCCGAGGTTGTTTGTTTCAGATGACCTTCGGGAGTTTGGTTGCGGGCGGGGTGTTGCGGCTGCGTTCGGAGCGGACTACGCCGTCGATTATCGTCATTCCGATTCCGGGCAAGTCGCCGAGGCGCACGCTTTCTAGAAGTGTTTTTCCTGCCGAGTGCTGCGCATAATCCAGAAAAACAAAATCTGCGGCGCGGCCCGTTTCGATGATGCCGCAATCAAGCTTGCGTAATTTCGCTGTATTTCCTGTGGCGAAGCAGAATGCGATTTCCGCTGGGACATCACCAAGTGATGACAGCATTGCAATCAGCCGGATGATTCCGAGCGGCTGAACACCGGAGCCCGCGGGCGCGTCGGTGCCGAGAATTACGCGATCGAGATTTTTTAGTTCTTTCGCGAGTCTCAGCGTGAGGAGCGCGGCGCGCTCGTTGCCGTTGTGAACGATTTCGAGGCCGCGTTGCGATTGCTCGCACAGCGCTGTGATTTGATCGTCGGGCAGCGCAGTGTGGCCGCCGTTGATGTGGCCGATGACGTCGGCGTCGGCCGCGAGGACGATGTCTTTGTCAATCAGGCTCGAGCCGGGAATTGATGGCCCGCCGGTGTGAATCGTGCTTTGAATGCCGTATTTGCGGGCCCAAGCGACCATTTGTCGCGCAGTTTCTCCGTCTTTCACGCTGCCAAGTCCAACTTCCCCGAGAAGTCTTACGCCTGCGTCCGCGAGAGATTTGAAATCTTCTTCGATCATGCCGTGCTCGATCACCGGCGCGCCTCCATGAACTTTGACGCCGCTCGGCCTCAGCGCGGCGAAGGAACGTTGAGCGGTGATGGCCATGGCTTTGAGGCCTACGACGTCTCTTGGCCTTCCGGGCGTGTGCACTTCGCCGGCTGAAATCATCGTGGTGACGCCGCCGTGCAGGCAGCTATCTATCCAGCCGGTTTGATTTTGGCGAGGAGTCCAATCGCCGGCGACGGGATGAACGTGGCTGTCAATGAGGCCGGGAGCGAGGGTGGAACCGTTGGCGTCTATGGTTGTTGTTGCGGCTGTTGTGTCGAGATCTTTTTCTTTACCTAGGGCGGAGATTTTGCCGTTTATGGCGACGACTGCATCTGCGTCGAGAATCGGGTGAGCCAGATCGCCGCTAAGGATTAGGCCGATGTTGCGGATTAGAAGTTTTGTGGTCGGCGTGGATTTCGTTGGTTCTTCGTGAGCCATTGGAGATCTCCGGTCGCGCTCCCGTTTGTATACAAACAGGCGAGCGAGAGCAACCGAATTGTCCGGAAGAGAGCGAACAAAAGCGGGCGGAGATGTACGGCGATGCAGGCGCAAAATTGCCGATCGCCGGGGAGGGGCCCGGCGATGCGCTATCTGCAAAAGCTATGTGGGGCGGATTTGAGTTACGGGCGATTTTCCGCGGCTTCGAACGATTCGCTGAACGCGTGAATCGAGAGCGTGTCGGTGCGGCGCTTGTCCCAATCGCGGACTGCGAGACCTTGCGATGCGAACAAGCTGCGGATGCGTGTCGAATCCCAGCGGAGAACGTCTTCGAGCACGGGAACGAGGACGCTCATGGCATTGTCGCTGAGCACAGTACGCTTGGCGACGCGCGTGATGAATTCGTTCTCGGAAACGGCAATCGTGAGGCCGTCGCTTTGATTGACGTGCATCATCACCGGCAGATCGGAGCTGCCGTCACCGACGTATATGACGCAATCGGGGCTGAGATGAAGTTTCGAGCGCTGTTCTTCGAGGACGGCGACCTTGCCCCATCCGGCCGATGCGCGAACGATGGATTGCACTTCGCCGGTTGAGTCGTCGTACACAAATTTAGTGCCAAAAATGCGTTCGGGCGGAACAATTCCTTCAAGAGCCGACTGAACGATTTCCTGCGGCGCCGCAGAGATAACACAGAAGTGAAATTTGTAGCCGTCGCCGAGGTTATCGAGCAGGCGGGCGAATAGGCCGACATTTTGCTTCAGACGGACGAGCTTGCCCGCGGCGATTAGATCGTCGCGGCGTACCTTGCGAAAATCAGGGTCGTGAAGGATCAGATAGGCGAGTTCCGCGCCTTGCTGAACCAGGTGGATTTGAGAGAGGCCGGCAACCTTTTTGTCGAAACCCGACGCGCCTATAATCTCGGCCACTAGAGCTCCTGAGTCGTTGAAACTCAGGGTTTGGTCGAAGTCACTCGCCAGGATGTACTGCTTAACCATTTCGAACGCTCCTTCCTTACGTCTTGCGGATAACAGCGGTTTCTAGTGTTTCTAGCTTGGTACCACAACTACTACACTATAGCCGCTCTGTCATTACAGCCGGGTAAGCATTCTTTTGATGGTTGCTATCCGTTAAAAAGCGGGACGGATATTTGTCGCTGGTTTATTAGATGCTGGTTGCAACCTTAAGGATTCAAAGGATTTGATGGAGCGGAGCGCGCTGGGCAGCTCGGTGCCGAGTGCCTCGGTGCTCGCCAATATGGCCCTTGTAGGCGACTTTAACGGGGAGCATGCTGAGGCCTTACCGAATGTACCTGGAGGTCCCGAAGTGCCGCTCGAGACGACGATTGGGGCTGCCCTGGGGGCTAACGAGCTGATTTTGGCTCGCGAATTGATCAGCGAGTATGGGGATTCCCTGGGAATTGACCTCAGTTTTCAGGGATTTGAGGCGGAATTGAGGGGACTGCCTGGGGACTATGCTCCGCCCGGAGGGGCGTTGTTGCTGGCTTTCATAGCGGAGGAGTGTGCCGGGTGCGTTGCGGTGAGGCCACTTTCCGGAGATGTCTGCGAGATGAAGCGATTGTATGTGCGGCCGCGGTGGCGTGGGCTGGGCATCGGAAAGCGGCTGATCGAGGCGGTTTTGGGTGAGGCGCGGAGGGCGGGATACCATGCGATTCGGCTGGACACGCTTCCGAGCATGACGGCGGCGCGGGGGATGTATGAGGCGCTCGGGTTTCGAGCGATTGCTCCTTATTATGAGAGTCCGATTCCCGGGACGGTTTTTCTGGAACTCGAACTGACCGGGCCTTCTCGTAAATCTTCGTGATGTAGCGGAGAGTCCAAAGTTTTCATTGCGGCGTTGGTGGAATTGTGGGAATCATGCCCCTACGCGGTTTGTATGACGAAGGAGCTGTGGCGCGAAATGGGGAATCTTATGTGGGTCGAGACGCTTTGGCAGGATGTCCGATATGGCTCGCGAACGCTGCGCAAGAATCCGGGATTCGCCGCGATTGTGATTCTTACGCTGGCGCTCGGGATCGGCGCGACGACTGCGATCTTCAGCCTCGTGAATGCCGTTTTGATTCGTTCGCTTCCTTACGGCGATCCCGAGCGGCTCGTTTACATTTGGACGCCGATCGCGCGATTTTCTCAGGTGCCCGTGGACGCGATTGGGCCCGCGAACGGCGACTTCTACGATATTCAGCGCGAGGCGCGGTCATTTTCGGCAATCACACTTTTCAATGTGAGCGCGTTCAATCTCGAGGCGCGAGGTTCGGCGGATCGCGTTGGCGGGGCGCAAGTGTCGGGCAATTTCTTTTCGACGCTGGAATCCGCGCCTGAATTGGGCCGCGCGATTGATTCGGGCGACGATCAGCCGGGGCATGACGACGTTGTTGTTATCAGCCATGCGCTGTGGAAATCGAAATTCGGCGGTGACTCGGGCGTGCTGGGGCAATCGCTGGAGCTTGATGGGCGCTCGTACCAAATTATTGGCGTGATGCCGCCGGGCTTTGTGTATCCGGGCTCCGGCGATTTGCCTTACGACGTGGAATCCGCGACGAAGTCGAGCAACGTGTGGCTTCCGCTGGCGCTGACTGCCGAGCAAAAAACTGATCGGGACAACTCGAGTGGCGATGCAATCGGGCGATTGCGACCGGGTGCGACTGTCAAGCAAGCGCAGGCCGAGTTGAGCACGATCATGGCGCGGCTCGATCCGCTCCATACGGAAGGAATGCGAGGCTGGAGCGCGTTTGTGCAGCCGTTTCTCAGCCACGCGACCGGACCGTTGCGGCCGCTGATGTCGCTTTTGTTTGGCGCGGTGTCGCTGGTGCTGCTAATTGCATGCGGCAATGCCGCCAATTTGCTTTTGGCGCGAGCGGCGAGCCGGACACATGAACTCGGCGTGAGGTCCGCGCTGGGCGCGGGCCGAAAGCGGCTTGTGCGCCAATTATTGACGGAATCTGTGCTGATGTCGTGCGCGGGCGGCGCGCTGGGCGTGACGATCGCCCTAGCGGGGATTCGAATTCTCCAGCATTTCGATCCCGGAAATATTCCCCGGTTGAATGAAACATCTCTCGATGCGCGGGTGCTGATTTTCAGCGTGGGGCTTTCGCTGCTCACCGGAATTTTGTTCGGCATTCTTCCGGCACTATCGGTGTCGGGAGTTAATCTCTCGGAATTGTTGAAGCAGGGCGGCATGAGAGGAATTGCGGGAACGTCAAATCGGTTGCGCCATGGATTGATCATCATCGAGATTGGATTGGCAGTGGTTCTTCTTTCAGGTTCGGCGCTGCTGATTCGCAGCTATCTGAAGTTGCAATCGGTAGACATGGGCTTCTCGCAATCCACGCTGACGATGGGCTTTTCTCTGGATTCCCGCTACGCGAAGCCCGAGCAGCGCCGCCAGTTTTTCAGGAATGTGCTGGATCGGATCGGAGAATTGCCGGGCGTGCAGACTATCGGTCTCGTGGACGATTTGCCGCTCACCAGTGCTGAGAGCCTGAGCACGTTCGAAGTGGAAGGGTTCGCGAATAAGCCGGATCAATTGGTCGCCCACCGGCAAATCTCGGACGATTATTTCAAGGCCATGGGCACACCATTGATCGAGGGCCGAGTTTTCACCGAAGCTGATTCGAACGCGGCCTCACCGGTCGCGATCGTTAATCAAAGTTTCGCGAAAGCATATTTCGGCGGCCGGGATGCCATTGGCCAGCATTTTCGTTTCAGCCCCGGCCTGGAGAAAGTGGGAGCGTGGCAAACAGTCGTCGGCGTTGTCGCGGATGTGAGGCAAACGCGGCCTGAGGATGCGGCGGAGCCTCAAGTTTACGGTCCGTTTTGGCAGGGAGACGCGGCTCGCGCTTCCGTGGCGGTGCGAACGAGTATGCCGCCTGCGCAGTTGATTCCATCGATTCGCGGCATCGTTCGCGAGATTGATCCTGTGTTAGCGGTGGCGGATATTCGGACGATGGACCAGCGCGTTGCGGATGCGAACGCGAGGCGCCGCTTCCAGACTTTCCTGTTGGCTGTTTTTGCCGGCGTTGCGTTGTTTTTGGCAGCTGTCGGACTTTACGGGTTGATGGCTTACGCGGTGAAACAGCGGACGGCGGAAATTGGAATTCGCATTGCGCTCGGGGCGCAAAGGCGGGATGTGCTGAAACTGATTTTGGGTCAGGGAATCATGCTGACACTTGCGGGGCTCGCGGTGGGCTTAATCGCGGCGCTCGCGATGACTCGTGTGCTTGTGTCACTGCTCTATGGCGTGGCTCCATCGGATCCCGTTACGCTCATCATCGTTCCACTCGTTCTGATCGCGATATCGCTGCTGGCATGCTATGTACCAGCTCGGCGTGCTATGCGCGTAGATCCGATCGTCGCGCTGCGATACGAGTGAATCGTTATTTCCCGCGGCGAGTGACCGTGCTCAGATACTACTTTTCTGCGATTCACTTCGGTACGGAAGTTCGCTCTAACGCTGCGCGATCCCATTTGCCGAGAGTTGCTCCAGCTATGTACGTGGACTCCGCAAAGTCGAGGAGGGCTTGCCGCGGGGACGACGATTTCCGCACTTCCTCGTAAGGCAAGAAATACTCGGACATTTTCGTGTTGTAGGACGCGGCGGCGGGAATTATTTTCGCCGTTGAAAAACCGGCGGGCTCTGGAGCGGAGTACGCGTAGAAAGCCGCGTCGGTGCCTTCGCCATTGCCCGGCCAAAAACCGACGCTGATTACCTCGTGCGAGTAAGCTTCCTTGGTGACCTTGTCGGCGCCCGGGCGTTCCGGCGCGCGGCGGCCAGAAAACCGCGTCGCGGCGAGATCGAAGCTGCCCCAGAAAAAATGGACGGGGCTGGCCTTGCCGATAAACTCCGCGCGAAATTCCTTGAGCACCTCGTCCGCGGATAGAAGAACGCGCCAGAACCGGCTGACATATTCGCGATCGTAGGACGCGTGAATGCGATCCTGATCGAATCGGATGGGATTTGCGATTTCCACGGGCATCGGCCAGATTTTGACGTTGATGTCCAGCGCTTGCAGCGTCGCTTTCAGTTCGGCGTAAAAATCAGCGACGGATTTGGGAGCGAGCTCGATGGATCGCGCGGCGCCGTCGTTTTTTGTGACGATCAGTTTGTGGTCTATAAAGTCGAACTGCATATCAAAGGATGAGTCTCCATACGGGATCGTGGATGTGGTCAGGCCGCGCGAGTTCACGTAGAGAGTCACGCCCCAGTAGTGATTGATGTTCGGGCTGAGCGCCAACCGGATTTTTCCAGCCATCTGCGTCCACATGTGCAGTGTGGCGCGCGTGCTTTCCCAATCTTTTAGAGGCAATAGCGGCCACGCTTCGCGATTTCCTGCGGTCGTCGGGTTTGCTCCCATGGCGTCATACTCCTTTGTGTGGCGTTGTGATTCTGCGTCGGTAAATTCCCGAGGCGCGCGATTCACTCCATCATGAGTTCATCTATGTAGCACCACCGCCAGTGTTCACCGGGTTCAAAGGATTGAATGATCGGATGCTTCGTCGCGTGAAAATGCTTGGTGGCGTGTTTGTTTTTCGAATCATCGCAGCAGCCGACGTGCCCACAGATCAGGCACAGCCGCAGATGGACCCACGTATCGCCCATCTCCAGGCATTCCTTGCAGCCCTTGCCGCTGGGATGGACGTCACGAATTTCACTGAGATGCTTGCAACCTGTTGTTGTCGTCATAGATTTCCCCTCACAGCGTAGAATCGTACACCGGTCCGGGGCGAGGAGCCCGTCTCAATTGCGGTGCTATCGGCCGTGGGGAGAACGCCCAAACCAAGTAGCCAACTGAATTCCCATCAGCAGGCCGCCCGCTCCGATGACAATGACACTCACTGTCTGATGGAGATCGAATTCTCCCACCCGGTACACAAGCACATACGCGATTGCCAGATTGAGCGCGCCCCAGAGCACATTCACCACTGGCGAAGACATTCCTTTACCGGGAGGCGAAGCGAATGGACTCGGAAATGGGCGCCCGGTGACCCCGCTCGTGAAATGCGGGATTGCGTTCACGAGAAAAGCGCCTCCGAAGAAGTGAGCTAGATATACGTACCACCGCATGATTTCCTCCACTGCCATAGAGGCGGCGAAAGACAATAGACTGATGCTGAGCCCGACTGCAAGTTACACGAATTCGAGCGCACATCGGATGATCTGAAAGGCGAAGAGCCGGCGGGACGCCCTTCGAAAACTCAGGGCAGGCCGGCGGTACAAGAGCTCGACGGCATTCAATCTCGCCGATTTCTACACGGCGAAGTTTTTGGCAGCGCCTCACATTGGCAGTACGATACTGACTTCGCGAGCTCTTCCGTTTGTTTTTGTGCGACGAATTGCTGGGGAACTTTGGATCGGATTGGCCGCGCGGAAAACCGCCGGCAGGATGCCGGCGCTACGATTGCATGTCCGGCCCGATTGATCAGAGAGTCTTCCGAAGGAGAGAAGATGCGTGTGCGACATGGATGTGACTACTCGATGAGAAATAAATGTTTGGCACTTTTGCTATTTGTTGCGCTCGTAGTGGTGGGTGCGACTACGCGGTTCGCGATTGCCCAAGAGGCAAAGCTTGGTTCCGCGCAGCAGACGCAGATTGAATCTGCGATTTCCAAGTTTATGGCGACGTCCCGCGCGCCGGGAATCTCGGTTGCGGTGGTCGAAAACGGCGAGCTTATATGGTCATCAGGTTTTGGTTTTGCGGATTTGGAGAATCACGTCGCCGCCACGTCGGCTACCCTGTATCGGCTGGGTTCAATTTCGAAGCCGATTACGGCGACTGGCGCCATGCAACTTTGGGAGCGAAAGAAATTGGATCTCGATGCTCCCATTCAAAAATATTGTCCTGCATTCCCGCAGAAGGAATGGCCGATCACGACGCGCGAACTGCTCGGGCATCTCGGTGGAATCCGGCATTACAAGTCTGGTTCGCAGGATGATCCCGAAGCCGGGAATACGCACCACTTCGACGATCCAATCGCGGCGGGCTTCCAGTTCTTCGCTAACGATCCTCTGGTCGCGCCGCCCGGCACAAAATTTCGTTACTCGACGATGGGTTACACGCTGGTTGGCTGCGCGATCGAAGGGGCATCCGGCGAAAAGTATGTGGATTACATCCGAGAAAACATTTTCGTGCCGGCGGGCATGACGCATACGCGAGCGGACGATCGCTTCGCCATCATCCACAATCGCACGAGATTCTACTCGCAGGACAAATCAGGCGCCGTTCAGAACGCTGAATTCCTCGATTCGAGTTACAAAATACCGGGCGGGGGATGGCTTTCCTCGGCCGACGACATGGCGCGATTTGAAATCGCGATTTTGAATGACCGCTTGGTCGAGCGCGCGACGCGAGACATCATGTGGGCTCCGCAAAAGGCGGCTGATGGTACGACGACCGGTTATGCGCTTGGATGGGGCACTGGCAATTCGTTGGGAGTTCTTGATGTTGGGCATAGCGGCGGCCAGCAAGGAACCGCCACAATGATGATGCTTGTGCCGGAGAAGCGTGTTGGCGTGATCGTGCTGATAAACTCGGATGCCGCGGATGCGGGGGCGCTGGCCACCGATTTGATGAAATTGCTCTTGGGTACTGATGCGGGACAAAAGAAGCAGTAGGCGATTTCCGCGTCGCGCTCCCGCCTTTTTGAAAGAAAGGACGCACATGCGATTGAAATTGATTTTTGTTGTTGGTGCGATGCTATGCACACCAGCGGTTGGATTTGGGCGAAGCAAGGCGGATGGCTCGTCGCCGCGCGTGGTACAATATCACGCCACAATTGATGTGGTGAAATATGTGTACGGTTTAGCACCGCCGGTGGAGCATCTGCACTCGGGCGATATTCTCGAAACGAATACGCTCGATTGCTTCGGCGACGTTATCAAGAAGCCCGGTGATCCGCTGAGTCTCGTCAAGGGAGACAATCCGCTCACTGGCCCGTTTCACATTGATGGCGCCGAGCCGGGCGACACGCTAGCGATCGACATTCTGAACCTGGACGTGAACGGAACTCAGGGTGTTGGCGCGTTCGCTCCAGGATTTGGCGCGCTTAATTCCACGAATTACACGCCCATGCTGAATCCGCCGCTGCCGGAGCGCGTCTGGTTTTATCCGATTGACCACGCGTCCAACACGGCGGCATTCCACGCTCTCGATTCAGATTTCTCGACAACAATCGCGCTGCATATCTTCCTCGGATGCATTGGCGTGGCGCCTTCGGAAGGTGAAGCTCGCAGCTCGGTTGTGCCGGCGGAGTTTGGCGGAAATATGGACGCGCCGGAAGTCAGCGTCGGCAACACGCTCTACCTGCCGGTGAATGTGCCGGGCGCGCTGCTTTATATGGGCGACGGGCACGCGGCGATGGGCGACGGCGAAGTGGCAGGAACGGCGATCGAGGTGCCGCTGAAAGTTCGTCTGCGCGTGCGGCTGATCAAGGGCAAGGCGATTGAATGGCCGAGATTCGAGAACGAGCACGAAATCATGGCTGCGGGAATTTACCGGCCGGTCGACGATGCGTTGCGCATTGCATTCACGCAGCTTGTTTCATGGATTCACGCGGATTACGGACTATCGGAACTCGATGCTTACGAGCTGCTTTCACAGGTGGGAAAAATTCACCTGACGGAGATGGTGGACCCGAATTACGTGGTGGTGGCAAGCATTGACAAGAAATATTTGCCGCCGAAAAAGAAATAGCGCTTTGGTGTGACGCTTATTCGCGAGCGTAACGCTTATTAGCGCTGCGATGCGCGGCTTTCCTTAACGGCAGCGGTGAATTGCTTGGATTTGCCGCGAGGAACGGTGATCGCGCGCCAATTGGCGGCAGCGAAATGCTTCGCGAGGAAAACGATTTGGCCGATGTGGTACGAGTAATGCGCGATCTGGCGATTGATCGCCTGCATGACGGAATGCGGCTCGGAGCGAATCGTGACCGTTCTTGAAACGTCGGCGTCGCCCAGGGGTTCAAGCGCGGCGAAAACGTAGCGCCATCCTTCTTCCCATTTTTCGAGCAGCTCGCGCCGTGTTGTGGGCGGAGTTTCGAATTCGGCGTCGCGATTGCGGTCGGGCTTCTCGCCGTCTGAGGATAGAAAATCCCTCCAGCGCGAACGCATGTTGCCTGACATGTGTTTGACGATCACCGCGATGGAGTTTGATTCGGCATCGAGCGATGTAAAGAGCGCTTCGTCGGGAGCCTGTTCGATGGCTCGTTCGGCGAGGCGTTTGTAATAGCGGAAGAGGCTGAGTGAATCCTTTATGTAGGACGTGGTGAATTCGTGGGCCATGCCGCAATTTTCCGGCGGCAGAGTTAGGAATGCAAGATGCGTCACGGCGCGGAGCGGATGGTTCTTTAATCGACTGGGCCGAAATCAGCCGACAGGTTCGGGTTTGGCCGGGACGGCTTCGATTTCTTCGCTTACGGTGAAGTAGGCGCAATCCGGATGATGGAAGACAAGCGCGCTGACGCTGGCCTCCGGCTCCATCATCATTCCTTCCGTAAGATGAACGCCGATTTCGTCCGGATGCAGCAGCTTCCAGATGCCCTGCTGGTCGTCCATATTGGGGCACGCGCCGTAGCCGAAGCTGTAGCGCTTTCCGCGGTATTTCGAGGTGAAGCGTTCCTGCATGGTCATCGCGGGTGGATCGGGGAAACCCCATTCCTCGCGAATGCGGCGATGGAGCCATTCGGCGCAGGCTTCCGCAGTTTCGGTTGCAAGCGCTTGTGTCGCGTGAGCTTTGAAATATTCGCCGGCCACTTTCGCTTCTTCGACGCGCTCGCGCACATTCTCGCCCGCCGTGACGACAAAAAGCACGATGTGGTCGCGGTGACCCTCATCGGCGTCGAGAACGTAATCGCTCAGGCATAGACCGTCCGGTTTCGCTTGGCGGCCGAAGCGGAACGTGTGAATTGGACTGGCGGCGCCTGGCGAATATAGGTGAATTGAATTTCCGTCGCGTTCGGCTTCGAGGAATTGCCAGACGGCGCGCGGCTTCAGCCATTTCGCGACATCGTGCTTCACTTCTTCCATCTTGTGGAAGAGCTCGAGGGCGAGCGCGTCGCGTTCGTGAAGCGCGTTGGCGAAATTGCCTTTGAAACCGAGATTGCGGCCGTAAAGCATATAAGGATTGATGTACGTCCATATTTCAGCGAGAAGCGGCAAGGCGCGGGCCTTGCGATCGAGATACGGCGCGGGCGGGATGGGAATGCTGGTGCGCACGCGCGAGCTGCGCGCTTCGCCCACGGCAACTCGAGACGGCTCGGCTCCGCTGCCGGATGGCGACGCCATCGTGGCAGTGACGGAGACGGTGAGCTGTTCGCGCTGCGAAGGATCCATGATTTCGTTCATCAGGCGCAGGCCAGTCATGGCGTCTTTGGCGTAGAGCGTCAGACCTGTGTAGCTTGGCGCAATTTTCGATCGGGTGAATTTATCTGAAAGTGCCGCGCCGCCGACGAGCAGCGGCAGCTCGATTCCGGCGTCGCGCAGGTCGCCGGCGGTGATCACCATTTGCTGCGCGCTCTTTACGAGCAAGCCGGAGAGGCCGATGGCGTCGGGCGAGTGCTCCTGGCAGGCGTGAATCAATTCTTCGGGCGGGACTTTGATGCCGAGATTCACGACTTCGTAGCCGTTGTTTGAAAGGATGATTTCCACGAGATTTTTGCCGATGTCGTGGACGTCTCCCTTGACCGTGGCGAGCACGATTTTACCGCGCCGGCTGGTTTCGGATTTCTCCATGAAGCGCTCGAGATGGCTCACGGCTTTCTTCATGGATTCGGCCGACTGGAGCACTTCCGCGACGATGAGTTCGTTGTTGTTGAAGAGGCGGCCGACCTCGGTCATGCCGGTCATGAGTGGCCCGTTGATGATTTCGAGCGGCGACTTGTGTTCGGCGAGCTTGCGATCGAGATCGGCGATGAGGCCGTCCTGGCTGCCTTCGATGATGTACGTCGCGAGGCGCTGATCGAGCGGAAGGTCCGCGGCGAGTTTCTTCACTTTTTTCGTTGTTCGGAAATGGCCGGTGACAGCCGCGATGTGGAATTGATTGACGGCGATTTTCTGCTCGCGGCTCTGTTGCCGCCAGTCATCGGGAACCGCTTCAAGCGCGGCGGCATGCGGATGCGCGGCCGGAACATCGGCGGGCGGAGTGTTGAACAGCAGATTTTCCGCGAGGCGCCGCTCATCTTCGGGAATAGAAGCGAAGCGCTCGATTTTTTCTGTGTTCACGATGGCGAGATCGAGGCCTGCTTTTGTGCAGTAGTAGAGAAAAACGGAATTGACCAGTTCGCGCGCCGATGCGGGAAGGCCAAACGAAATATTCGAGATTCCCAAAATCGTTTTCACGCCGGGAATCTTTTCTTTGATCAGACGGATTGCTTCAATCGTTTCGACCGCGCCCCCGATGTAGTTCTCATCGCCGGTGGCGCACGGGAAAACGAGCGGGTCGATGATGGCGTTCTCGACGGGGATACCATATTTCGTTTCGAGCAGCCGGACCGAGCGTTCGGCGACGTCAAGCTTTCGTTCACGCGTGAACGCCTGCGCTTGCAATTTGTCTTCGTCAATGCAGCCAACGACAAGCGCGGCGCCGTATGAGCGCGCTAGCGGGCAGATGCGTTCGAATTTATCTTCGCCGTCCTCTAGATTGATGGAGTTGATGATGCTCTTGCCCTGGCAGTAGGTGAGCGCGAGTTCGACCGACGCCGGATCGGTAGTGTCAATCATGATAGGCGCTTTGGTTTTGCGGATCAGGCTTTCGTAGAACGGCGGAATATCTTTTGCTTCGTCGCGTTCGCTGCTTTGCAGGCAGACGTCAATCACTTGCGCGCCATTGCGAACCTGGCGGCGGGCAATTTCGCCGGCCTCCTCCCATTTTTCCGCGTTAACGAGATCTTTGAACGCGCGCGAGCCGATGACGTTTGTGCGCTCGCCCACGAGTAGCGGC
>PMAA01000011.1 GCA_003152355.1 Acidobacteriota bacterium | reverse complement strand
GAAATCCGTTCGCTCGAGCGCCGATCTTATTTCCGCGCGCGTGAATTCGCGGTGATGGCCGGGATATGTGGCCGCGTCCGCCGCCGTGTTGAAGAAATAATCGAATTCATCGTTCACGCTACCGCCGGCAAGAAGTTTTATGCGGTTGTAGATTGAGGCGTGATTGGGCGTGGCGAGCATCACGCGGCCTCCGGGAACGAGCACGCGATGAATTTCGGCGAGCACGCGCTTCGGCGAAAATGCGTGATGTTCGATGACGTCCGTATAGGTGACGAAGTCGAATGAATCGCCCGCGAAGGGCAGCGGCTCGCACGTGAGATCACATTCGCGGTAGTCCACGCCACGATCCCCCACGACGTCGTGAAAGGCCGCCGAGTACATCCCATAGTCCAGGGCCGCGGCGCGGCAGCCGAGCTGCTGCGCGTAGAGTNNAAGCCCATAGTCCACCGCCGCGGCGCGGCAGCCGAGCCGCCCCGCATAAATCGCGAGCGCGCCGAATTGCGCGCCGATATCGAGCAATCGCGGCGTTTGATCTTCCTCGGAGTGGGCCTGGATGTAGCGCAAGATTCGAATTTTTCGGCCGCCGTAGCGCAGGCTCTCGCGAATCCATTCCGCGAAATTTGGGGGGATGCGCGGGTCGCTGGCGATGGATTCAAGCACGAATTTGAGACCATCGAGCGTGGGAGGCGGCGGGGGCATCGAGTGGCTCACGTAATTGTACATGATTCGGGAGATATGATTTGGGCCTCACGGCTTCGGCGGCGAATTTTCCGATACGGTTTGCGGCCGGATATGCCAGAACTGCTCGCTTCTTAATCGAGGCCCTGCTCTTTGCCGAGTTCCTCGCACGGTGACCGTAACAGAGAATTTTAAATCTCGTCCTCCTCGTCAGCTCCCTGCATCATAGCGTCGTGCAGTTCGGTTCCTGAATCTGACGTGGGCTCGAGATCGTCGTCCGGTTGATCAGAGGTCGAAGGAGATATTGATCCCTCTATAATCCCAACCAGCGATTGATTCTGCTGCGTCCGGCGCTCTCCCTTATATGCAGTGCCCTCATCTTCATCATCTGTGAAAGCACTTGGTGGGTTCGTTTTGTAATTTCCGATTGCTCGCACGGCAACCTCTGGGATTTCATCCTCTTCGAGCGATTCCTCGCCGGCCATCGAAGTAAGCTGCCGGGCCGGCGTATCAAGGCCTGCTTCGTCACCCGGATCGAGTTCCGACGGAACATGAAGAGAATCGGACCCACCAGCTTGAGGCGTCAACCAGGGAGGCCACACTGCGCAGGACGGTCCCAAGTCGTCAGAGGGATCGGATTTAGCAGGCTCAGCCTTTCGCTTTGCCTGCAGCCCTTCTAGCTGCTCAAGCGCCTTGGTGAGTTGGCGATCGATGGCCGTTTGATAACGAAGAATTTTATCAAGCGGCGGGTTCCAAAATGCATGCTTGAAATCCAATTCTCGGCGCTCGAAGTTCAGGGTACGAGCAAAGCGAACCGTCTCTGTGACAACCTTATCGACGAGGCGTTCCTCCATGACGCCGTGCGGTTGGTAATGGGAATAGATGCCGGAAATCAAGTCCTTGTATTCCTCCCAGTCCTTGCGGCCTTGTTCGGTCGGCTGGAAGAGCTGTTGGGCGAAAATGCCTAGTTTGTAGCTATTTCGCTTACTATTTTCCTTTCCCTGGGGGGTTCTTGGTCCAGTTGACCGCTGTGCATTAAGACGGTTGGCCGCAAGTTTTCGGTCTGAAATCACGCGCTTCGGCTCCTGCGCAGTGTCTGGCGCCGAGTTCTGGCCGGCAGGTATTGCATGATGGTCGTGCATTTAAATCCTCCTAAATTTAGAAGCGCCTCCCGTTCGGGCGACTCGTTTGGCCGCACGGCTGGGTTTCGCACTCGTTTTATGAAGTCGCCATGGCAATTTCCGCACCGGGATCGGGCTTTAATGGCGGCCTCACTATAGAGGTCAATAGTCGAGAACTTTGGCGTTGGCCAAGTCGGGAGAGTTGGATAGACGGTCGACGAAGGGGTTCTGGGAAACGAAAACGCGGGAGTTTCCGCTATCGGGCGCGCGCGATTCTCAGAGAAGGCACGTGGATTGCAATAACTACGGCGGCATCGGGGGAAATTGCGATGCTGTGCGGTGTAAATGGCTGAGAACAACCGGGCGCGATAGGTGCGGCAGTGATTCCCGTTGCGATCCGTGCGAAAAAAAATGCGCAAAAAAAGCATTGATTGTGCGCGGAAGTGAATAGTAGAATCCCGGCAGTCCCCAGCCCAAGTACGGGTGACGAAACGTTGCGGCCCAGCTCGATTTCGTTACGACCTAGAAGCGTCTCAGACGTAGTTGCCTTCGAATATTTAAGCACTGTACGAAGTAACAGTTGTATATTGGTCACGATCCTTGGGGTTGTCCGCGGCGTAAGCCGCTCTTAAGTCATACTGCAAAACATCACGCGCATTCTGCGCGCTTGGGAGCATTAATATGAACGCACATACCTTTCGCTTTTCGCGGTTCTGTTTTGGTTTGATCGGAGCAGCCGCGCTGGTTTTGCTGTGCGGCCAAGGCGTCCACGCGCAGACTCCTGCGACAAGCCCAATTCAGCAGCCCGACGGCACATTGACCAATGGTATTCCTGACGATTGGTCGATGCATCATCTTGTCTTCGCGAATGCAGAGCAGGCGAGCGCGAAAGGTATGTCCGAAAAGTTGGCCAAGATTGTCAATAATCCGCGCTATATTCTGCAGCAGAAACGGAAATTACTCGCGCAATCGTCCGAGGCTGCTGCCATAGCGGCCGTCACGGCAAAATCGAGCGGCGCATCAAACGCTTCCTCCGAGGCCGCTAAAGCGACCGGCAATGCCTCAAAAACGAAAGCTGCGACGACGCGCGATTGGACTCTTCCGCTCGGAAGCGGCGGGGTGGCGCGGAATATGTGGCCGGCAAACTTCTACTCCGGCGACGCGACGGGTGCAGCCGGCCCGCCCCCGACCGGCTACTGCAAGGACGATTTCGTTGTCGTTGGACTGGACGTTGTGAGCTCGACGCTTCAGGCAAATCTGGTTGCGATCGACGACCTGTATACCGGCACGGGAGGCGCCTGCGGCACGGGCACGACTCCGACCGTGAAGTGGGCTTACAATACTTNNGCATGATCACAACATCTCCGACATTGTCGCTTGACGGTACGCAGGTGGCGTTTGTCGAAAGCACGGGCGCTAACAACAGCGGCGAGTCTATATTTCACGTCTTGAAGTGGGCCGATGCCAGTGGAACTGCGTCCGTAACTGCTCCCACGAAGCCCACGGCCGTCTCGAGCACGGTCGGCTGCACGGCGCCGTGCATGGTGAGCATCACTTACAATAATTCGTTCGGAGATACGTATGCTTCGCCGTTCTACGATTTCAACACGGACACGGCGTACGTGGGCGATGACAGCGGAACGCTCTGGGCGATCACGGGTGTGTTCTTCGGAACACCGACAGTCTCCTCTACCGCACCGTTCGGCGGTGGAATTCAGTTGAGCGGTAGCGCCGGTCAGATCACGGCCCCGGTGTACGATTACTCGTCCGGTAACATCTTTGTCGGAGGACAGGACGGGATGCTGTACGCCGTGTCTTCGACGACGGGCGTGATCGTTTCGACTGCGGTCGGCAATGGCGGAACGGCCGGGTACCTTGCCGCCGACCCAACTGTGGATGGATTCGACGGCACGGTGCTGGAGTACGCGGCGGACAACGCTGCAGGCATCGGCGCAGCGACGGCGGCTACAGAAGCCGTGGTTGTACAGGCAGACACAACGACGCCCCTAGGGAACCCTCAGGTTGCCATTATCGGCCAGGGAAACCTTGGCACCACGGGCACTCTGACACTGGCTCCGGGCACGTTCGATAACAACTATAACAACTACAGCGGCACAGGCGCGAACAGCGGTCATTTTTACGAGATTGGTACCGCGGCCGGCGCGCAGAATCCCGTGCTATACCAGCTTTCCTACAGCGGCGTGAATGCAATCACCGTTACCACCGCGGGAACGGGAGGAGCTACTAACCCGACGGTATCGATTGCGGCTCCGGGCGGCGGTGGAACGACCGCGACGGCGTCCACGTCCGGCGGCGTCTTCGGCATTACAGTGACTGCACCTGGAACTGGCTACACGAGTGCCCCAACCGTTACCTTCACTGGCGGTGGTGGTTCTGGCGCTTCCGGAGCGACGACGAACTACAGCCTCGCCACAGTAGGCGTGACCGCAGGCGGATCGAACTACACGTCGGTCCCGACAGTGACGATCGGCGGCAGCGGAACGGGCGGCGGGACGGCGACGGCGGCTCTGGGTATCGACGCTGTGACTCTTGGCACTCCGGGATCCTATACATCTTTTCCGACGGTTTCATTCCCTGGCGGATCCCCGAGCGGGACGGGTTTGGCTACCGTCACCGTACAGTCGATCGGTGTGACCGCCGGCGGCGCCGGCTTCACTTCGATTCCGACCCTAGCGTTTAGTGGCACACATACAGTTGCGGCTACGGGGACACTGAGCTTGGGCCTGAGTGCGATAACCGCGTCGGGTGGCACGGGCTATACCACGCAACCGTCAATTACCTTTACCGGCGGCACGCAAACCGTAGGTGGCCCCGGCGCCGCAGCAGCGACCGCGAATCTGGGCCTTGTTACCGGCAATCCAGTCGCAGGTGCGGTAGTCTCGAGCGGCGGCTCTTACTCCTCCATTCCGAGTTCGACGTGTAACGGCGGATCGACCAACGGAGGCTGCGTTCCAGTAGTCGGCCTGCAGACAGTTACTGTTTCGAATGGTGGCACGGGCTTCACCGCGGTTCCGACCATCGGCTTCACCGGCGGCACAGATACCACGGCCGCCGCGGCGACGGCCGCGCTTGGAGTGACTACAGTCGCGGTCACCGGAGGCGGAGCGGGCTACACGGGAGTGGCGAGTGTTGGCTTCTCGACCAGCGGTTCAACAACGGCAGCGACCGCGACATCATCCATGGGCGTTAACGCGGTTAGCATTACCGCAGCCGGGTCGTACACATCCTTTCCGAGCGTCACATTCAGTGGAACCGCGACAGGAACGCCGCTCGTTGGCGTTACGGCGGTTGGCGTAACGACAGGCGGTTCGTTTACTTCCGCGGCGACGGTCGCTTTCTCACCAACGGGCGCCACTGCGACTGCGAGTTATGGCGTCACTTCCGTTGCTGTTACAGGGGCAGGGACGCACTACACGGCGCCCGCAACTGTGAGCTTCGCCGGTGCCGGCGGCGCTACGGCGACTGCGACGATGGGTGTTGGCTCGTTCACTGTGACCGCCGGCGGATCCGGTTACACGGCGGTTCCGTCAGTCACGATCAGCGGCGGGAGCGGGAGCGGTGCCACTGGTACGGCAGCCCTCGGAGTCGTGTCGGTTGCTCTTACCGCCAACGGCTGCTATTCCGGGACTCCGACCGTGACCCTCACCGGTGGTGGCGGTTCGGGTGCGACAGCTACCTTGACTCTGGGTAGCACCGACGGCGACAGCTGCACTGGGGGCCGTAAGCCAGTCACGGGTGTGACTGTTACAGCGCCGGGAACCGGTTATACAAGCG
>PMAA01000028.1:1496-10432 GCA_003152355.1 Acidobacteriota bacterium | reverse complement strand
CTTCGACCCATTCCGTCGAGCCGAGCAGCCCCGGTTCTTCGCCGTCCCATTCGCAAATGACGATCGAGCGGCGTGGCTTCCATCCCGAGCGGGCGAGCTCACCGAATGAACGCGCGGTTTCGAGCATTACGCTGGTTCCGCTGCCCGGATCGACCGCGCCGTAAACCCATGCGTCGTGGTGATTGCCGAGGACGACCCATTCGTTATCGTTTTCGCCGCGCAATCGAGCGATGACGTCGTAGAGCATGCGCGGCTTGTAATCCATGGCGATCTTCAGATGAACTTGCGCGCCGCCGGGGCCGAGGTGGTACGTCATCGGCAAACCGCCTTGCCAATTGCGCGGCACTTTCGGCCCGTCGAGATGGCTCAAAATCGCGGCGGCATCTTGAGCGTTGATCGGCATAGTCGGAATGTGCGGAAGGCTCGTGGCATCCGAGGGAATGAGGCGCGCTGCACCGGCGGTCGCGGCGATTCCAGGAGTGAGAGGATCGCCAGGGTAGAGCTCGGTGTAGAGAATCGAGCCGCGCTGAATTCCGCTGCGTGGACGCCAGGGGCCGTGGGGAAAAACGTCGCCGGCATCGTAGCCGTCGTCGTCGGGATCGGAATAGAGGATTAGTCCGGCGGCTTTATGCTCCTCCGCGAGACGCGCTTTTATGCCACGGTAGCTCTTGCCGTAGCGCGCAAGAACGATTTTTCCCTGAACGCTGATGCCGCGCGTTTCGAGCTCGCGATAATCCTCGAGGTTTCCGTAATTTACGTAAATAACCTGGGCGGTCACTTCGCCGGATGCGGAGTAGGTGTTGAAACCGATCGCGGCACGGGGGTCGGAGGTATCTTTGTCTTCTGCATAGGGCTCTTCTTGCGTCGCTAAAGTTTTTTTCTCGGGTTCGGTGAGTTCGAGGCGAACTTCGTGAGGCATCGGGAGCCAAACTTCGTAGGAGACGATGTTGGCGTCAAAACCGTAGCTTTCGTATTGCGCGCGGAGCCATTCGGCTACGCGATGGCTGGCGTCGGTGCCCGCCATGTGCGGTTCGGAGGTGAGTTTGCGCAGATTGGCTTCGGCGCGGGAGGAGTCCGGAATGCGGCGTAGTTTTTGTTCGAGTTGCTCTTCAGCTTCGAAGCGCGAGGCGAAGAAGCCGCGAATTCGCGGAGGCGCAGCATTGCGCCGAACGGCCACCGCGACGCCGCTCGCCATGATGACGCTTAGAGTGCCGACGCCCAGACGGCGCAAAACCTGGCCCATTCGGTTTCCCTCGTGTGATTCGCGGTGCAACGCAATCAATTCTAGCAGCATGGACGGATAGCCAAAGGGCAAAGCGATTTGCGCGCGGCTGGATCATTTCTACGCTTTTCTGGTTGTGCACGCGGACCCGGAGGCGGGGGCCTCCGGGCTCTGAATATTGATTTCTTGAGGGCCTGATTTTCTGGGTGTGATTTTCTGGGGGTTGAGTTTCTCGCTGGCGCAACTTGGGCGCGCGCTGAAATTCTTTTTCTTTGGGAGCTGCNNGGGTCGGCGCTTTCTGCTGCGCTCGGTGCTGAAGGGCATTCGGTGGGGGGATTTGTAAGGCCGGGTTCGCTGGCGAGCAAAGAGGACGTTGCGTGGAATCCGGTAACGGGCGAAATGGACCTTCACGCTGCCGAGGGCGCCGATGCTGTCGTGAATCTCGCCGGTGCATCGATCGGCGGAGGGCGCTGGACTGAAGAGCGCAAGAAGCTGCTTCGCACGAGCCGCGTAGATTTGACGGAACACCTCGTTCGCAACTTGGAGCGACTCACGCGACGGCCTGCCGTGTTGGTGTCGGCGTCGGCGATTGGTTATTACGGCGACCGCGGAGAAGAAGTGCTCGCGGAGTCTAGCCCGCCGGGAAACGATTTTCTGTCGCGACTTTCGTGTGAATGGGAAGCGGCAGCGATGGGCGCTGAAAAGCTGGGAATTCGCACGGTCATCGCGCGTTTCGGGATCATTCTTTCGAAGAGCGGCGGCGCGCTGCCGCAGATGCTGACGCCGTTCAAATTAGGAGTCGGGGGAAAACTGGGTTCGGGGAAGCAATGGATGTCGTGGGTGGCGCTTGATGATGTGGTCGGGGCGATTCGAGATGCGATCGCGACGCCGTCATGGCGCGGGCCGGTGAATGTTGTTGCGCCGAATCCCGCGCGCAATGCTGACTTCACGCGGTCGCTGGCGCGTGTGTTGCATCGGCCCGCGCTGTTCCCTGCTCCGGCGTTTGCGTTGCGGCTGATGCTGGGCGAAATGGCTGATGCGCTGTTGCTTTCCAGCCAACGCGTGGTGCCGCAGAAGTTGCTTGATGCGCGATTTTCGTTTCGGATTGCGGAACTTGAATCGGCGTTGAAGCGTGCGCTTGAGGTGTGAGGACGACTGGGACGGCGATAATCTTAACGCCTCGAGCAACAATGCCGGGCTGAAGCCCGCCGCTACAATTGCCTGTTGCGTGCTGTGCGACGCGATTCGATTTGTGCGCGATGAATTAGAGATCGAGTTGGGCGAGCAAGGATTCGAGATTCGATGAGTCGACGACGAGATCTGGCTTCGTGGCACTGAAGTTTTCGATCTCGTCGAACGCCTGAAAGAGACGCATCTTCGCTACAGCGTATTCCTCGGTCCCCGTCAATTTCCGGCCGATGCGGGTGCCGTGCGTTTCCATCGCGTCGGCTCGGACCAGAATACGAATGGGGAACATTGTCTTGCGGTCGGCTGAGACGTAGTAGATGTATTCATTTCCTGCGGCGCCGCCTCCGGCGACGGGCTTCACTTCGTGGAATTGATACTGGTAGACGAAGCCAGTCGCTGAGGAATAGCTCTTGATGCGCCGGACAACTTCTGGCTTCGCCATTCAGGCATTATTTGGCGGCATCTGCGCCCTGTCAATCTGCGAAGAGTGCCGGACGAAAACGGGTCCGGCACTGCATCCAGCGATGAATTTGCCGTGGGTGCCGGTTGCGATTTCCAGTGCGGGCAACTAATTGAAGTTGTAGCCAAATTCCCAGAGGAATTGGTGATTGCCCGTGGTTACGCCGGCGTTTCCGATTTGGTAGGCAGCGTAGAGCGTGAGTTTTGAATTTAGTTTTATGATGGCGCCAGGGTTCACGTATCCGACGGAAGTGTTTCCCGTGTACCACTCGGCTGCGAACGTCAGGTGCTTGTTCAATGACTGCTCGATAGTGAATTGTCCGCCGGCGCGATTGGCGCTGGCGACCACGTTTCTCGTGAAGTCGTAGGCGCCGACACCGATGCGCGTGCCGTGCTTCCAAGTTTTGGCGAAGGATGCGTACGCGTAATTTCCTGCGTCGTAGGCGCGCATGCGGACGGGAATAAAGAAATCGTCGCCGACGTAAAATGACAATCCTGAGGTTTCACTCTTCCAAAGTTGCCACTTCACCGTGGGAGAGATTTCGAGTTCGTCCACGCCGGGTGCGCTGAGACCGTCGAAATTCACTCCGACTTCGATTCCGTGACCGATGCCGACGACGACGCGCGGCGTAAATGTGGCCAGGAAATCCACGGGCTGCAAAGTGCCGTCGAGTTCGCCGTAGATTTTCCCTTTTTCGAGGATGTCTGCGCTAGGAACGTCGAATACTGTTTCTTGGCCGTAGGCGCTGAAGACCGGGAAGGCGGAGAGGAGAAGCAGCAGGAGAAACTTGAGAGGACTGACGTGTCGTAGGATGAGCAAGAAGATTGAGGATAACTTAGGCGTTCCTTGTGGTCATCCAGTTTTGAGTGACGAGTTCGTCTGGCGGTAAATGCGTTTGTGTGTTTGTCGGAATCGGACTGCCAGCGGATGCGCTGTTGGGGCGATGGTTTTCCCGTATTCCCGAACTGGAAAGGAATTTGTGCCGTGTTGGAACTGGCTGTCGATGTTACGTGTGCCAAGTCTGCTGTATTTTTCTTCGGTCACTCGCTGGCCCGGGTAATTCTTCTACGCGATGCACGTCTCTAAATCCTTCATTCAAAGGCACTCGCGCGAGCATGAAGTTTGAGATGGTCGTGCTCGACGATCTGGGCGCGCGCGTTGCTCCGGATTGGCACACTCCTTGCATGTCCTTGGCGCGGTCAGCGATTTGCAGCTGGCTCGATGCCAATGCCGAAAGTTGCTAGCGATCTCCGAATCAGCCGTGCAATCGGGAATTATCTTGCGCTCCTCGTTGCGCTGGGACTGTTGATGTTGAACGCGGCGTGCGCGGGCGCAGTAGGCGGCGGCACGACTTCTTCGAACGTGACAGTGACGATCAGTCCGGCAAGCGCGTCGGTTCTATTGGGTGATGGCGTAGCGTTCAGCGCCACAGTCAGCGGAAATTCCAACACAGCGGTCACGTGGACCGTAAACGGTGTTGCAGGAGGGAATATTCAAGTTGGATCGATTAGTGCGAATGGTCAATACACGGCACCGCAGATTCTTCCAGCGCCATCGAGCGTGACGGTTAGCGCGACCGCGCAGGCTGACTCGAGCGCAACGGCTTCTGCGACTGTCACGATCACCAGCGATGTCGTGGTGAGTATTTCGACTTCCGCCACGGTGCCGGCGGGTGGTTCGCAGGTCTTCTCTGCAAGCGTGACGAGTGCTGGCGAACCCTCGCATAGCGTCACTTGGAGCATTGATGGCATTGCTGGAGGCAATTCAAATGTTGGAACGATATCGAGCGCGGGCGCCGATTCGGCGATCTATACGGCGCCGGCTATTGCGCCCAATCCGCCGGGCGTGACGGTAACAGCGATCAGCGTTGCGGATGTTTCGAAATCCGCGTCGGCAACGGTGACGATCGCGGCTGCTTGCAGCGGGACGACTTCGATCTCTCCGCCAGTTGCGAGTGTCGCGCTCGCGCAATCTCAAATCTTTACGACCACGCTATGCAGTACACCGGGCACGACGATTGCTTGGGATGTGAATGGCGTCGTGGGCGGAAATGCGAGTCTCGGAACGATCGCGATTACTGGCGCGAACTCGGCTACATACACGGCTCCGGCGGACTTGCCCGCAACGAATCCGCTGCCGATTCATGCGGTGACGAACTCGGCATCTGCCTCCGCGAGTGTGACGATCATTAGCAATGTTGCCGTTAGCGTCGTGCCGCCAAACGCGAGCGTCGTGGTGAGTGGCCGCGCGACTTTTTCTGCAGTCGTGACGAATACGCCGGACACGACTGTTGTGTGGAGCGTCAATGGGATTGCGAACGGCAATGCCACGATTGGGCAAGTTTGCTTGTCAGGCTCGAATCCGTGCGCGCCGCCAGCGGTGCCGACGGCTGCGAACGTTGACTATCTCGCTCCGGCAACCGTGCCCGCGTCGAATCCAGTGACGCTCACGGCCACGAGCCATGCGGATTCGTCGCGGAATGGCGCGGCGGTGATTACAGTGACGCCATCGGGAGGCGGTCCGATCGCGGTAACGATTTCGCCGGCTTATGGTTACGTGCCGCCTTCGGGGCCGTCGCCCAGTCAATTGCAATTCACGGCGCAAGTCACCGGCAGCGGCGAGACTACCGTGACGTGGTCCGTGCAGAGCGGCGTTGCGGGCAGCGGTTGCGGCGGAACTGCATGCGGGACGATCAATGCAGCGGGACTGTACACGGCGCCGAATGTGGCGCCATCGCCGAATGCGATTTCAGTGATCGCAACGAGCGAGGCCGATCCTACTAAATCCGGTATGGCGAGTGTCTCCATCACGAGCGGCCCAGCGATTGAGCAAATTCTGCCGTCGTCAGTGATGGCGGGAGCGGCATCGAGCTTCACGCTAACGGTGAACATNNGTGAACGGCGTGGGGTTCGTCGTGGGCACGGGCTCATCCGCGTCCGTGATTCTCGTCAACGGGAGTGCGCGTTCGACGATTTGCCAGACCGTTCTTCAATGTGGCACGCCGCTTCAGCCGGGCGACGTTGCCGCTGCAGGCACCTCGATAATTCAAATTCAAAATCCTAGCGAGCCGGCGCCGCTCTCCAATGCAGTGCCATTCGTCGTCGTGCCATTCACGCTCACGCAGGCCGTGATCGCGTTGAGTGCGTCGGAGCCCGAAGTTGATGGCAACAATATCGTCGTCTTTGAGCCAACGACAGCGGGAGTTACGTCCGCGCAGATCAATGTGGATTTCGCAGGGCCGATTACTTCCGACGGAGCATGCAATTTCGATTCGTCACCGATTGAAATCACGCGGCCTGCGAGCGGAACGGCGGTCGCGAGCATTTGCGTTCATGGCAACGCGCTCGATCCGTCGTACCTGTATCAGCTTACGGGACCCGCGACGCCGGACATTTCGGTCTCGGTGACGTCACTCGCCTCGCTATTTCCGAATCTCGTGCAGCTCAACCTCACGATTTCGAGCACAACGCTGCCGGGCGTGCGTAGCCTTTTCATTTCAACGACCAACAACGATCAAGCCGTCGCCACGGGACTTCTGGAGGTGCAATAGTGCGTCACTCAGTGCAAATACGCGCGGTTTTCGCGCTCATTTTTGCGTATTTTACGGCCGCAAATTTAAACTTGTACGCCACCACATTCGTTCGCGTGTCATCCGAAAGGCTCGCCGCAGTTTCGACTCTGGTGGTTCGCGTCCGATGCATTGGGAATATCGTGCAATTACGCGACGGAGAAATCTGGACGGTTACATCGTTCGAAGTGCGCGAGACGTGGAAAGGCAGTGTGGCTGGGGTGATTCGCATTCGGCTTCTTGGCGGACGCACGGCGCAGCTGACTTCGCATGTTGCGGGCGTGCCGCGCTTTCGTGCGGGCGAAGAAGTTGTGATGTTTCTCGCGCCGATTCGCGGGGGCGAATATTCAATCGTGAGCTGGGCGCAAGGGACGTTTCGAATCCACCGCGATCCCGCGACGAGCGGACTTGTCGCCACGCAGGATACAGCCGCGTATCAGGATCCGAATTCCCGATCCATTGCGTTCGAAAGCGGCGCGGTCCGGAATTTGCCGCTCGAAGATTTCCATCGCCGAATCGAAATGGCTGTAGCCGCAGATTCAAACGACGCGGCGAGTGCCCGGAGAGTCCAATGACGCGACAGTTTGGTTGTCTCGCGGTCTGCGTGTGTGTCTTCGCTCTCGCGGGAGCGAGATCGGCGCAGAGTTATATCGTCGAAACCACGATTCCAGAAGCTGCAGGCTGTCCGGCTTCGGATCGCTGGAGTGCTTCGAGCGCGGCGCCGCTTCAACTTCAATGGAGTACTTCTCTGCCGTACCCTCCCGTGGTCATCACGACGGCCGCGAATGGAACGCCACAGCAGATCTCGGAAATCGGAGCTGTGATTCANNACATTCTTGATTTTTGGGGCATTGGCACAGTCGGATGGCGTCAACGGTCTGCGTCAACCAGTCGAGCGATGCATTCACGTTTGGCGTGATCGGCTTCACGCGCGTGGTGACGGCGAACGCCGCGGGCGTATCCGTGGGCGGTGGCGCACCGGCAGCGTTTGCGGGTCAGATACTTGATTCCGATACGCTTTTCAACAACTCCGGCCAGGTCACGCTCGCCACGCCCAGCGCGCTTGCGACTTCGCCTGGCGCTTACGATCTTGAATCGCTGCTCACGCACGAACTCGGCCATTACTTCGGGCTCGACGACTCCGCGGTGCGGCGCGCCATTTTGTATCCATTCGCGCCACCGCCGGGCACGTACATCGGAAACCGGCCGACCGCATCCGCACCCGACGGGCAACTCGCGGACGACGACCGAACGGGCCTGCGCGTTCTCTATCCTGATCCCGCCGATACGACTTACGTCGGCACGATTCGCGGGCAAATCGTTCCTGCAAATCCATTCGCGCTGGCAATTTTCCCAGCGACCTCGCCGGGTGCGCCTGTGAGTGGAATTTTCGGCACGCAGGTGGTCGCGGAAAATGCAGATACCGGCGCGATCGTCGCGGCAGCGATGGGCGGTTGGAGTTGCAATCCGTCGAATCCGGTGCCGCAGTTCGACGGGTCGTATCGGATTGACAAGCTCCCGGTGGGAGCGAATTACAAAGTATATGTTGAGCCGCTCGACGGGCTCGCGACAAGCGAAGACTTCTACGAAACATCGAGCGGAATATGCAACGCGAGCGGGAGCGTTGCGTGCACCGCTCCTGCGGTGAATACAAATTTCACGACGCGCGTTCAGCCCGCGGCGCAATAGATGCGGGGCGAAAGAGATACGGAACCAAAGGGATGGGGAAAAAGAAAGCGGCTCCCGAACGTCCGGGAGCCGCGAGTTGTTTGACTCGGAACCGCTGCTCGTTACTCCGCTGGGCTGACGACTTGCGTGAATCCGACATTGTTGACGTCTCGCAACATCGGCGTCGCTGGCGGCAAGAGCGAGGGCGTCAGAAAGTTTGTGTCGAATTGATAGTTTCTCGTCGGCGGGCCGTACACGATGTTGCAGCATTTGTAGATTCCAACCGCCTGCTGATTGTAGTAGAAGCTCACGATCGAACCTTCGTAGTAAAGAGTGCCGCCCCAGCCTTCCAGGTAGCGGAGGAAGTTGTGAACTCCGCCGTCGGTGCCATAGTCTTGCTGCGTTCCTGATACCTGGGGGAACTGAACGCCTTTACCCGCGATGATGGCCGTGCGGTACGTAGTTCCTCCGGCGCCTGGGCGGTCACCCGGTGAGTACGGGAACGCGAACGAGTTCCTGTCGTTCCAGGCGTCCGAGAGCAAAGTTACCGCGTCAGCATCGATCGAAGTGCCAGGACTAGCAGCGCTGGCGTTATAAGCGCCATTCGTCGGGGAATTGTAGTCTCCTTGCAGATAGACCGGATTTTCGGCGGCGATGCTTAAGCCGCACAGAACTGTGTTACAAGTGCCGAGGGTAATCGTGCCGCCATGGATTACCTTTAGTGCGTGACGGAAGAAGATCGGAGGATTTTCCATCGCTTCCGCCGCCTGCGTGATTTCCACTCCGGGCCAAGTTTCGCCAAGCGCCGAGCATGTGCCATCCGAAGTGTC
>PMAA01000028.1:0-1481 GCA_003152355.1 Acidobacteriota bacterium | reverse complement strand
ATCGAGAGTACCGTTCGGGCAGCCATTACCGGCGTCGCTTGGATTCACGATGTCGTTGTAGCCAAACGATCCTGACTTGCGGCCCAGGGTCGGGTCGTTGCCTTCCCCGCGACGATCGGAGAAATATACGGTGTAGCCTGTGTTGTTGCTGGCGGTCTTGCCCGTCGAACCGATACTTCCGAGAAACCACTTGTCCAGATTGGCGACGTCGAGTTCGACATAATGCATAACTCCGGATTCAGTGAGACTGCCGTTCGGGCTCAACACGCTGTTCACGTTGGGAGGCGCATTATCGCGGGAGACGGCTTCGCGCGTGTCGAAAATCACATTGGGCCAGAAATCAGTTCCGACCGGACCGGAAGTGAGTGAACTTGGATAAGGCCAACCGCAGCCTCCGGCGCCGTATGGTGAGTACACGCTTGCAGGATTGTCGCGCAAGCGCGCGAGCCGGATCACGGCGTTCGCGCTCGGAAATGTGGCACAAGGCCACGAGGACGTAATCGGCGAACCTGATCCGAGCCCGGCTAGCGTGGAGACCGAACCTGCCGGTACTGTGGCAGCGACGGCGCCGGTCGACCCGCTTTTCGGCGTGCCGTTGACCTGAGCGTTCGATAGAGGGTTTAGATTTGGCCCGATGAATCCAAGATTGAGAATTTCGTGAGTTACGTCGGTGCAGGCTCCGGCAGACGTGTGCAGGTTTATGAGGATGTAACCGGTGATGATCGGCCAGTGCGGCTTGATCCAATAGCCGTCGGTCGTACTGTAATTGGTGCTGGCCGCGCCGGATGTCGGAAGCGGCAATTTGCCTTCCGGACCGCCCGTGTACCATGCTGGATATGACGTGTATTCGCCCGAAGAATCCACCGCGAGCGTGGAGAGATCCACCGGCGTCCCGCACGCGTTAGGGGTACCCGTCAACAGCGCGGAAGTGTCATCCAAGAGGACGTTCACGCTCGATAGCGTGTAGTACCGCTCTGCCGTCAATTCCGAATTCTCGCCTGGCACCGGCCTTTCGACCAAGTCGATTGGCGTACCTCCGACGGCAGGAGCCGCGATCGAAAGGTTCAAAGAAGGGACGTTTTCCGACTTTCCACCAAGAACATCGCTGTTAAAAGTCCCCGTAGAGAGACTGACCCAATTGGGGTTGACTGACGTGCTGATGGTCCCTGTTACGCTGGCCCCAGTGACGGTTCCTTGCTCCAACTGGAGGCAGCTCGAATAGGGAATCGTAGAAACCATGATCTGACCGGGATACGGGTTCGACGTGCTCGGCGCCGTACCGCTCCACCCGGCCTGGCAAGTGTCCGTCTGCTGAGTCTGTTGGTTCGAGGATCCGGGATACCAATAGGTTTGGTAGCCGTTTGCAAGGTTGCCCACGAGGATATCGCCGACAGCGGTAACTTTGTCCGAGAGGGTGAGGGCGGAGCCGCTAGCGAGCCACAAGTTCGCATTTGTGTGTACGCGCCCACCGAAATTGAAAA
>PMAA01000209.1:1356-8212 GCA_003152355.1 Acidobacteriota bacterium | reverse complement strand
ATCCCACCCTCTCCGCCATCCAGAAACGACCGGCCATATGTGCGGCGTCATCCGTTGCTTTCGCCGGTACTTTTGTTCTATCCTGCCATTTTGGCGCAATCGTCGCGTAGTTTCTTGGCCGCCTGTCGCGTTTTACTGGAACGGAAGTCCCGGAGTAAACACGGGAGCTGAGTTCACGCCTGCTCCGTCCGGCTTGGTTCTACTTCGGGATTGCAGCTACTCCACAAGGAACACCGATCGAACGTTGCCGGCGAAAGACGCAGCAAATGATATTCAGTGCGCGGTCACGTGTGGCTACTTGAACTGCGCCCGCCTGCCCGGAATCGGCAAAGATTCGAGTGAATTTTAAGACGTGAGCCGCATTTCTCCGTCTAACGTATCGCGGTTTCTTGCAAGTGTGCGAGCACCAAAAAATGTCCAGCGAGGCACCGAAGTGGAAGCTTTACCGTGTGCGCCGTAAGCGCAAGCTCCACTCTGCATGGGAATCTGCGATGCTGTGTGGCATGCTCCTGTCCGTGAGCGCTGCCGCGGGTTTCTTTTCCTCTCCGGCGCGCGCGCAGCAGACTGATGCCGCGGCTCCGGTTGTGGTGCAGCCGGGGGCGCCGGGTCAGCCGAGCAGGACGCTGCCGCCATCGACGAGGGCCACGCTGCCCCAACGGTCGCAGGCAGATGTGGAGTTCATGCAGGGCATGATCATGCATCATTCGCAGGCTGTGGAGATGACGGCGCTGATTTCTTCGCACACGGAGAACAAAGATCTGCGCTCGCTCGGGGCGCGAATCAGCAGCTCGCAGTCCGACGAAATAAAGTTTATGCAGCGATGGCTGGCGGCTCGAGGAGAACCAGTTTCCATGGCGATGCCGGGAATGCCGGACATGCGCATGTCTGGTCAGCCGATGACTCTTATGCCCGGTATGCTGACGCCGGAGCAAATGGAGGCGCTGCGGAACGCCAAGGGCGCGGAGTTCGACCACCTGTTTTTGACCGGTATGATTCAGCATCACAACGGCGCGCTGATCATGGTGAAGGATTTGTTCGATACGGCCGGCGCAGGGCAGGACGCCGACATCTTCAACTTCGCGACCGATGCGGACAACACGCAGCGTGCCGAGATCAAAATTATGCAGTCTATGTTGGAAAAGAAACCGTTAAAGGACAAACGATGAACCGAGTGCACCGTGTTGCTTTACGTCTAGCCGGCGTGGCCGCGATTGTTTTGTGTTTTAGTGTCAGCGGGATTCAGGCGCAGACGCCTGCATCCCCAACACCTGCGCCCGCAACCCCGCCTTCCGCGGAGGCACCCGCGACGCCGCCACAGGCGCAGCAAAATCCATTTGCGCCGCAGCCGGCGCCGCCGCTGCCGCCGGGAATGACGGGATCGGATACGAACGATCCACGCTTCAAGCTCACGCCGGGAATGTATGACGCCGGCGAAGCGTCGATGGGCATGAAGCACCTCCTACTGCTGAAGAAGCCTGGCGCATTTCAACTGGGGAGCGATCGGCCTGACGATCCGAAGGTGGAGAAGGCGGTTCAGCAACTCGGTATCGGTATCAGTGATATTACGAAGATTCCGAAACCGCTGCTTATGGTGATCGCGCAACTGGCTTTCGCGAACTCGGACATTGCATTCCAGGGTAACCACCTGTTCCTCGGGAACTTTTACGGCGTGAATATCTATGACATTTCCAATCCGGCGCAGACCGCGTTGGTAACTTCGATGGTTTGCCCGGGCGGGCAGGGCGATGTGTCGGTATACAAAAACCTGCTGTTCATGTCGGTGGAGATGCCCAATGGCCGCCTGGATTGCGGTGATCAGGGGTTTCCGCCGGAGCCTCCGCCGGCCGCAGGGCATGAAAAAGAACGCCGTTTGCCGGTAGCCCAGAAAGACCGCTTCCGCGGCGTAAGGATCTTCGACATTTCCGACATCAAGAACCCGAAGCAAGTGGCAGCGGTGCAGACCTGCCGCGGCTCGCATACGCACACGCTAGTGGTGGATCCGAACGATAAGGACAACGTTTACATCTACGTCTCCGGGACATCGTTTGTGCGTCAACCGGAAGAGCTGGCTGGGTGCTCTAGAGAGACGCCAGATAAAGATCCCAACACGGCGCTATTCCGTATCGAAGTGATCAAGGTTCCGGTCGCAGCGCCGCAGGAAGCGAAGATCGTGTCGACCCCTCGCGTGTTTATCGATGCGCGGACGGGCGCGCTAAATGGCCTGAGCAACGGCGGCAGCCATGACAAGGATGAAGCGAAGCCAGCGGATACGAATCAGTGCCACGACATCACGGTGTACTCGGCAATCGGTCTGGCTGCGGGCGCGTGCTCGGGCAATGGAATCTTGCTGGACATCAAGGATCCGGTGCATCCGAAGCGTGTCGATGCAGTGAACGACCCGAACTACTCCTACTGGCACTCGGCTTCGTTCTCGAATGATGGGACCAAAGTCGTATTTACCGACGAGTGGGGCGGCGGCCTGGGCGCGCGGTGCCGTCCGAACGACCCGAACAAGTGGGGCGCGGATGCGATCTTCCGGCTCAATGACGACAAGTTGACCTTTGCCAGTTATTACAAGCTGCCCGCCGCGCAAGGCGACACGGAGAACTGTGTGGCGCACAACGGCTCGCTGATTCCAGTCCCCGGCCGCGATATTGAAGTTCAGGCCTGGTACCAGGGCGGCGTCTCTGTTATGGACTTCACCGACGCAGCCCACCCTTTTGAGATTGCCTACTTCGACCGCGGGCCGATTGATCCGCACATGCTGGTGCTGGGCGGTGACTGGTCGGCATATTGGTACAACGGCTACATCTACGGTTCGGAAATCGCGCGCGGCCTGGACGTCTTCGAACTGGCGCCCACCAAGTTCCTGACACAGAACGAAATTGACGCCGCGAAGACGGTTCAAGTGTCAGAGCTGAATGTGCAGGACCAGCAGAAGCTCGACTGGCGTCCGACGTTAATTGTGGCCAAGGCGTACGTGGATCAGTTGGAGCGCTCGCAGGCTTTGCCCGCGAAAGAAATCGCAGATCTGCGTAAGGCGATCCAAAGCGCGCAGAGTTCGCACTTGAGCAAGAGCAAACTCGCGAAGTTGGGGAGCATGGCGCCGTCATTGGAACAGAGCGCTGCCACAGCGAAAAGTCCGGCTGACTCGACACGCTTGCATGGTTTGGCGGATATCCTGAAGCATCCGTCAGCATAACCGCGTCGCGAACCCGACAGGTTTTCATCTAGCCCGCAGGGCCAAAGCTCCGTAGGCGGATCCCCTTGCGGCAGCACCTTCAGTCGTTCGCAGGATGTTTAGGCTCCCAGCGATAGACCCGGCCAAGGTTTGGTATTTCCTTGTAATTTTCTCTGATAATGGCGGAGAGGAGTTCGCTCCGGACTGGGCCCTCCGCCTTTCAGCTTTGATGTTTCTCTCTCGTAACCATCTTCGACGATAACTTCCATTGTCCTCTCAGAGTGCATCTCGCGTGGTACGTACTGCATGATGCTAAAATAATTCTGATGAAGCGATCTGGCTTTGCGGACCTGCCACTTCATGGCGGACGTGTGCCTCTATGGCTCGCTGAACGCATGACCAAGCTTGGCACCGCAATCACGGAAAATGTTTTGCACCATTACGGAACCTCGGGATTTTTCTCCAGACTGAGCGATCCTTTCTGGTTTCAAGCGCTCGGAACTGTAATGGGAATGGACTGGCATTCATCGGGAGTCACGACATCTGTTCTTGGCGCCTTGAAACGAGGACTCAATCCTCGCGCGCGTGAATTGGGGATCTACGTTTGTGGCGGCAGAGGACGCCACTCCAGGAAAACGCCCGACGAATTGCGCGATTACGCCGGACGTGTGAGTGCGGATGGCGAGACACTGGTCCGCGCAAGCCGGCTAACCGCGAAGATCGACAACAATGCGATTGCGGATGGCTTCCAGCTCTATCTCCATACTTTTATCGTAAACACCGAGGGCGAATGGGTCGTCGTGCAACAGGGAATGAACGGCGATTTGGGGGTGGCGCGGCGATACCACTGGCACTCGAAAACGATTCGTGACTTTACGTCCGAACCGCACACTGGGATCGTTGGCGAGCATCAAGGTACTTTGATGAATTTGGTCGATGCAGAGGCCAAACCTGCGCAGGATGCGATGCTCGAAATCGTTCGCGAGCAGCCTGAAAAAACGATCCAGGAGGCGCGGAAGCTGATCCTGCCGGCACACCACGATGTGCGCGAGCGAAATGTGGATTTGAAGCGTCTCGGCCCCGTGCTTGCCGTCGCATACGAACGCGATCTCCGCGATTTTGCTTCGTTACTCCTACTCGAAAAACTGGGGCCTCGCACCCTTCAATCGCTCGCGCTCATCGCCGAGGTTGTGCATGGTACGCCGAGCCGCTTTTCCGACCCTGCGCGGTTCTCATTCGCGTTGGGAGGCAAAGATCGCCACCCATTTCCAGTGCCGCTGAAGACCTACGACGAATCGCTCGGTGTTCTACGCAGAGCGCTCGACTCCGCAAAAATAGGCGACACGGAAAAAATCGACGGTTTTAGGCGGCTCGACAGTTTTGTTCGGGCGATCGAAAAGAAATGTGATGTGACGGCCCACTTTGCCGAGGTCATCCGCCATGAAAATGCCATTTCAAAGGACCTTGACGGCAGAAGCGTTTTCGACAAGCCAGAACGTCCGCGTCCTTCGGGAAGACAGTTAGCGTTGTTTTAAATGTCTAACCATTTGCTGTCTTATGCGCAGCCTTCTACGCCAGCTAGCACGCGTTCCAACATGCCACGCCGGGCGCGCCGGATACATGACTTTGGAGTTTTGGCGCCTCTTGAACAGACATCCTCGCTTTAGCTGGCCGATAGATTATGCGTAGCTTCGCTGAATTCACGGACGCCGTCGGTTCAACCTTCAAAAAGCCGCAAAACGCAGTGTTTGAGACAGTTCCGACATCGATTGGGACTCCTGCTGTTGAGTCGCTGACCGTGATTTTCCATAGTGCTCTGACCAAATCGCACCTCGGATAGGCGATAATCGGCGTTTCGAGAAGTAACAATCAGTGAGCGCGGTCACGGAGTTCGATGCCCAGTCCGAACAAGCCTCTCTCCTCGAACCCCACACTCGCCTCTTCCAGCAAGCGTCTGGTGCCGTGGCTAATCGCGGTGGCGTTTTTTATGGAGTCGCTGGACACCACGATTCTCAATACCGCGGTGCCCACGATCGCGACAGCGCTCCATGTTGCTCCGCTAAGCATGAAGTCGGTTCTCGCAAGTTACACGCTAAGCCTTGCCGTCTTCATTCCCATCAGCGGCTGGATGGCGGACCGCTTCGGAACGCGTCGCGTCTTTGCCTCTGCGATCGGCATCTTCACGCTGGGATCATTTCTCTGCGGCATATCGACCAATATTCATGTGATGGTCGCCTGCCGCATCCTGCAGGGCTGCGGCGGCGCCATGATGGTGCCGGTGGGCCGTCTCACTTTGGTGCGGACGTTCGACAAATCCGAACTCATCCGCGCCATGAGCTTCGTCGCCATTCCGGGCCTCATCGGCCCGATGCTCGGGCCTATCGCCGGCGGTCTTATCGTCGGTTACCTGCAATGGCGGTTCATATTTTTTGTGAATCTTCCGGTCGGAATTGCCGGACTCATTCTGGTTTATCTGCATCTGCCGGACTATCGCGAGGAGAATACCAAGCCGCTCGATATTGTCGGGCTCATTCTCTTCGGTTCCGGCGTGGCGTTGCTGTCCTATGTGCTGGAGATATTCGGCGAGCATGCGTTGAGCCTGGAAGAAATCCTCGGGCTACTGGCGATTTCGTTCGCCCTCATCGGCGGCTACGGACTGCACGCGACGCAGACTGCGTTTCCCTTGCTGCAGTTGGATCTATTTCGTATCCGCACTTTCAGCGCTGCCGTCAGCGGCAGCTTTTTCACCCGCCTCGGCATCGGCGGCGTACCGTTTCTGTTGCCGCTGCTCTACCAGGTCGGCCTCGGATTCACACCCGTGCAATCAGGCCTGCTTATCATGCCTCAGGCCGTGGCCGCGATGAGCATGAAGTTTATGATGCCGAAAATTCTGGATTGGGTCGGCTTCCGCGGGGTGCTGATTTCGAACACCATCATTCTCGGTCTCCTCCTTATGCTGTTCGCAACCGTCGGGCCCGGCACGCGACTCTGGGTCATCGTGCTGCAAGCATTCTGCTATGGCGCTTTCATGTCTCTGCAATACACCAGCATGAATACGTTGGTATATGCTGACATACCTAGAGATAAGACAAGCAATGCAAGTTCCATTGCGAGCACCATGCAGCAGATGTCGATTAGCTTCGGGGTCGCGGCGGCAGGACTGACCACGACGTTATTCATTCCCCCGAGTTCTCTATCGAACCCCGGCGATATAATTCACGGTCTCCACGAGGCATTTCTTGTCCTTGGCGGGTTTACACTCGTGTCCACCGTGATCTTCCATAGATTGAAAAGCGGCGACGGCGAGAACGAGACGCGACAAAAAGACATTCACCTCGGGTAACGGTCCCTCCACGTCTCGCTTCCGATTGGTCAGCCACCGATTAGCCGTGAGACCTAAATGGGCCAGCGGCTACGATGATCCAGAGCCACCTTCATAGTCAAAGACATCTCCAGCTAAACCGGATATTCAATGGCAGGTTTCAGGAATAGCCCGCGGCCGCTCGAAGCTTCACACGCGATTCCGGCTTGTGGAGTTAATGCGCGGGTTTCTGGTCGCGCCCACCGATCGGCGAGTCGTACCTGCACCTGGCCCGTAATAATGTGAGCGCATGTGGAGTGGCCGGATGAATGGGCCTTTCAATCTCATCCTTTACGAAATATCGATTTGGGCAA
>PMAA01000209.1:0-1351 GCA_003152355.1 Acidobacteriota bacterium | reverse complement strand
TCCACATCGATCCGTTCGGAACCGTCGTGCTGCCGATTATCCTGTTGCTGCTGCGAGCGCCATTTCTGTTCGGCTATGCCAAGCCGGTTCCGGTCAATTTTCGTGCACTTCGCCGCCCGCGCCTGGATACAATATTGGTCGCGGCGGCCGGTCCGGGCATGAATCTGCTTTTGGCGACGATCGCGGCGCTCGCCTTTCATATCGTTGGCTACATTCCAGCTCCGGGCGCACAGTGGTTGGCTGCAAACCTAAAAAACGCTCTCCTGCTCAATGTCGTTCTGACGATTTTCAACCTTTTGCCAATTCCTCCACTCGATGGAGGGCGCATCTTGGTAGGCATCCTCCCAGGCGCCTTGGCACGCCTGCTGTCCCGTGCCGAGCCTTACGGCTTACTGATGCTGATCGGTCTGCTTTTCGTGCTGCCAATGCTTGGTCTTGATCCGATATCACGGCTAATCATGACATCGACCAATGCAGTCGTCAGCATCATACTTCGGCTGACTGGGAACGGTTGACGACAGTATGCGCCCCGCACAAAAAGAGACCCCAGCGTTGTTGATCCCCGCTGGGCTTTTAGGCACGCTCAAACGCCAGGAGCTGGGGACTAAAAGGAGCCCGGCATTTGCTGGTTAAGCTACCGGATTTTGTTCCTTGGTCAATTCGCATTTATACTTAGCGCGAATAGATCGCGCACTCACGCCGGGCTTAGATCTGTGAAGATCAAAGCCGAGGCTTCTTGCAACTGCCGCGAGCTTGCAAGAGGACCTGACGGTATTCGAAGGCGATTTAGCGAGCCGAAGCGTTGAACCTACCGTGCCGACAACGGAAGATCACAAGCAGACCGGCGACGAATGTTGGCGGCTCGCCGACCAAGCTAACGATGAAGTCGAGCATTTTTCCGTTTCTGCGGAGCGTCAGGGCCGCTCGCGCCACACCATCCCCANNCCCATCGCCATGAAGAATCCCCACACAAACCAGACAAGCAATGCGTTGGCAGTCACCTCCGGAAACATCACGCGGCCTCCTTTTGATCGGCAAGGCGTTTGGCCGAACATTTCGGCTCAGCCCTCGTGCAGTATGGAGCGAGCCCCGAGCCAGGCGCAACAGCCTCATGCTCAGTGAGTAATCGATTTCACGCAGCCTAGGGCGCCGCTCGAATTCTCTTCGCTTTTGCGTGAAATAGCGAGGCGCCGAAGGACGCCGCGACTTCTAGTCCCTTATAGCCGACACAAACCTCATCAAAACCCAAAGGCCGGCCAATCCTGCAGCCGTATAAGCCATTTCGTGGGGATATTTGCAGAACTGGGGAATTGACGAACAAACATTCGTCGCCCAATTCAGGCCATCAGAT
>PMAA01000074.1:11377-11534 GCA_003152355.1 Acidobacteriota bacterium | reverse complement strand
TGGAAGTCCTGCTGCGGCCCGTCAAAATTCCCCTTCGCCAGGTCGAGGCTCGTCTGTTGCAACGCCGCACGCACATCTTCGAGATTGATTCCGTAAGCGGAAAGCGCCGTCGGGTTCACTTGCACGCGCACGGCGGGCTTCTGGCCGCCGCTGATGC
>PMAA01000074.1:0-11354 GCA_003152355.1 Acidobacteriota bacterium | reverse complement strand
CCAGCGTCAAAATCGGCGTGTCGGCAGGATTCGTCTTGCTGTAAATCGGCGGCGTCGGTATGTCCGCCGGCAAATAGGTTTGCGCCGCGTTGATCGACGCCTGCACTTCCTGTTCCGCGACGTCAATATTCAAATCGAGAGAAAACTGAAGGACTATGATCGAGCTCCCGCCGGAGCTCGTCGAAGTCATCTGATTCAATCCCGGAACCTGGCCGAACTGCCTCTCAAGCGGCGCCGTCACCGCCGAAGCCACCACATCCGGGCTCGCGCCGGGATAAAAAGTCACCACCTGAATTGTCGGGTAATCAACTTCGGGCAGCGCCGATACCGGAAGCTGCAAGTACGCGACGAACCCGGCCAGCAGAATCGCCACCATCAGCAGCGACGTTGCCACCGGCCGAAGAATGAATGGGCGCGACGGACTCATCGTCCCTGTGTTCCTCCGCCCGCGCCGTTCCCTCCGGCGCCCGATCCCCCGCTACCCTCCCCGCCGCCCTTTCGCACTGCCACCTTTGCCCCATCTTGCAGCTTGTCGAAACCGTTTATCGCAACTACGTCTCCCGGCTTTATGCCCTGCACGGAAGTCGAATCGTTATCCGCCGCCCCAGCCGTGATGCTTTTAATCGAAGCAGTCTGATCGGAATTGATTACGTAAACAAACGCGCCCTGCGCATTCCGTTGAATCGCCGCGGTCGGGACGAGGGTCGCGTTTTTCAAAGTGGTCACCGTGAGCCGCGCGTTCACGAATTGATTGGGAAATAAAGCGGCGTCTCCATTAGGGAAAATTGCTTTCAGCTTCACCGTTCCGGTAGTCGTATCAATAATATTGTCGAGCGTCAGAAGGCTGCCGCTCGCGATTTTTGTCTGCTGATCGCGATCGAATGCCATCACGTCCAAACGATGCCCCGCCTTCAATTCCTTCTGAATCTGCGGCAGGTAGTCTTCGGCAACGCTGAATATCACTGTAATCGGCTGAAGCTGGGTCACCACCACGAGCGCCGTCGTGCTGTTTGCCTGCACAATATTCCCAGGATCCACCAGTCGTAGACCCACCCGCCCGTCAATCGGCGACGTGATGTGGCAATAGATGAGATTCACTTTGGCATTGTCCACCGCGCCCTGATCGTTCTTTACCGTGCCTTCATCCTGCAGCACTGTCTGTTCTTGATCGTCGAGCAGCTGTTTCGCGATCGCATTCCGGTTGAACGCGAGTTGATAGCGATCCAAATCGATTTTGTCTTTATTCAGCACGGCCTGATCGTGCGCCAGTTGTCCCTCGGCCTGAGCCAGCGCCGCTTCGTAGGGTCTTGGATCGATATCGAGAAGCGGATCGCCTTTGCGAACGATCTGTCCTTCGCGGTAATACACGTGCGTAATTTCGCCCTGCACGCGGCTCGTCACCGTCACCGTATAGACGGGAGTCACAGTGCCCAGTGCATTGATGAATACGCCGATGTCTCCCGTATGAGCGGTCGCGCTTTGGATCGGCACCGCTCGAACTGCGGGCGCGGCCGAAGCCTTCGAGGCCATCGCTTCCTCGCGTTGATGATAGATGTATGCGCCGATCACGATGATGATCACGAGCGCCCAAATCCACCAGCGGCTCTTGCGGGCGGGCGGCTGGTTCGACGAAGAGCGCAAGTCGTGCGAGCCATACCCCGGCTCGTGGGACGCAGATCGCGACTCGTCCGGGGCAGAACGCGAGTCGTTCTCAGGGCTTTCTGGGTTGGTCAAATATTCAGGCAAAGTCAGTCCTCTTTCGTACGCTTTCGTCCACGTTCCAGCTATTGTTTAGAGGCGCAGGGGCGGCGTAAGGGCGAGCCGCCGCTCGCTCTAAGGTCAGTCTTTCTCGAACTCCATATTATCGGATGTGCCCGCCAAGGATGGAAGGCCTACCCGCCTAAAAATCTGTCGCTCGAAACCATCACCGTTGGAATACCAGTATCCCCAGAAATCCCCGCACTTCGACAAACCGGGAATAGCGCGCCTGTCAATGCGACGGTTTGCAGCCGCTTTTGGTTTCCTTCTGTTACCGCGTCAATTTCACCCCGCGTACCACGCCGCAAATGCCGCGTTGCACTTGTAGCGCCGGCCTGCTCTGCCAGCCCTGAGTTTTCGAAGGGAGCCTCGAAGGGCCGGCGATTTTCGTCAGCTTCGGCGCAAGAAACGCGGGCGAAACAACGGCCGCGTCATCCAATTGCTTCCTAGTTTTACAGTCTTGAATAAGATGCTGGAAGAATGGGGAAAGTCGATCTGCTTCACAATCAAGTGGCCGGCGCCCGCAACGCGCTATTCGCGCCATCTGCCGCTCGAATCCCGTCTTTTCTCGCCGTTCTCTGGGCTCGCATACCTAACAAACCGTCGAATCCGTCTCGGTCGCCGGCACCGGCTTCTGCTGCATCAATTCCTGCAAATGATCCCGCAAGTGAGTCAACCCCGCGCTATGAATCTGCGACACCCGCGACTCGCCGACTCCCAAAGCAATGCCAATCGCCTTCATCGAAAGCTCCCTGAAGTGATACAGCATCATCACTTCCCTCTCTCGAATTGATAGCGCCGCCATCGCTCGCATCAGCAAGCCCGTCATCTCAGAACGCAGCGTGCGATGGAACGGATCATCGTTATCAGTGGTCGGTCCGTTCACGACGCTCATCCCGTCGGTCCGAGATGCGCGATTCTCTTCAGCGTGGATACTTCCGAGATTCAGGCCATGAAGGTCGCGCAAAAGATGATGTAGCTCGTCGAGACTGACATCCAGTTCAACAGCGATCTCGGTGTCGGCAGCATCGCGGCCCAGCCGCGCCTCACAACGCGCCACCGCCTCCTCAAGCCGGCGCGCCTTTCTTCTCAGCGCGCGCGGGCTCCAATCTACCTGCCGCAGGCTATCGAGGATCGCCCCACGGATCCTGAATTCCGCGTAGTATTTCAGGCGCACATTTTTGTTCGGATCGAATTTCCGCACCGCATCCATCAGCCCGAGGATTCCCGCATGCACCAGGTCTTCCAGAGGCACCTGCGGCGGCAATCGAAAATGAATTCGCCGCGCAATGTGTTGCACGTGCGGCAAGTGTTCGAGCAAGAGCTGTTCTCGCTGCGCGTCGTCAAGCTCGACATGGGTGAGAACCTTTTCTAGAAGCTCTGCCATACCCGCTCCATTGGGCTCGCCCGCCCTGAAAACTTTTCTCGCCGCATGGGAATGAACGCAGCACTAATGACTGGCCTGAACTGAAGAGGGAGTGCCCTGCAAAACGCATGGCTCATTCGAATGCGGCGCTCTTGCGTTGTGGCACAGAGAATCGCCGCGGTTCACTTCGCTAGGGACACACCAACCGGAAGGGAAAACCAGATTGAAGCCCAGAACGAGTCGCTGTCAAAACATTTCGAATCTTCGCTCATGAACTCGTATCCAATTACAAACTGTCCCAAATTGAAACAGCAAGCGCCGTCTCAACTTTGCCGCCTACTCACCACATATCCACACGCCTGAAGTAACTCGCGCCTCTGCCGATTCTCTAATTGGAAACAAGCGTCCGCACGGAATCGCCAACACGGCCTCCGCCTGCTAAAGCGCGCATGCTTCCGTTCGCAGAAGCGTTCAACCACAGGTGCCTTCACTCGCACAATTCGCAAAAAAGGGCGCGGCATCAAGCCGGCCTGCGCGTCGCGGAAAGGCGACAGTGGTGGCTCTCTTTTTCCGGCGTCCTCGTCACGCTGCTCCTTACCGTCGGCATCGTTTCCTTTTCGCTCTCTGTATATGCTCTCCAGTTCAATTTTCTTGATACCTCGAGCATCCACCTGGCCACTCGTGCGCTCGTCGGCATGGTTCTGCTCTTCGTCGTCTACGTTCTCTACCAGCAGCTTCAGATTCATCGTTTTCGTATGCGCCTTGTTGAACGCGAAGAACTCTTCCGCCTCATCACCGAAAACGCCGCCGACATGATCGCCGTCGTCACCGCCGACGGTAAACGCCTCTACAACAGCCCTTCCTACGGAAAGGTCCTCGGCTATTCCGCGGAGGAGCTTTCACAAACGTCCGCCTACGCGCAGATTCATCCCGACGATCAATCGAAAGTGTCCAAAGCCGCTGAGCAGGCGCGATCGAGTGGCGTTGGTAATCGCGTCGAATATCGCGTCCGCCACAAAAGCGGAGACTGGCGCATGCTCGAATCCACCGCAAGCGCCGTGTGCAGTCCCGAAGGAAAAGTGGAGAAGCTTGTCATCGTGAATCGCGATATCACCGAGCGCAGGCGGCTCGAACAGCAGCTCGTTCTTTCGCACAAGCTCGAGGCGATCGGCAGGCTTTCCGGGGGAGTAGCGCACGATTTCAATAATCTACTCGGCGTCATCATCGGCTATGCCGAGGCCCTCGAGCAGGATCCCGCCGGCAACGAATCCTATCGCGAAGCTGTCGACGAAATTCTAAAGGCGGGCCACCGCGCCGCCGCTCTCACTCAACAACTCCTGGCCTTCAGCCGCAAACAGGTGCTCGAGCCAAAAATCCTCGATCTCAACGCCGTCGTCGCGGACGTTGAGAAAATGCTCCGTCGCCTCATCGGCGAAGATATCGACATAAAAATCACCTCCTGCGCGGATCTCGGCATGGTGAAGGCCGATCGCGGCCAAATCGATCAGGTCATCATGAATCTCGCCGTCAACGCGCGCGATGCCATGCCTCGCGGCGGCCTCCTGAAAATCGAAACGTGCAATGTCGAGTTGCGCGAAGAAGACCGCAAGAATCGTCAGTACGTCGTCCCGGGCCGCTACGTCATGTTGTCGGTCACCGACGCAGGTACCGGCATGGACGCCGAAGTCCAATCGCACATTTTCGAGCCGTTTTTCACTACCAAGGAAATGGGAAAAGGCACAGGCCTCGGACTTGCCACCGTTTACGGCGTCATTAAGCAAAGCGGCGGCTACATCTGGGTGGAGAGCGAACCCGGACGCGGCGCGTCGTTCAAAATCTTCTTGCCCCGCGCCGAAGGTCAATCGGTCGACCAGCCCGATTCGGTTACGCCGCGCGAGAAGACCCACGGCCCACGCACCATCTTGATTGCCGAAGACGAGGCGTCGCTCCGCAAACTCACTAGCAACACGCTAAAGAAACTCGGCTACACAGTATTGGAAGCCCCCGACGCGGCCGAGGCCATCAGGATCGCGGATCTAGTCGTTTCAAAAATCGATCTTCTTTTGACCGACGTAGTAATGCCCGGCATGAGCGGCCGTGAACTCGCCCTCACTCTCGCTGCAACGCGGCCCGAAACAAAAATTCTGTACATGACCGGCTATACCGACGGAGCCATCGCAGAACATGGCGTTCTGGAAGCAGGGATTTCCATTCTTCGAAAGCCGTTCACCCAAGCGCAGTTGATCCGAAGTCTCGATGGAATTTTCGAAGGAAAACCAGACTCGGTTGCCCTAAAAAGTCCAAAAGACTCGAAAACGCCCACACAAGAGAGCCATGACTATGCTGAAAGCAGACCAAAAAACAGCTGATCCACTATCGAAACCGAGTTCCAGCGGCCTGCCGCGGCTTCTTGTGATTGACGACGACGAAGCAGTTCGGAAACTAATGCGCTTCCGTCTCAAGGACTCCTACGACATCGTGGACACGGGCTCGCCCGAAGACGCTCTCGCGCTGGCGCTCCAGAATCGCCCTGACGCAATCCTTCTCGATCTATCCATGCCCGGTTACTCGGGCTTCGAAGTCTGCCAGACGCTCGCTTCCCTAACCTTTACTCAGGGCATACCAATCGTCATCGTCTCCGGAAAATCCAACGATCAAGACAAGGAATTTTGCGAAAACCTCGGCGCAAAAGCTTTTTTCCAAAAGCCGGTTGATATCGAGAGTCTCAAAAAAACACTCACGAGACTCGTCGCAGGGCGCGAGCGCGGCCGGCCGGCTGAGGCGCGTGTCCATTTGAGAGTCGCTCTGACCCTCCGCGGCACCGACTCGAATGGCCTTCCGTTCATTCTCGGCGTAATGACGGAAAACGTGAGCGCCAATGACTTCCTCTCCGTCTGCAATGTGCCGCTAAAAGAAGGCGCCATCGTTGACGTCCATTTAACTCAAAATGGCGGAAAGCTCGTCGGAAAAGCTCGCGTGAATCACGTGGATTGGCCCGGAACCCCAAGCCAGCGCTCCGACTTCCATTTCGCCGAAAAACCAACCGAATGGATCCTGCGGTAGCAAGAACGTCGACCGCGTCCAAAATTTACCTCCAGAGCCCGGAGGCCCCCGCCTCCGGGATCTTCATGACCTGCCAGCCTTCCCTCCGACTCCCTCAACAAAATCGATTTTTCTCGACAAATTTGTGGTAAATTTTCGGCGCGTTCGGCACTCGCTGGCTTTCGAGACTCCGTAAATGCTGGGCGGTTCGACTCCACCAGGGAAGCACCTCCGCATGCCCGCTTGTTAGTAATCTCGGAGGACCAATGCCCCCTCGATGGTTTCTGCTCTCCGCCTTCCTCACTATTACATTCACCGGAATATTCGCGGCTTCACGCGGCGCCCAAGACACCACCCTGCCCGTGGTGCCCTTTCCAAAATATGACGAAGGATTGGACACGCTCCCCGCACGAAAGCAAGCGCAACTCGATTCAGCCAGCCAGTTCAAAGTATTTTACCAATTTCATTTCACCGATCAGCTGAAGCAGAGCGGAATCACATTCCGCCACAACGCGGTTCCCTACGCCAAAGACCAATACATGCGAGTCCATTACGATCACGGCACGGGGATAGCTGTCGCGGACGTGACCGGCGACGGCCTCTACGACATCTATTTCGTCAATCAACTCGGTGGGAACGAGCTCTGGAAAAATTTGGGCAACGGGAAATTTAAGAATATTACCGGCGAAGCCGGTGTTGGCATAAAGGATCGCGTCAGCGTTGGCGCGGCCTTCGGAGATGTTGATAACAGCGGCCGCCAGGATCTCTACGTGACCACCGTCAATCAAGGCAACATTCTTTTTCAAAACGACGGCCATGGCCACTTCAAAGACATTACCCACGAAGCGGGACTTGATCTGACAGCTCATTCCTCCGGCGCTTTTTTCTTCGACTACGACAACGATGGCTTGCCTGACCTGCTCGTGTGCAACGTCGGCGTTTATACCAGCAACGAAAAGGGACCCGACGGAGAATACGTCGGCCTAAAGGACGCATTTTTTGGCCATCTCTATCCCCAACGCTTCGAACATCCAGTGCTCTACAAAAATTTGGGCCACTATAAATTCAAAGACGTCACGGCGGAAGTCGGCCTCGATCCTCACGGCTGGTGCGGTGATGCCACTTTCGCCGATATAAAGGGCGATGGCTTTCCCGGCGTCTACTTCTTGAACATGCAAGGCGCCGGCCACTATTACGAGAATGAGGGCGGCAAGTCGTTCGTCGAAAAAACGCACGATTATTTCCCCAGAACGCCTTGGGGCAGCATGGGCGTCAAATTCTTCGACTACGATAACGACGGCCGAATGGATCTCCTCATCACGGACATGCATTCCGACATGATGGACGAGCAATCACCCGCTCACGAAAAGGAAAAAATCACAAGGCACCCGTCGCCGGATGTCCTCGGCGGACCCGTTGACTCATTTATCTTTGGCAACGCTCTGTATCACAATCTCGGTGCGGGAAAATTCGAAGAAGTGTCTGACAAGATGGGCGTCGAACAGCTTTGGCCCTGGGGCGTGAGCGTCGGCGACATCAACGCGGACGGCTGGGAAGATGTTTTCGTCACCGCGGGTATGAATTACCCCTTCCGCTACGGCATTAACTCGATGCTCTTGAATAATCGCGGCGAGAAATTCCTCGATTCCGAATTCCTTCTTGGAATTGAACCTCGCCAGACGCCCTACACGCCCTGGTTTGCCATGGACTGCAGCAACCCCGACATGTTAGCCGACCGGGGCAAAGAGATCTGCGCGGGACAAACGGGGAAAATTATGGTCAGCGTTCCCAAGGCAAGCCGTTCCTCGGTCGTCTTCGATCTTGATAACGACGGCGATCTCGACATCGTCACCAACGATTTCAATTCTGAGCCTCAGGTCCTCATCAGCGATCTCGCCCAGGTAAAGAAAATCCGCTGGCTCAAAGTCATTCTCGTCGGCACAAAATCCAATCGCAACGGCCTCGGCGCAACCGTTCGCCTGACCGCGAACGGCCAGACCTACACCCGCTACAACGATGGCAAATCCGGATATTTATCGCAGAGTGTCCTGCCGCTCTATTTCGGCCTCGGCGATGCCACCAAAATAGATCGCATCGAAGTAAATTGGCCCTCAGGCCGCAAGCAGGTAGTCACCAAAGGCCTGCGTGAGAACGAAACACTAAAAATCACTGAACCCGCGCAATAATCCCGGCGAGCGACCGCTGGAATCCGCGACGATGCTGCGTCGTCTCCGTCAGAACTCTGGCTAACGACGGATGGTAATTTTCGCAGGGTCCACTTCGTAGCCTTCATCCGCGACGGTTTTCGCCGCAGCCGCTCGAAGCGTCGCCTCATCCGCATTCTTCGGCGAATCACAATGTCGGTGAATCACCTCTTCACCAATCTGTATTCGCACCTGCCACTTCGACTTCTCGGCATCCCAAGAAACTTCCACACGATCTGCCTGCATCGCTTCCTCCCGCTACAATCTCCGCGCCATTATAGTGCAGCCACCCCGTTCCTTGAGAGCCCGGACGCTCCAGTCCCCGCCACAATGGACTATTCCATCAGAGCCCGGAGGCTCCCGCCTCCGGGAACACCCTGTAGCGCCGCACCGACCTGCCCTGCCTGCCCTGAGTTTTCGAAGGGAGCTTCGAAGGGTTTTCGTGCGGCATTTCAATGCAAGAGGAAAAACTTCGTCCCAATGCCATTAGCGCCCGATCGTTCCGCGCCATTCCCCAAAAATCGCGCTAATCTCACTCGAACTCGCCGCCTCAGCCGCAAAATTAAACGTCCCGCGCTCCCGCATCTCACGCGCGCCGCGAAGCAAAGCGCCCAGCGCCGCACGGCACAACGAACTTCCCACGCTCACTCGCCGAACACCAATCGCCGAAAGTTCAGCCAAACTCAATTGCACGCCTCGCAAACCCATCAACACGTTCACCGGCCGATCCACCGAGACAACAACCGCGGCGATGTCCTCCTTCGTTTCCAGCCCCGGCGCATAAAGAACATCAGCACCAGCCTCTTGATACGCCTGCAGCCTCTTGATCGTATCTCTAAGATCCACTCGTCCGTGCAAGTAGTTCTCCGCGCGCGCAGTCAGCGTAAAAGGAAACGGAAGCGCACGCGCCGCAGCCACGCCCGCCCGCACTCGCTCAACCGCGCGTTCCAATTCATAAATCGGATCGTCCGCCCACCCACTGGCATCTTCAATCGAGCCGCCAACAACTCCCGCCTCTCCCGCAAGCCTGATCGTTTCGGCAACAATCTCAGGCGCATCTCCGTATCCATTCTCCAGATCAGCGCTCACAGGTAACGGTGTAGCTGAGGCGATCGCCGACGCGTTCGCCAACGCCTCGTCCCGGCTAAGCGTAGCGTCCAGCTTCCCGATTGAAAACGCGTAGCCCATGCTCGTCGTAGCCAGCGCCTCAAATCCCAGATGTGCAAGTAGACGCGTGCTCCCGGGATCCCACGGATTGGGGATAATGAACGCGCCCTCGCGCTCATGAAGCGCGCGAAACGCATGTCCCTTTTCAGCTTGCGTCACCGCGGCGCCGCCGCTCATGCCGGCCCCGCAAGTGTGGAAGGAAGGCCGAAAGTTCCATCAACCACCTCCACGAAGTTTCTCTCTTCGCGGAGAATTAGGCGGTTCGTCTGTGCCATGGCGAAATTCTCCCTTGCTTCCGAATCTGTCCGCAAGCGCGCTCTGTATTTTTCATACGCCGCGAGACTTTCGAATCCAATCAGTCCCCACGCAACATCATTCGTTCCTTCGTAAGGCAGAAAATATCCCACAAGTTGTCCGCCGCATCGAGGAATAATGCGTCCCCAATTCTCGGCGTATTTCTTGAACTGCTCTCTCTGGAACGGATCGATCTGGTAGCGAATGAAGCAAATGATCGTCATCGTTTTTCTCCAGTTATTGGATACCGCCGCGAAATCACCGGATCCCAACACAATCTCCGCGTCACACAACGCCAGCGCCACATCCACGCTAAAGATCAACGCAATCACTTCGCGGCGGCTCATCTTCCCGATTGGGGTTATGGGATCCACGCGCGTAAGTATGCGGCTTGCCCGGCTTCGACGATTCGTCTACCATCGAAGTATGAATGTTGCTGCACACGACGCCTCAGCCTCATCAATTGCCGCTGCGATAGGTGAGCCCGCTCGATCGCGAATGCTCTACTGCCTCCTCGACGGGCGCGCGCGCACCAGCACCGAACTTGCAATCGTCGCCGAGGTAAGTCCGTCCACCGCTAGCGCCCACTTGCTCCGTCTGAAGACTCTGCGATTGGTGAAAGCCTTCGCTCAGGGCAAACATCGCTACTACAGTCTGGAAGGGCCCAACGTAGCAGCCGCGCTGGAATCGTTAAGCGTCCTCGCCGGCGGATCTCGCGTCGCATTTGTTCCCAACACGCCAGTCGGCCTGCGCGCCGCCCGCACTTGCTACGATCACATCGCCGGCGCCTTGGGCGTTTCATTCCACGATCGCCTCACCGCGCTCGGCTGGCTATCGGATGCTTCGGCAAACGGCCAAGCTTACGACCTCACGCCGCGTGGAACGAAGGCGTGTGCCACCCTCGGAATTGACGTTGGCGCAACTCGAGCGCTGCGCCGCCGCTTCGCCTTCGCCTGTGTGGACTGGAGTGAACGGCGCCCTCATGTCGGCGGCGCTCTCGGTGCAGCTTTGCTAAAAATCGCGCTAAAACGAAAATGGGTAATCCAGGATCTCGCCAGTCGCGCGCTGTCCATCACCCGCGTAGGCCGTCGCGAAATGCACAATCAATTCGGCCTTCAGATTTAAGCGCACCCTTTAGCGCCGCACCGATTTTCGTGCGGCACATTTTAGAGCACCTCGCCGTACGCGGCCCAGATCGGACCCCTCCCACAAAATTCCCCCATCCACGTATGCTAATGTGTTGACACAGCCGAGCGCTGCGTGACACCAAAGCCCCACGCCGCTCGACTCGAGGGCCGAAACATGATGCCAGTCCACGAAGATCTTCTCCGTGAATTACAGGGCTTCGCTTTGACCGCTCCCACGGTCAAATCCGTCATGGAGCGCATCGCACAGCGCCTGCACGAAAAGATGACGCGCTACAACTGGGTAGGCTTCTATCTCGTCGACCCAGCCGACCCCGGTATTTTGCTGGTCGGACCTTTCGTCGGCAGCTTTACATGTAGTCGGAAAGTATTTGGAGA
>PMAA01000149.1 GCA_003152355.1 Acidobacteriota bacterium | reverse complement strand
ATAGCGCGTTCGCGAGCGTCTACGCATCCAAGCAGCGCGCGCGCCGCATTTGCGAGCATTCGATCCACCCCGCTCTCTCTCGCGAACAATTTGCTATATGATTAAATTTGCGCCGCTCGCATGCGGCGTCTATCGGCGGCATTGCGGCAATGTCAGGAGAAATTATGGATCGGGAGCACTTTTACGCAACGATGAATGGCGAGGGGACGCTCGACTACGAAATTTATATCGACACGAAAGCTCTTCTGCACTGCCAGAAAGATTTCAAGGATTTGTGTAACGCAGACGAGTTGCAGTTCCAAGTGGTTCACCAAGTAGAAGAATTGTGGATGAAATTGATTGGCTACACACTTCTCGATATCGACGACTACATTCAACAGGAAAACACAAATCGCGTGGTGACGCTTTTCCGGCGTGTGCATATCGCGATGCGGCTGATGATTAATCAACTCGATCTGCTCGAAACAATGTCGCCGAAGGAGTATCAGCAAATCCGTCTGCAGCTGGGGAACGGAAGCGGTCAGGAGTCGCCAGGCTNNATTTCGCACACTCTTGAAGATGCACCAGCCTCTCTGGCTCTCCTTCAAGACGCACTACCTCGATAAGCACGATTTGACTGTGGAGAAAATCTACAATTCGGAATATTCCCACTCGGATGCTTATGTGGTCGCCGAGGCGCTCGCGGAATTTGACGAACTATTTCAGCGATTCCGGTTCTGCCATATTCAGCTGATTCACCGCACCATTGGACTCGACGCGAAATCATTGAAAGGCCGCGGCGTAGACTTGCTGAACGAAGGGCAACGCGTGAAGTTCTTTCCGGAGTTGTGGGAAATTCGCAACCAGATGACCGACGCGTGGGGCGGAACGTACGGAGTTGTCCGCGATTCAATTGGCGGCCACTGAAACAAGAGCCGCAGCCCGGGAAAGGTTCCCGCCCACCTATTTGATCGCTGCAGTCTTAGTGCTTGAAGTGCGGAAGAACCGCTTCGCCGAAGAGCTTTGCCTGTTCGATGCGATCGTCGCCCCAAAGTTCGAGCAGAATATGCGAGCAGCCGGCAGCGCGATACTCCTCGATGCGGCGAATGCAGTCCTCGGGCATACCGGCAATCGGCCGAACCTTCTCGAAAACTTCGTCGGTCACCGCACGGGCCGCTGCTTTCCGCCCGCCGCTCTCCATCGCGTCGGCAATCGGACGAATCTCGTCGAAGCTCAGCCCGGCTTTTTCGAGCAACATGTCGGCTGAGCCGCGAATGTTCTGGACCTTGTTGGCCAGATACATGGCAGCCATTTCGCGCGCGCCATCGCGCGCCCGCTTTGGATCCTTGCCAACGCTGCCCACGATAACCGCGCCGAGGTCTTGATTGGCGGGATCGCGGCCGGCTTTCCGCGCGCCCTCCTCCATGAACGTTCGGGAGTAACGCACGAAATCAGGCGTGGTGATGCTTGCCGTCAGAAGACCATCCGCCATGCTTCCGCTCATTCGCTGGAGGACGGGGCCTGTTGCTCCGATGTAAATTGGAATCTGCTGGCGCGCGACGTGCGCCTCGGGCTTTAGCGCAGGCACGTGAGCGTCAAATACTTTTCCTTCGTAGTGAAATTCTTCGCCGCCTAGAACGCCGCGAATGATCTCGATGCTTTCCTTCATCACCGTCGCTGGGCCGGCAGACTTGCCGGTTTCGCCCTCGCCCGCTTCCTTCATAAAAATCTTCGAAGCGCCGAGGCCGAGAAAGAATCTTCCGGCACCAGCGACATCCTGCATCACGCGCGCCTCCATCGCGATCTGAATTGGGTTTCGCGTGTAGGGCGAAATGATTCCCCATCCGACGGGAATTCGTTTCGTCTCGCGCGCGATGATGGCGGCGATCGCGGTGGACGAGCGGGCCTCATACGAGTGCTTTCGCCACCACGGATAGGCCTCGGCCAGCCAGAAGGCATCAAACCCGGCGCTCTCGCACGCTTGCGCCATCTGCACAGTTTCCGCGACGGGCTCCATACTGAGCTGCAAGACGCCTATTCGAATGGGAACCGCCATAAGATTCTTTGCTCCGAGTTCTTGGAGAATGAGTTTTAAGGATTCGTCCAGGAATGTTCGAGGCCTTTGATCAAGGCCCACATTGCTTTATTCAACGGAGTTGGGACTCCGGCTTTTTCGCCGGATTTCACAATCGCACCATTCATGAAATCGACTTCGGTGATGCGGCGGACAAGCACATCTTGCAACATGCTCGCGTTGTGTTTGCCAGACGCATTCGCGCCTTTTTGAACGAGCGCGCGCGGATCGCCATGAAGAGTGATGCCCAGCGCCTTGGCGACGGCTTCGCCCTCGGCAATCAAGTCATCGAACAGTTGGCCGGTGGCGGGAAGGCGCGTGGCCGCGCCGTGATGCAGGAGCGTGAGCGCGCCGACCGGATTTGTCGACGCATTGAAGATTAGCTTCGTCCATTGCGCGCCGCGAGCATCCTCCAGCGCAATCGTGTTGAGGCCGGATTTGGTGAGCATTCCTGCGAGCTCCGTCACGCGAGCCATCGGAGTATTCGTCGGCTCGAATGGGCCGATCCAAGTGTCGCCTTTGATGTCGAATCCCACATGTCCGGGCTCGACCATGTGACCGGCAGGAAAAGTCGTGCCGCGAATGACGATTTTGACGTGCTCGGCGATGATGTCTTCGTTGCCAACGCCGTTCTGCACCGAGCAGACGGCGCTCGCCGGGCCAAAGACGTGCGCCGCTTGTGCGATCGCAGATTT
>PMAA01000003.1 GCA_003152355.1 Acidobacteriota bacterium | reverse complement strand
ACCACCGGCACATACTTCAAGCGCAGCGCCTGCGCCTGCCCGTCCGCCTCCAGCCAGTTCCGCACATAAATGAGTGCATCTTGGTCTGTCATTGTTGCCCACATCTCCGCGTACTGCTTCAACAGCGCATACTTCCGATTGTTCACTTCTTGTAAGTCCTTCACGTAATGGTTGTAGATCGGCCAGAACTTCTGCCCCTCCGCCTCCGATAGCGACATATTCTGCCCAATCACCTGCATTTTCCTTGCGCGTAGATCTTGCCGCAGCAAAGCAATGTCCTCGTCCGTCACAGTCGGGCTGATGACCCTTTGCACGGTAACTTGCTGCCCCTGCGCCGCCGCCCCGGCCCCGGCCATCCCACCACCCAACGCTGTCGCCACCACCATGCCGGCGACAAACGCCCCGGCCAATCCGGCCGCTCCCGTCATTTTGCACTTCATAATATTTCTCCTTACCTTTGTCCTCTTGCCACAAAGAACCAGCGAGAACAGCAAGTCCGAGTGCATGTTAATTCAGTTGGGCCGCCAATGGATTACTACCAGCAGGAAGCGCGAGTCAACTCCTGATTGATTAACGCGCAAACCGGACATGTGAAGTCCTGATGCGGTAGATGTCCGGTTGCGCGACTAACCAGGCAAGTGGATTGAGCGGTCGCGACTTCCCACAACCAGCCGTCTGAGTCGCGATAACTTCCGGTTAGCCCGTAACTCGGAAGAAATCCAGAAACAGGAGCGCGGCCCGCGTCAGTGCGCATCCTCACCTGCAGCTGTTCCGTCTGACCAGTTGGACACCGGGATCATGTACTCGGTTATCGGCGCGGCAGTACCTTGAAATTGTGGATTCAACATAACTGGAGAGCCCGGCAGATCCGCTCCCCAGGATATCGGATCTGTAAGCGGGACGTAAAACATCAGATGAGGAACCCAATGCCCGGCGGAGTCGTTTAGGTATCCCTGTTTCGACATCATGTAGCACATTGCGCCAGGTTCCAGGGCGGGCAGCTCTTTCACATCGAATGCCTTAATGCCATCGATAATCTGAGATTTGGAAAGTCCGGCTAACACCAACTCCGTCCTCTTGTAAGTGTGTGGCAGAATGGATCGCACAGCGGGCGGATTGAAACAAATCGGACCTCGCATCTTGGGGTTCCAGAACTGCGGAAAGTCAAACGGAGACATCCACGATCGCTCCACGACGCACACGAAACCATTCTTGCCCGTGACGGCCGTTTCGTAGCCATGCCGTCCGAGGACCTTGACCTCGGCATCCCGCGAGATGGATTCCGGGGCAGCGCTCCGCGCCAGAGCTATCTCGGCATTTCGCTCCATCAGGTATTGATCAAGCGGCGCCATGTTCGGATATGGCGCTTTGACGTCCTGTGCTTGCGCTTGCCCCGCCGCGCCGAGCCCGGCAACCAGCGCAAAGCTTGCTAATGCGATCGTCCTGAGAATCTTTCGCTGCATTGGTTTCCCCTGAGCCGCAAGATTCTTGTCATACCAATCGGATGGCCCATCCTGCTCCGCCTCAAGCCGCTTGGCGATATACCTTAACACCATTCCAAGGTGTCACGAATCGTCTCGTTGTGTTCATCCCCTACATTTGGTCCAGAGTGCCTGTCGTGCGCGAACTCGCGCAAATCGCGCACCGCAATTTCAATCAGATTCGCCTCGCGCGCTCGATGAATGATTCCGTGGTCGAGCGGACCGGTGTGGTCGGCAACCCGGAAGTCGGTCAGAAACGGGGTTGTGGGAAGTTAAGAGGGCGACGGACAGCGCCACTTGGACGTATAACGCGGTAATCGGAAATGTAAACTGCCACTTCACATGTCCGGTAACCCGACTTATCAGGCAAGTGGAATTGAATGGTTAACACTAGCGCGTTTCGCGGTACTAATATTGAGACCGGTAAACACGGGTCGCTGGGCGCAGTCGGCCAAGGGCCGTTTGGCATGCCTTTTTCCCACCTCAGTGAAACATCCGGAGAGGCGATAAATCTGACCGGGGATAGGAGCCGTTCGCCTCAACGCTCAAAGGAGAAAAGAGATGAAACGTTTTTCCAGATTTGCGTTGGTATGGTTGGCTGTGGGTTTTGCATTCGCTACCCCGCGGGCCCAGGAAGCCCCGAAGCAAGCCCCGGGGCCGGCTCCCAGCCAGTCGGAAGGCGTGCTGGAGGCGTGGAATGACATCGGACGGAAATTGATTGCCATGGCGCAGGATTTTCCGGAGGACAAGTTTTCGTACAAGCCGCAGGCGGAATCTCGGACGTTTATCGCGAACCTGGTGCATGCTTCGGCGTCCATGTACTTCTTCACGGATACCGCCGCGGGAAAGAAACCGCGGCCGTCAAGCTACGCCGACGACCCCAAGGACGTCGGCGTGAAGACCCGGGCGGAGCTTGTGGCCTTTGTGACGAAGTGCGTGGAAGACGGCGCTGCGGAGATCAAGGCCAAGGGCGACAAAGGCCTGATGGAAACGGTCGATGATGGCGGGCCGCACCTGGACCGGCTGTACGATTTAGCTTACGGCCTGATCCAGCACTCGAACGAACACTATGGCCAGTTGGTGGTCTACTACCGGATCAACGGCCTGGTGCCGCCGGAATCAAGGCCCAAGAAATAGGCGACTTCTCAAGCAAATGGAACTAAATAGCTAAACACTAGCGCGTTTCACAGGACTAATGTTGAGTTCGGTGAACATTGGCGCTGAGTGCATTGCCGGAAGGCAATAGTTGAACCACGGGTCACTTAGCCGGAAATGAGGATATTCGGCCAGGTGGCGAGAGGCCCCTTTCTTACTAAGCCTCCGCCGCCAGCCTTAGCTGTATCTCGCGCACGACGTTCATCAAAACTTCAACTTCTTATTTCGCCTGCGCTAGCCCCGCCACCACTGCGGCAACTTTATCGAGGATCTCATTCCAGCCCTCGACTTGCCCGCTGTTTTTCGCCTCTTCCATGGTTTCATTTCCAATCATGGTGAGTTTCGTCTGGCCGTTTCCAAAATCCTCAAAGATAACCACGTCGCGCGCATCCTCTATCGCCTCATGTTCAATTCCAAGCTGCGCAGGATCAACCTTGTTTCCCTGCGAGTCGGCAAAGTACAGGGAGTAAACGATCTTCTCGTGCGGAACAATTTCGTGGTATTCCCCACCATTCCAGCCCTCCTGCCCATCCGGCGATTTCATGCAGCAGAGAAATTTTCCTCCTACGCGAAAATCAATCTTGCAAAAAGGAGCAGTAAAACCCTTCGGCCCCCACCACTGCATCACATATTTCGGGTTCGTCCACGCCTCCCAAACCAATGCGCGTGGAGCATCGAAAATTCTGGTGATAACCAACCGCTCTTTCTCGTTAACCGTGTTTTTTGTCATTTCTGGCCTCCGCTTTTTTCATTTGATTCACAACCACAGCCAACTTGTAGAAACGCTCTTCCCAGAATCGGCGATAGTTGATCGCCCAGTCGCTGACTGTGTTTATCGCCTCTGGCCTAAGCGTGCACACGCTCTCTCTTCCACGCTTGGTCTTGATCACAATCCGCGCCCGCACCAGGTAGGCAATGTGTTTTGAAATCATCTGCTGCGAGAGTGCGAACAGTTCCGTCAATCCATGCACCGAGGCAGGCCCATGGGAGAGTCGTTCGATCATCGCCCGGCGGGTTGGATCAGACAGGGCCGCAAATGTTGTATCCAAGTTATTCACAACCATATGGTAGTGAATTATCCGTCGATGTCAAGTGCGGATTTGGAGTTCCCGATTTCAGCTTCGTGATCTCCGAATCCTGACACCCATGCTAATTTATGCTTCCCCATGCGCCGCGTATCGCAGCTGGGTGCATGGTTTAACAGAGACGCTTCCTTCGGACTCAAGTCCTGATAAACGCATTTATCGGAAACTTCATCTCAAGGGCCGTAATGCGGCTTCTTCTGTTCTCTCGCTGAAAGTAAATTTCTTGATTTAGTTCAACGCGACGAAATGCGTCCAGTAATTTCCTAGGACCTAAAGACGCTCTGAGGTTCCGGGCGCGGATGGCCGGCAATCCAGAATTAGCTGGTTAGCAGACAGTAGGTAGTGGGTTCGTTTTCGGTAATCGCTTATTACTCACCGCCTCTGCGGATCTCTCTAATTACTTCGGCAACCTTTCCGACATCGTGCTTTATGCAGATCGCCAAACACGTAGGCAACCCCAGGGTCGCGACAAGCCCTCCGGCAACGTAGTTAGCCGCCGCGGACGCGCCTCCAAGTGCGCGTTGAAAAAGCCAGAATACGCCAAGCAGCAAGTAAGGTCCAAATACGACTGCTGAGGCGAATATCAGCAGAGCCATTCGGTTATCTAGTCGAAACGCTACAACCATCAGCGTAACGTACGCGAAAACAAAGAGCAGGCCCAGGGAGAATTCCACGGGACCTAGCTTCCACCGCTGTCCCAACATGTAGATCACCGCGTCGGGAAGGTGAGGCAGTATCTCAACGGCGGGATAAATTATGCCAATGAAGGGGATGGACGCCCAATACGGGTGACGTGATGCACTGATCTCCGCTCGGCCGTTGTCGGTCCAAATGCAAAAGACTTCCTCGAGAGCACTGAGGTTCTCGCACCTTCTCGGTACGTCCACGTGTGCGTCCTGCGCTTGCGCTACACAAACGTCTCTCGCGAGACCGCTGAGGTTCTCGCAGCTTGGCCGCACTTCAGCGGGTTTCGGATTACAAAAGAATAGATATTTGTAATCGCACCAATTGTATCGGTCGGAAATTTCCTTTGATATCGCAAACAGCGACTGGTTAGTGGAGACTTCCGCGACTTTTGGCGTTCTCAGAATTTCTCCGATGTTGAAGACGAGAACGATAAAGAGCACCCCAAGCGTCAATATGTGATGCAAGCGGAGTTGGGGGAATCCGCCCTTCTTAACAGGACCTGTGGAAGCCGTGTTGATTCCCTTCGGATCTCGCGACTCTTCGCCCATCGGCACTCCCTGTCCACGCCGCAACCTCTGCGCATCGCCGCGACTCTATCACGTCTGGCACTACTTCGTTGGCTCGATGGTTCTGTTTGGGTTCTGGCGGTCAGAACTACGATCTAGAGAAAAATGGGGGAGCTATATCCTTGCCTCTCGACGCGCCGAATTGGCGCGCTCCAACAGAAATGCCAACAGGACTTCCAACCAGATAAGAGTCTCAGTGCCTGGTAAACGCATTAATCGGAAAAGTGAATTTGACTCATTTCGGCTTATGCGATTTGTCGTGCGCTGTAATTATGGAGCGGGGTTCACATCATTCTCGTGAGGCAGTAGACTTCCGGTTCTGAGCGAATAGTTTGGTGTAACGAGCCGTCACTTGATCGTACGCGATTCGCTCTGTCTGGCCAGAACGCAGGAGGAAAAAATGAACCGTGACGCGACGTTGATGTCTGGCATCCTTCTGATTACCGTGCCGACGGTTCAATACGGCGGCTACTTCTTGCTGAGGCTGTTTAGCGGTCAGATGCCGGGGATGAAACCTTCGCCGCTGCAGACCAGTTTCTTTCGCGCAGGACATGCGCATGCGGGCGTGCTGGTGATTCTCTCGCTCATGTGCCAGATGTTTGTGGAGCATGCGGCACTGGGACCGGGGTTCGCGTGGCTCGTGCGAATCGGTGTTCCGCTGGCAGCGATTCTGATTCCGCTGGGATTCTTTCTTTCGGTGGCGTACACGCCGGATCGCCCGAGTGAATGGATTTGGCCGTTGTATGCGGGAGCGCTCGTACTGGCGATCAGTGTGGTCGTGCTGGGAATCGGTTTGATTCGGGCGTAGAGCGAGCACCACACTGGGCGAAAAGTATAAGCCCAGACATTCTGCCCTTGGAGGCCCACGCCGGACGCCGAAGAGTTGCTTATGACAAAAAGCCAGTACGAAGCTTTTGAAGCTCTGAATCCTTTCTTCGAAATCGTCATGGAAGGCTTACGCGGACTCGTCGATGGCGATCATTATTTCGATACGATTGCCGAAGACGCATACTTCGAGTACCTCTATCACTTCCCCGGTTGGCCTCTGACAATCCGAGGTCGAGCCAATCTGATCGCCAGCTTCTCCGGATACGGCAAGACGATCAAGCTTCACTCCAGTGACGCACTTGTTGTGCACCGCTCGCAAGATAGTCGCGTCGTAATCCTCGAATACGAAGTACACGGCAAGATTCTTTCGAGCGGTGTGCCCTATGACAACAGGCTCATCTCGGTTGTGACGATTGAGAAAAGAAAGATCGTGCATTGGAGAGACTACATGGACTCTCTGGCTGCGTGGACGGCCTTGAATGGCGCCTCCTAGCTGTTTTGGTTCAGCCTGAAATGGAAAGAGGGCGCTCTCCGTTAGTGAGTAACTCCACCCTTCGGGCGGGGACTTTCAAGGCATCGATACAACCGTCATCGAGAAAGAACGGCTCGCTGAGCTGAATGAAACAGCGCGCTGAACAGTTATCTAAACCGCTGAAGTGTCAAACGCGCCGTCCCGGCCTTCTATCGTGATGCGATCCGTCATTGTTCCCCTGAGACGACGACGTTCATCTGAGCCTCCGCCGATTTCGCCGGGATCGGCGGAGGCCCTGCTCTCGGGCGAGTTGGTTTCAGCATCGCGGCTACGCGTTTGGTTAACGAAGCCCGCAATCAAGACTGGCACGCTATTGATGGACGGGCCCGGAGGTGGCAGCGTCTTCGATTAGCTTGGCTGTTTCCTTTGGAAAAGCCATGTACGCCGCATGGCAGGAATTTACTTCGATGGTCTTGGCGTGGGCGCGCTTGGCCATCATGCGCTCCTGGTCCGGATTGATGGACCGGTCGGCGGTGGCCACCATGAACCAACTGGGTTTCGACTTCCAAGCCGGAGTGGTAACCGGGGACGTGAACGAGTCGGTGGAGAACAAAACCTGCGACACAGCCATGAACGCGGTCTTGGCCTCCGGAAGATTCGCTGCGAAATCGGCATGGAAGGATGCGGGGTCAATGTAGAGGTAGCCATCGGGGGTAGCTTTGATCCCCGTGCCGGCCGGCGGCATGGCTTTCGCGAGGGTGGCCGAGCTTTCCCCAGCGTCCGGCGCGAAAGCGGCAATATAGACGAGCGCCGCGACCTTGGAATCGTTTCCGGCTTCGGTGATGACGGCCCCGCCGTAGCTGTGGCCGACGAGAACCACGGGTCCGGACTGCTGGTCGATTAGGGCCTTTGTGAACTTGACGTCTTCGGCAAACGAGGTTTCTGGCTCCTGCACCACGGCCACCGTGTACCCGTCCTTCATGAGGATGTCGGCAACCGCTTCCCAGCCGGAGCCATCGGCGAATGCACCGTGGACCAGAACCACATTCTTGATGCCGCTTGGCGCCGCCGCAGCAGCAACTCTACCAGTCCTCTTCAGCAGCAGAGTCGTGCCCGTCAGCACAGCAGCGAGCGTTACAACCGCATAAAGCTTCTTCATGATTATTCTCCTCTCTCCTCTCCAATTTGAGCTTCGATGAATCATTCAAGTCCGATGGCTTGCGGTTGCCGGTTATAACATAAAGCCCGTTGAACATAGCCTCGGAGTTCCCCCGCCTACAAGTGAACTCGAAACGCAACCCGCTGCCGATCAGGAGAGAACGATCCTCGAGGGTAATCTTAGAAATATTGGCTCGGGCAGATTGGGTGGCGGATGCAATGCCTGGAGCAAATCTGTGGTAGAAAGCCGGGGGCGAAGGGCGGAGAATGAAACGGCCAGCCCCCAGAGGCAGCCATGGCCGATGTGTGGAAGAAGTGGGAAGGACAAACGGTCAATGGAGAATTCCATCTGGCCGCGTATTTGGGTGGATCCGAGAGCGGCGCGGTTTTTCAGGCCCATTACGGCGATCGAGAGCCTCGCAAAGCCGCGATCAGGCTCGTCTTCGACGATTCCCCGAACGCAGAAATCCTGCTGCAGTGGTGGCAATTCGCTTCAACGTTGTCTCATCCCCATCTGATCCGAATATTTCAAACGGGGCGCTGCCAGATCGGCGACGCGAAGCTTATCTACGCCGTGATGGAGTTCGCTGAAGAGGATTTGTCACATGTCGTTCCGTACCGGGCGCTTACGAAGGATGAGGCGATCGGGGCGCTCACGCCGGCGCTCGATGCGCTTGCATACCTCTACGCAAAAGGCGTGGTGCACGGCCGGATAAAACCCGCAAACATTATGGCGATCGGCGACGATTTGAAGCTATCAACCGATGGACTCCGCCGCGCGGGTGAAGCGGTGGCGGTTCCGGGCGCCTACGATCCACCTGAAGCTATGAGTTCACCTGCTGGAGACGTGTGGTCCCTCGGCATTACGTTGGTCGAGATTTTGACCCAGCGTGTACCGCCCTGGGACCGAAATGGGCGAGGCGAACCTGATGTGCCGGAAACTTTGCCGGCTCCGCTTCTCGAGATTGCGAGGCATTGCTTGCGCCGCGATGCCAAGCTTCGCTGGACAATCACGTATATTGCCAATCGTCTCAATCCTCCGGTCGCAGCGCCTCGGGCAGAACGGCCCGTTCTGCGGAACGTCGCGCCGACGCGAAGCTGGTACTTCATTCCTGCTGTAATTGTCCTTCTGGCGTTATGCGGCTACGTAGGGCTGAAATTATTAAATCGTTCGACGCGAGGCGCTGCGCAGAGTTCTGAAGTGACTGCGCCCGCCACGCCCGCACCGGAGCCGCAGCAACCCGGAAGCGCAGCCCCACCAGAAGAAAAACCCGCACCGCTAAACGAGAAGCAAAGTTCCGGCGCCGCTTCGCAGGTTTCTGTGCCTACACCAACGCCACCCGCCGAGATACCGAAGGCGGCCGGAAACGAGGCAGCCAGCAATGTCGTAGTGCAACAAGTCCTGCCCGATGTGCCGCAGAAAGCCATGGATACCATTCGTGGCACGGTGAGAGTGGGAATCAAGGTGACTGTCGATCCTTCGGGCGAAGTAACCGATGCAACGATCGATTCGCCGGGGCCGAGCAGCTATTTTGCAAATCTCGCATTGCAAGCCGCGCGGCAATGGAAATTTGCGCCCGCGCACGACGCTTCGAGCGCTCGGATCCTGCGTTTTGAATTTACGCCCGATGGCGCGAAGGCCTTTGCCCAACCGTCCAGCCCATGAGTGCTCTTCTTGAATAGCTGCGAGCGCGTCTGGCAGCCGCTCGATTCACGCGCGTAATTTGTAAATCACTGCTGGGAGGCGAGGTTTTCGCGGGTCGCGACGGGACGGCGGCAGAGTAATCGAGTGCCCCGTCATTCGCTTAGGTTATAAATCAGGCCGTAGGGATCTTTGATGTAACACCTCGGAAAATCAGGTTCGTCCTTTATTATCTTGCAGCGTTTTTTCATCAGGTTCGCTTTAGCTTTCTGGACATTTTTGACAGTCACTTCCAAAACGGGGCCGAGAGTAGGACCTCGTTCAATAAACAAATTGATGTTTTTCCCGTGGAGACTGACCATATTTGACGTCTTGTCCGTAATCTTGAAGCCGAGTTCCTTAACGTAAAATTTGGCGGCCTTCATTGGATCTTCGGCCTGAATCAAAATATCTGTTCCAAATGTATTCGACATGGACGCCTCCTAAATCCTGTCAGCGTTAACCCACCTACGGGGGCGGAGAGTGTACGACGGATTCACCGGCTGAGTCCGTGATATAAACTCTTGTTCCGGTTCAGTCAATCTTCGATCTTTCTTAAACGGCTGCGCGCCACTCCGCGGCCACACTGGCCTTGATGCTGCTGGCAGGCAAACGGTATTACCCGGTCGGCGTTCATGCTCCCTTATTCGGGTTTACGATCGCGCTGCTGATCAGCAACTGGAGCATCCTGACGATCGGCTTTCTCATCGCCAGCATCGTTCCGACCGCGCGATTTGCGCAGCCGATCGGCGCGTTTATCATGTACCCGATGATCGCTTTCTCGGGACTTTTCGTTCCGGTCGAATTGCTGCCGCCAGCGATGAGCGCTGTGGCTAGAGTTGTGCCGCTGACCTATGCGGTGTCGCTGCTCGAAGGGATCTAGAAGGGCGACGCGTGGCCGGCGCACGTGGGGGCGTAGCGGCGCTGGTCGTGGTGTTTGCCGTTTGCACGGCGCTCTCGGCAACGGTGTTTCGCTGGGAGTAGCAAAGCCTTTTCGAAGTGCGGCGGTTTTTTTCTCCCTCTTTCACCGGCGTAACTCCTATCCACGTCATTCCGAGGACGATCCGACGAGGATCGGACGAGGAATCTGCATTTTAACGGACATTATGGAGAGGGCGGGAAGAGCCCGGTACTGTGGCTGTGTGTTGGTTCAAAAGTCTGGCCACGAGGGCGCGGTTTCAAACGCGGTA
>PMAA01000252.1 GCA_003152355.1 Acidobacteriota bacterium | reverse complement strand
GTGGGAGATGGTGCGGCCGATGTTGGGGGAAGTCTCCGTCACTGCGCGTGCATTCTACGCCAGCGCGTCGATGCAAGGCAAACGGCACGCAATCGCGGTGAAGGATGTGCGAACGGCTCGCCAGTATGGTACAAGATGTAAACGTAATGAAGCCTTTCCCTACGAACTGCAGATCCCTCACTNNGGAGGAAAGGACTCGCGCGTCAAGCCAGTAGGACAGGACTCCAGTAGGTCCCGAACGGAAATTCCGGGAGGCGATTCCAGATAGCAATTCAAGATAACGAGGAGAGCAAGTTTATGAATCCTGAACAAGCGGCGTTTGTGGCTCAAATGTTTACGCAGGGACTCGACAGGGAATATGCGATTACGAGAAGAATTCTCGCGGCCGTGCCCGAAGATAACAAACATTATCGTCCGGACGAAAACTCGCGGACCGCGTTCGCGCTCGCTTCGCATATCGCTGCCTCCGATGTTTGGTTCTTGAACGGCATCGCGAAGGGCGAATTTGTCCGTGAAGGCACGAAGGAATTTGGAAGCGTCGCGGAAATCGTGGCGTACTACGACAAAGAGTTTCCGGCGGCTTTGGCTAAGGTGAGAGCTTTGCCAGCGGAAAAGTTGGCGGCTAACATTTCGTTCGCGATTTTCAATATGCCGGCGGTTGCTTACCTGGGATTTGTTAACAACCATTCGATTCACCATCGCGGGCAGCTTGCGGTTTATTTGCGGCCGATGGGAGCGAAAGTGCCCGCCATTTACGGCGGAAGTTTTGATGAGCCGATGAAAATGCCGGCGGCTGCGAATTAGAGATTTTGCGTCACAAAAACAGGGGCGAGGCGGAGACGCTTCGCCCCATTTTTGCGTAGATCAGCGTGCGTTGTGACGCGGAGTTCCGTTGTTGATGGGCGCGTGTTGCTAGGCTTCGAAGAAAAAACGCCGGCAAGATGCCGGCGCTACGATTGACCTCCGAGCCGGCATGTCAGTGTCCGAAATACCGCGAATCACGCCCTTAGTGACCCTCAAGTCATTGAGCCTGAGCCAGAAACTACCTAAACTGGGCTTGACTTTCGCTTTGTCTTCGCCAATGATATTGGCTGTGCGGATGAATAGAGAGGAAGTGTGGCCATGGCGCTGACGAAGCGGCAGAAAGAAGTGCTCGATTATCTGGTTAGCTTCATTAACAAGAATGGCTACTCGCCGAGCTTTGAAGAGATTGCGCGCGCGATGAAGCTCACTTCACTCGCCACTGTGCACAAGCATCTCTCGACTCTGGAGACGAAGGGATTCGTGCGCCGCGGCTACAACCAAAGCCGCTCGATCGAAGTGACGCAATTGCCGAAGCCAGTGAGCGAGCAAGTGATCTCGCGGCGCTCGAATGAGCTGCCGCTTGTCGGCCGGATCGCGGCAGGGGCGCCGGTGGAAGCTGTCGAGGACAAGGAATCGATTTCGCTGGCGGATTTTACGCGCGGGCACAACAATTTTGTTCTGCAAGTGAAGGGCGAATCGATGCGCGACGATCACATTCTCGACGGTGATTTCATCGTGGTCGAGCAGACGCAAGTGGTGAATCCGGGCGAAATCGTTGTCGCGCTGGTGGAAGGGCAGGACGCCACGCTCAAACGCTTCTATCGCGAGCCGGGCGGGAAAGTTCGTTTGCAGCCGGCGAATTCGCAGATGGCGCCGATTGTGGTTCCGGCTTCCGATGTGAGAATTCAGGGGCGGGTGATCGGCGTGCTGCGGAAATATTGATTTGGGTTTGGCGTAATCGCAATTTAGAGATTTAGACTAACGCGGGAGCATTTTTTTTATTTCGTGAGAAGTCAAAAGCTGCCGGGCTGAAGCCCGGCGCTACAAGTGCCGCTGATAATTTGGAGATGTGGGTAAGTCGCAGTTGATTTTATGTTCCGCGTGGGCGGGACAAATTCACGGCCGGCTTGATACCGGCACAAAAGGACGCTGCTGCTCGCGCAGCGGGCGAGCAGTTCTAAGCGCCCCTTTCATAAAGGAGGAACATTGGCGGTAGAAATTACGATGAAGGAGTTGCTGGAGGCCGGTGTACATTTTGGCCACCAGACGCGACGCTGGAATCCGAAGATGAAGGAATACATCTTCGGCGAACGAAACGGCATTCACATTATCGATCTGCAGAAGACCCTGAAGATGTTTCGCGAAGCCGCGCGCTACGTGGCCGAGTTGACCGCACAGGGCCGCACCATTTTGTTCCTCGGCACGAAGCGCCAGGCGCAGGAAGCAATCGTCGAAGAAGCGAAGCGCTGTTCGATGTACTACGTGCAGCATCGCTGGCTTGGCGGCACGCTGACGAACTGGGTGACGCTTCAAAAATCCATCAAGCGCCTGAAGCTGCTGAAAGCCATGACCGAAGACGGCCGCATGGCTGAGCTTCCGAAGAAGGAAGCAGCGCGGCTCGATCGCGAGCTCAAGCATCTTTTGCAGAATTTTTCGGGCGTCGAGAATATGGCGACGCTCCCGGACGCGATGTTCGTGATCGACCCGAACAACGAGCAGATCGCTGTGCGCGAGGCGCGCCGCATGGGAGTGCCGGTGGTGGCGATCGTGGATACGAATTGCGATCCGGATATCGTGGACGTGGTAATCCCCGGAAACGATGATGCGCTGCGCGCGATTCGGCTGTTCACTTCGAAAATCGCCGACGCCGTTCTTACGGGCCGCCAGCAATACGAGCGGACGCAAATCGCGGCGCAGAAGACGACCGAAGGCGCTGATACCGCCGATAAGGTCGACTACGTGGACACGAGCGCCTACGAGAAGTACGAAAAGCAGGAAGGCGATTTCGT
>PMAA01000071.1 GCA_003152355.1 Acidobacteriota bacterium | reverse complement strand
TATCTTTTGCGGTTACGACGACAAACTCGTTCCATGGAATTGCAGGATCGAAATGGATGGCGCTGATTTTTCCGCGTGCGACGGGGCTGCGCACGGTCACACCGTAGAGCGAATTGGGAAAGGTGACGTCGTCAGTGTAGAGGGCTTTACCCGTGACTTTCTCGCGGCCTTCTTTCCGGGGGACCGATTCGCCGATGATTGGATGTCTCATCGCAGCGGTTTCAATAGGCCTTTTTGTCTGGTTTATCTTCCCAGGCACGGAAGGCGCGCAACGCGTCTTCACGCAGCAGCGGAATCATCGGAATTTGGCGTTCCGATTTCGGCAGCTTAAATTCCGCGTAGATTTCTGCGTCATCGAAGCCGACCGCTGCGGCGTCGGAGGCGNNCGGATGGCGACGATTTCAGCATGGGCCGTGGGATCGTTCGTTGAAGTGACGCAGTTCGCGCCTTCGGCGATGATTTTTCCATCCCTTGCTACGACTGCCGCGAACGGGCCGCCGCGCCCGGAGCGAACATTCTCAAGCGAGAGTTCGATCGCGCGGGTCATGCATCGCTTGTGGACGTCGTCACTCACGAGAACATGCCTCCCGAAATGCCGCCTGCCTGCGCCGAATGAAGACCGTGAGGAAATTGTATCCTAGCAAGCGGGAGATGCAGCGTGGTTCGTGTTCGGCGTGCTGATGGCGGTGATTTCGGTTCTCCATCGAAGTGCTGCACGAAAACTCTTCGTAGCTCCCTTCGAAACTCAGGGCAGGCAGGGCAGGTCGGTGCGGGGCTACATTTGCCGCGCGACTCGAGAATTATTCTTCGGAACCGGGAGGCAGGGCCTCCCGTCTCTGAAAACAATAATGATCTTTCGTAGGCGCCGAGCATCGCACTGTCATTCTGAAGAACATCCGACGAGGATGTTCTGAAGAATCTGCATTTCGGCTATTCGCGCACGTAGCCCTTGAAGTGCCGCACGAAAATCGGTGCGGCGCTACACGAGGAGCGCAAATCTATGGACCGTCCGCTGCCAGAATATCAGCAGGGCTATGCCGATCAAGATCAGCGCGAGGCACAAACCAGTCCACAGGCCGGGCGCTCCCCATCCGCGATAAAAGCACAAGTAATATCCCAGCGGCAATCCGATGAGCCAGTACGCGATCAAGTGGCAGAGGAACGGGGTGCGCGTATCTCCTGTGCCGCGGAGGGCGCCGGTGGTCACTGCTTGTACTCCGTCGAACAGTTGGAAGAATGCGGCCACAAACAATAATTTGCTCGCGGCGTAGATCACGTTTTTATCGGGCGTAAAAATTCGAACGATGGGTTCGGGAAAAATCCAAAGCAAGATTGCCATGCAAGCCATGAATCCTGCGCCGAGGGCCACGGCCGTCCATCCCGCGTGGCTGGCGCCTTCAACGTCTTTGCGGCCGAGCGCGTGGCCGACCCTCACGGCGGCTGCGGAACCGATTCCGAGCGGCACCATGTAGGTGACGCTGACCGTGTTCAAGGCGATCTGATGGCTCGCCAGCGGAACAGCGCCGAGGCGGCCGATGAGTGAGGTCACAACTGCGAAGACGCCGACTTCGACTGTCAACTGAGACGCGGCCGGTAGTCCCAAGCGCACGATTTTCCGGATTCGAACTAAGTCCGGGCTGGCCTCGACGGCGCGCAAGCCGGTTTTGTGGCGGCGCTCGAAATAGACGATGTAGGCGAGGAGAACGACAGCCAGGTAAATCCGTGAAATGCACGTGGCCCAACCCGAGCCCACCGGGCCCATTGGGCGAATGCCGAAGTGGCCGTAAATCAGAATCCAGTTGCCCAACAAATTGATGAGATTTGCCGAAATGAGGGCGAACATTACCGGAGTCACCCGGTTCATGCTCTGGAGGTAACGCCGAAGAACGAAATAGAGCATCAAGGGAAACATCGCCCAATCGAGAGCGTGAAGGTAAGGAATTGTGTAGGCCAAGATTTCAGGCTGAACGCCGAATCTCCAAAGTGAATTTCCGATCAGCCAGACTATTCCTTGGAGGACTGGAGCTGCGACGAGACTCACATAGAAGCCGTTCACCAGCGAATGATGGCAATCGGCGATGTTTCCTGCACCATAGGCTTGAGATACCAGCGTATCGAGGCCGAGCATCAAGCCGGTACCGAAAAACCCCATTGTCAGAAACACGATGCCGCCGAGACTCACGGCTCCTATCGCGTCGGCGCTATAGGGCAGCCGGCCGACCATCATCGTGTCCACGATGGCCATGCCCATCCAGCCGAGCTCGGCGGCCGCAATGGGAGCGGCGAGGCGCAGCATCGGCGGCAATTCATTTCGCAGGAACTTCACTTCGACCCCGGGAACAGCAAGAATTTGTGGCTGGCATCGTAACACGCCGCGCTTCGCGTACTTCTGCAATGCGGCGGTATCTTGTCGGCAAATTCTGGCTGTTTGCGTGACGCCAAAGAACAAGCTTTGGGATTACACTCAAATTAACTTGCGCTGCCGCGCAGACCCGGCCCGGCATTCACGACGGAGGCTATTGTGAGTCAAATTGAAAAAGTGAATTTGCCGAACAGCCGTCGCGATGCGTATCCCGGTGCGCGTCGAGTGGGCCCGGCTGATCCGAGCGAGATTATTGACGTCACTGTGTACGTGGCGCGACGATCCAAAGCGATGAGATTGTTTCCACATATCGAGGATCTTGGAAAAACTCCGATTGCGGAACGGCGTTATCTCACGCGTGAGGAATTCGCGGCGATGCACGGAGCCGCACGCGAGGATATCGCGCGCATTCGCGAATTTGCGGCGGCGAGCGGCCTTAGTGTGAAAAGCGAAGACGCCGGGCGCCGCGCGATTGTCCTGACCGGAACCGTTTCTGCGTTCGCGCAGGCGTTCGAAGCGGATCTCGGGCGCTACGAATTTCCGACTGGCGCGTTTCGAGGGCGGACGGGTGAGCTACAGGTTCCTGCTGAGCTCGCCAGCATTGTCGAAGGCGTTTTTGGTCTCGACAATCGTCCGCAGGCTAAAACGCACTTTCGAATTCGGGGCGAGGGAGCGCAGGCAGCGGCGCCTGAAGCTGCGGCCGCTGCGTTCACGCCCGTTCAGGTGGCGAGCCTTTACGACTTTCCATCCGGAGTGAACGGCAGCGGAGAATGTATCGGCATTCTCGAACTCGGCGGAGGTTATAACGCGAGCGATCTCACGTCGTTCTTCGGCGGTTTGGGATTGGCGACGCCGAGCGTCGTGGCGGTGTCTGTGGACGGCGGAGCGAACACGCCCGTCGGCGATCCGAATAGCGCGGATGCCGAAGTGGCGCTCGATATTGAAGTGGCTGGGGCGATTGCTCAAGGCGCGAAGATCGCCGTCTACTTTGCGCCAAATACGGATCAGGGTTTTCTCGACGCGCTCACAACAGCAATTCACGATACGACGAACAAGCCTTCTGTGATCTCGATCAGTTGGGGCGGCCCGGAGAGCTCTTGGACTAGCCAAGCAATGACCGCTATGGATTCGGCTTGTCAGGATGCGGCGATGCTCGGCGTCAGTATTTGCGTCGCATCGGGCGACAACGGCGCGACGGATGGCGTCTCGGATGGACAGGACCACGTTGATTTTCCTGCGTCGAGCCCTTCGGTTGTTGGATGTGGCGGAACGCTGCTCGAAGCTAGCGGAAATAAGATCACGGAAGAGGATGTCTGGAACGATTCATCGTCAGGAGGCGGAGCAACGGGAGGCGGAGTTAGCGAATTCTTTGCGCTGCCTTCGTGGCAGCCGAGCGCAAAGGTGCCCGCCGCGCCGAATGGATTCGTGGGGCGCGGAGTGCCGGATGTGGCGGGCGACGCCGATCCGGATTCGGGATATGAAATCGTCGTTGATGGCCAGCAAGAAGTGGTTGGTGGAACGAGCGCCGTTGCGCCGTTGTGGGCTGGGTTGATTGCGCTGATGAACCAAAAACTCGGGAAGCCTGTGGGCTATTTGAATCCGTTGCTGTACGGGGCGTCCGTTGAAGCTACGTTTCACGACATCACCAGCGGCAATAATAATGGTTATTCGGCAGGCGCCGGCTGGGATCCTTGCACGGGACTTGGCTCTCCCGACGGCGCTAAGCTGCTCAGCGCGCTTTCCTCGACGTGATAACAATAAGACTTGCGATCAGATCCGGTCTATTTTTGCGGCGAGGATGAAGTCGCTCTCGGTGAGGCCGTTGATCTTGTGCGTCCACGTGGTGATATCGGCCTTCCCCCAAGCGAGAAGAATATCGGGATGATGGCCCTGTTCTTCCGCGATCGCGCCTACTTTGTTCACGAATGCGAGCGCCTGTCGAAAGTCGGGAAACGTAAACGTGCGCACGATGTGGTGCCCGTCGATGATTTTCCACAGCGGAACTTCACGCGAGAGCCGAGCGATTTCTTCGCCTGCGAGCGGCGGTACTCCGCCTTTGCATGGAACGCAAGTCTTGCTGGCTAGATCGGACATTTCTTGTATCTCCTTCTTCAATTTCCATCAACCGAATCGATCTTAGCTCAATTCCGATTCTCAGGTGTCATCTGCGCCTTGAGGTTCGTGAATGGAAGGATTTTTGCTATGCTGCCACCACGCAGACCGCACCGAGCGATCCTAAAACCAAGCGAGGACACAACGTATGGCGGAAGAACCACATGAGCTAGCTGAGCGCGCGGAGCACGGCGCACACGAGTCGGGTCTCGCTCCAGTCACAATTACGATGGCGGTGCTGGCCGTGTTTGTAGCCGCCTGTTCGTTGATGGGGCACCGCACACATACCGAAGAAATACTGCTGCAAAATAAGGCCACTGACCAATGGGCTTACTTCCAGGCGAAAGACATCCGGCGGCATGCCTATGAGTTGTTTATTGATGAGATGAGCGTCTTCACTGTGCAGAACTCGCCTCAGGCGGACGTGATCAAGGAAAAATATCAGAAGGAAGTCGACCGCTATCGCGATCAACAGAAAGATGCTCAAGCCGAGGCGGAAAAAACGGAGAAGGAAGTAGGATTTCGGGAACGACAGGCGGACCGATTCGACTTAGGCGAGGTTTTGCTCGAAGCTGCTTTGGTTATTTGCTCCATAACGCTGCTCACTCGAAATCGGCTTTTCTGGGCCGCCGGACTGCTGATAGGTACAGCCGGCGTCGTAGTCGCCGTGGCTGCATTTTTGGTTCATTAACAGCGATTGTTACTTGGCTGTAGCTGTGGAGTGGGCCGCGACGTACGTTGCGATGTAAGAGCTGAAGACCTGCTCGAGTTTGCGAGTGATTGGGCCGGGCGCGGAAAACACGTGGCCTGCAAGCTCGCCCACGCCCAGCAGGCTTCGATTCGTGGATGAGATGAATAGCTCATCCGCCGAATACAAGTCTTCCGGCCGCAACATGCGCTCTTCCACGGGCACACCTGCTGCAGCGCCGATTTCGAGGAGAACCGAACGGGTAATTCCTTCAAGACATCCGGAGTCGAGCGGCGGAGTCAGCACGCGGCCGTCGCGCACGCAAAAGATGTTCGCGGCCGTGCATTCGGCGGCTTCGCCTCGCTCATTCAGCAAGAGAACTTCGTCGTAGCCGCTCTGCTGCGCCTCGTAGAGATTCCATACGTTGAGAAGCCACGACGTGACCTTCACGCCGGCGAGAGGCGAAGCCGCGTGGCGTCCCTGCTCGCGGATGCCGAGGCGCGCCGGCTCGCGATAGGCCGGCAGGCCGGCGGAATAGATCAGCAAATCGGCATCGGGGAATCTTTCTTCGCTGGTCCAAAAGCCTCGTTGGTTGTAAATGACGTAAATCCGCGCGGTGCCGTCTTTTACCTTATTCGCAAGCAATACGCCGCTGAGTTGCGCCCGAACCTTGTTTTCTTCGAAAGGGAACGGGCAATGCGTTTTCGTGGCATCTTTCGCGAGCCTATGCCAATGGCGCTCGAATGCGAAAGGGACGCCGTCAGCGACACGCAGGGTAGTGAAGAGGCCCCATCCGCTGAGAAGCCCGCTTTGGCCCGGAGAGAGGCGCACATCTTCCACGGGCATCAGGCGATCATTGTGAAAGACGTAGCGATGGATCATCGGGTCTCCCTACGCGTACTCCAACAATTCTATCGCAGTTTCGGACCTGCTAAATGCCTCAAGACGCTTCAGTTTGGACTGACGCGATCGGCCGGAACCTCAACCTCGCTGATGCCGCGAAACCTAAAGAGTAATTTTACGAGATACTTCGGGGGGTCCTCGCTCGTTAGCTTGATGATGGTGCCGACAGCCGCGGTCACGGCGGCGTGAAAAAGCACGTCTTTAACTTGGAGCCCTGCCAGATTTACACGAACGGATTGACCGGGGACGAACACCACATCATTTTGAGTTGAGTTGAAGGATTTTGCAAATGCCGGACGGGATTTCGAAATCGCAAAGGGTCGTTGTAGTTTCAATCTGGTACGCCATAAAATGTCACTTTGGCGGAGGGCGATTTCTCAATTAGTTTCGGTAATCCTAACGACAAAGGGGGTTGACTTCATGTGTGGAGCGCCCTACAGTAATGGTGCCCCGGTGGAGGTGTATTGTGCGAGCAGTAATTCGGGCCTGTTTAATATCTACACTAATAGGAACGCTGATTAATGCGCCACTCCAGGCGTCGTCGACCAAACCCCTTGGTACGATTACTCAAGCTCAGGCGACTTGGATCGACCGATCCGTCGCCGCAGTAGGCACGACGGTATATCCTGGCGATACTCTAAAAACCGACGACAACGGCTCGATACGCATGAGGGCGGGATTGGCCCAGCTCTACATGATGTCCGCGAGCGAAGCGCGCTTGGAGGATGCTGGAAAGGGTATCCGTGCGTCGTTGTTGAAGGGCACGGCCGGTTTCTCCTCTGGTCCCTCCGACACGGTAGAGTTCAATGCTTTGGGTGTCGTGATCCGGTCGCTCGATGGCCAGCCAGCTCATGGCCGGGTCTCGATTGTCGGTGCCAACCAACTTGTGGTTACCAGCTTCCGCGGCCCATTCGAGGTATCGTACGACGGCGACACGCACGCGATTGCGGACGGTTCATCTTATCGTCTGACTCTCGCGGACGCCGTTGATAAGCCGAGCGAAGAAGGCAATGGCACGCAGGCCGTGCGAAGCCGCAAGAAGGTTCTGATGATCATTCTCATCAGCGCGGGAGTCGTTGCCGCCGGTTTCATCTCTTGGGCGGTCTATGACCAACTGACCGAAAGCCCGTCGGCGCCAACCAAGCAGTAAAACTATCCATAGGTTTTGAAACCCATGCCTCCCATTCGAGGGAGACGTGTGTATTTGCGCAGTAACGTAGAGACGAAAAACCTCGAACGAGAAATCCGCGTGCAGCGTCGCACGCTTAGAAATGTCCTATTTGGCTATTGAACTCTTAGCGTGAAGGAAGCCGACTTGGAATTGCCGTTGCCATCGTCGGCGGTCAGTGTGTAAGTCGTATCTTTGGCGGGCGAAATATCAAAGCAGCGGTTGTAGGAGGGCCATACGGATTCGACCGGTGGATCGAGTCGCACATTCTTGGTGTTCGAGACGCCGTAGCAAAGTTGGGCGGAATCGCCGCGGCGGATTATTCCGGGCGAGGCGTAGAAGCTGATGATTTCGAAGCGATTGCCGCCGAGCGTATCAATAGTTTTTTCGTCTGCATCATGTTCCTTTGCGGCCTTTTGTTGCGCTGCTTTGTACTCGAGGTCGCGATTTTCCTGCCAGCGCGACCAGACTGTCCAGCCAGAAAAGATCGCGACTATCAGGATGAGGATCGAGCCGTAACGCCAGATTTTCCGCGCGGCCTTGTTGGGTTCCGGATTGTCTGCGCCAAGCAACTTACCCTCCCAGAGAATCGCTTCGGGACGCCCGATTTTCGTTCGCTTCAATCCTAGCACCCGATTCGGCCGCACAAAAGCAAATGACTTCGGTCGGCGCGATACACTTGGTTTTGAAGCCCCTCTGCGATAACCTTCCTGCCGCTGCGACGGGCGATAGCGGAAAATTTGTGGTCGGCCGCATTGCAAGGGGGCTAGATGCCACGATTTGCCATACTCACGGTCTTGGGTGTTTGCTGTCTTTTGATTCCTGCTGCTGCCGATGAAGAGCCGCTCCAGGGTTTCACGCGCAACAATTCAGCCGTGGAGCGCCAGTGGGAGGTGAAGTTCCGCGCCATTCCGAGCCCGCAGAATCAGCGCGACTACATGCAGCGCCTGTCTGCGCGTCCCCACAATGTTGGCACTGCCTACGACAAAGAAAATGCCGAATGGATTCTTGCGCAATATAAGCAGTGGGGCTGGGATGCGCATATCGAAACATTCGACGTGCTGTATCCGACGCCGAAGGAGCGCGTGCTGGAGATGGTCGCGCCTACGAAGTTCTTGGCGAAATTGCAGGAGCCTGCGGTGGCGGGAGATCCGACGTCGAGCCAGCAGAGCGAGCAGTTGCCGTCGTACAACGCATATTCGATAGATGGCGACGTCACGGCGCCGCTCGTCTATGTGAATTACGGCGTGCCGGCGGACTACGACGAGCTTGAGCGGCTTGGTATTTCCGTGAAGGGTGCCATCGTCATCGCGCGCTACGGCGGTTCTTGGCGCGGCATCAAGCCGAAGGTTGCGGCCGAGCACGGAGCCATCGGGTGTCTCATTTACTCCGATCCTCACGAGGATGGATATTTCGTAGACAACGTATTTCCGAAAGGCCCGATGCGCCCGGCTGACGGCGTTCAGCGCGGAAGCGTGATGGATTTTCCATCGGCGCAGCCGGGCGATCCGCTGACTCCGGGAGTTGGCGCAACTGCTGACGCAAAGCGCATTCCCATCAAGGACAACCCGGCACTCACGAAGATTCCTACTCTTCCGATTTCCTATGGCGACGCGCAACCATTGCTCGCGGCACTCGAAGGTCCGATGGCCCCGACGGAATGGCGCGGCTCACTTCCGATTTCCTATCACGTCGGCCCGGGCGCGGCGCGGGTGCACCTGAAAGTCGCATTTAATTGGGGCACGAAGACACTTTACGACGTCATCGCGAAAATTCCTGGCTCCGAGCAACCCGACGAGTGGGTGATTCGCGGCAATCACCATGATGCGTGGGTGAATGGCGCCGAAGATCCTTTGTCGGGCCAAGTTGCGGAAATGGAAGAAGGCCGCGCATTCGGCGAGCTGCTTAAGCAGGGTTGGAAGCCGAAGCGCACCATCATTTACTGCGCGTGGGACGGAGAAGAGGCGGGGCTGCTCGGTTCGACCGAGTGGGCCGAGGCTCATGACGCAGAGTTGAAGCAGCATGCCGTGGCGTACCTCAACACCGATGGCAACGGCCGCGGCTATCTTTCCGAGGAGGGCTCGCACACTCTCGAACATTTCATGGATGGTGTTGCGCGCGATATTGTCGATCCGGAGAAGAATATTTCAGTGCACGAGCGGTTGTACCTGCACAACATTTCCTTCGCACATAGCGACCACGCTGGCGAGGATCGCAAGGAGATTCGTGATCGCGCGGACATTCGTATGGGCGCGATTGGCTCGGGCAGCGATTACACCGCTTTCGTGGACCATCTTGGAATCGCATCCATCAACCTGGGCTATGGCGGCGAAGATCGCGGAGGGATTTATCACTCGGCTTACGACGACTTCTATTGGTTCACGCATTTTTCCGATACTGACTTTGTTTACGGCAGAGCGCTCTCGCAGACTGTGGGCACCGCGGTGATGCGTCTCGCCGACGCTGATTTGCTGCCGTTCGAATTCACCGATTTTGCCGATACGATCCATTTGTATCTGAAGGAGCTCAAGAAACTGGCGGATGAGGAGAGAGAGAAGGCGATCGAGCGCGATAAAGAACTCGATGAAGGCTTGTTCAGCGCGACCAGCGATCCGCGGCGTCCGACGATTGCGCCGCCCCGCGAGGATGTGCCTCCACACATCAATTTTGCTCCGCTTGATAATGCGGCTGACGCGCTGACGACGGCCGCGCAGCATTATCACGACGCGCTCGGCAAGGCTTGGGCCGCTGGCAACATCCCCTCGACGACTCTCGAGGACTTGAATCGCAAGCTAATGGAGAGCGAGAGGCGCCTCACGACCCAAGAGGGGCTACCGCACCGCGGATGGTACAAGCACATGATCTATGCGCCCGGCGTCTACTCCGGATACGGGGCGAAAACGATTCCCGGCGTGCGTGAAGCGATTGAATTGAAGCATTGGGACGAAGCCAATTCAGAGATCGGAAGAGTTTCCGCGGTACTCAACAACGAAACGGCGCTAATCAACGAGGCAACGAACATCTTGGAAGGGACAAGTCACTAAGGCCGGCCGCATCGTCAGTTCAAGTGCAAGAACACTGTTGCGTGCTGCCAGTTCCGAGATTGCCGTATTGATCATCCAAGACTATTTCAGCCCATCTTGAACCAAAAATCCAGTCTGCCGTTGGCAACAGTAGGTCATCTTTGGAGCCGTCTCTCTGCCCCGCTGAAAGAGTGAGTGATTTTCGGAAGATTGATATGGAAAACATACGAGTAGTCGGGTGCGGTCTGCGGCAATGCCAACATTGTTATAAACGGAAATTGCGGCTAGAGTGTCCGGCCGAGAACTGCAGCCATGGCATCCGTGAGAAAGCCCAACATTGCGAGGTGAGATGAAGAAATTCCGAATCGCGACAGTTGCTGTCGTTTCGCTTCTGTTATCGCTGCCATTGGCGGCACAAGATAGGAGGATTAAAGTGATCGCGGACCAGGACAGCGCCGGGCCGCAGGGCACGAATTTTCTCTCGCTGCTTATGCTGCTGCGGGCGCGGAAGATCAATCTCCTGGGAATCACGACGATCAGCGGCGATCAGTGGGTGGATCCCGCGACGGTGTTCGCTCTTTGGGCCACGGAGCAGACCGGACGAACCGATGTTCCGGTGATTAAAGGAGCGGAATTGCCGCTCCTGAATACGAGACGTGAACGCGATCTTCTCGAAGCCTTATACGGCTCCAACGCAGGCTGGCACGGCTCGTTCAATCCGGACGCGCCCGATCCCACGACGATTTGGCCCCCGCCAGGCGGTTATCCAAGGGTCAAAGTGAAGCCTGGACGTGCCGCGGACTTCATTATTGATACGATTCGCGCAAATCCAGGTGAAGTGGTGCTCTACTGCGCCGGCCCGCTCACAAATATCGCTCTCGCCGTACGGATGGATCCCGGCATCGTAGCGCTGACGAAAGCCATTTACATCATGGGCGGAAGCAGCCGCGGAGGATCCGAGCTGAACTGGTGGTGGGATCCCGAAGCTGCAGCAATCGTGATGCGCGAACCGTGGAAAGAGATTGTCGTGAGCCCGGTGGAAGCAGGCGGCCAAGTTTACTCGAGCAAGCAACTCATGCAGCGCGTGGTGGATGCGGGTGGCCCTCTCGCTAAGCACGTGAAGGATCTTTACGTTGATTTCCAGGCCCCTGCGGGCACAACTCTTTGGTCTGCGATGTGGGACGAACTACTCGTTGCTTCACTCGTCGATCCTACCGTAATCAAGAAGTGGGAGACGATGTATCTCGACGCCGACGTCGAACACGGCCCGAAATATGGCGACACAGTCGTATGGAAACAGAAGGGAAGCGGTCCAGTTTTCTTCCTTCCGTATAGCGGACCTGGCGGACCCGACCGCGAAAAGTGGAAAGGCCATCTAACTCCGCCCTCACAACTTCATCCGGCGCGCGTGCAGATGGAAGTGGACGCAGAGAAATTCGACAACATCTTCGTCGATCTCATGAGTCACTAACCGCGTTCTGACGGGTTCCTTCTTCGCACGCGGTCTTCGTGATATCTCGAAACATTTCGCCACGAGCTGTTTCCCCGGGCTCAGAATCTCGAAGCCTCTGAGCGAGGCACGCTGTGCGCTTTCATCAGTGGAACGGTAGATATAGTCACCGAAGAATGCATCTGGTTCATTGGAACGCTCAGCCAAGAGTTACCCGANNATGGGTTCATTGGAACACTCAGGCAAGAGTTACCCGAAGCCCATACCTGGGGCGGGGACTCCAGCCGTTCGATACGAAGCTCCTGCCAAGATCAGCGGTTAAAGAAAAATTATTCAAACTTGATATGGGAATCCTGCAGATCGCAGTTGTTGGCGAAGTTTTGCCTTTGCGATCTTGTTCTCTCCATCTTACTGAGCGATTGAAAAAATCAGTCGGGCTGTCCGGGGGAACTGGCAACACGTAGCGGCAGCTCAAAAAATCTGCGGCTTTATTGAGGATTTATTCAAATGGCGGAGAGGGGGGGA
>PMAA01000079.1 GCA_003152355.1 Acidobacteriota bacterium | reverse complement strand
ACACGCCAGAAAACACTTACGGGTGCGGCGCCACTTCGCCGATTGCCGCTCGCTCGACGTCTAACCTAGTTTAATCAGCGGATGACGAAGCGTCAACCAAGCCCGCGCCAACGCGCCACCGGGCTGTTACGCGCGCCGTGGCCGCTCTCTGCACCCTTCGAGGTTGCGATTGCAGGCTGCGTAGCCTATGCTCTTGCCTCGAAACCTTGAGGTTAAGACATACGTATACCGCCGGGGGAGCCATATGCGCCTTGCTCCAATCAGATTTGCGTCGTTGCTGTTCGCTCTAATCGTCTCGGGCGGCATCGCGTTTGCGCAGGCGCCGGCGGCGACAGCGCCGGGCGGCGAAAAGCAGCCTCTCTCCGTCCGCGTAGTCGGATATCAAATTGACGCAAAGTATGACGTCGTAAAGCACACGATTAACGCGTCGGAATCGCTGACTTATAAGAACCTGACCGGCCAGCCGCAGCAAACTTTCCCGTTCCACCTCTACTTGAATGCTTTCCAGCCGCAGTCCACGTTCATGACTGAAGTCCGCCTCCAAGGTACGCGCGGAACGGGCGCCGACTCATCTTGGGATCCCAAGCACTTCGGCTCAATCACCGTCAGCAAGTTTGCCGTGGACGGTGCGGGCGATCTCACCAACAACATGGAATTCATTCATCCGGATGATCAAAACACGAACGACAAAACAGTTTTTCAGGTCACCCTGCCGAAGCCAGTCCCACCGGGCGCGTCCGTAACGTTCCATCTCGACTTTCAGGATCAAATGCCGGAAGTTCTCGAGCGGACGGGCTACGCCCACGATTTCGTCATGGTCGGCCAATGGTTTCCGAAGGTGGGCGTTTGGTGGAAGAACGCGTGGAACTGCCACCAATTTCACGCCAACACGGAATTCTTCGCGGATTTCGGAACCTTCGACGTCAAAATCACCCTCCCTCAAAATGAAGTCGTGGGCGCCGGAGGCGACTTAGTTTCAACCGTGAGCAACGGTGATGGGACGAAGACTTTGACGTACCACTCCGAGGACGTTCACGATTTCTCCTGGTCGGCGAGCCCTACTTTCACGGATGTCGAAGATTCCTGGACGGGCAGCGCCGGCGAAGTAAAGATCCATATTTTAATGTCACCCGGACACTTGGGCACAACCAAGCGATATTTGCAGGCGTTAAAGGGCACGTTGCATCTGTTCGGCGAGTGGTACGGACCTTATCCCTACGATCGAATCACCGTGATCGATCCTCCCCACGGAGGTTTGGACGCGGGCGGAATGGAATATCCGACGCTAGTTACAGCCGGCACTTCGTGGTTCGTGCCAAAAGGATTGCTTCTTCCGGAAGGCGTCCTCGAGCACGAGTTCGGCCACCAGTATTGGTACGGCATGGTTGCGACGAACGAATTCGAGGACGCATGGCTCGACGAAGGAATCAATAGCTACACCGAAGTGAAAATCATGAATGAGCTCTACGGGTTCAATACTTCCGTAATCAAAACCCATTGGGGGACGATGGGCGAACCCGAGGAGCAACGCATGAGCTATCTCGGCCGGCCTGACGCAGACCCGATCTCCCGCTTCGCATGGCAATTCATGGGCAGCGCATCCTACGGGGGCGTCACCTACGGGAAGACGGCGACGATGCTTCTGACGCTCGAAAAAGTCATTGGCGAAGACACCCTGCGCCGTGCGATTCACACTTATTTCATGCGCTATCGTTTTACGCATCCTACGGGCGAAGACTTTCTGAAAACCATCGAGGAAGTCTCCGGACAAAATCTCCGCTGGTATTTCGATCAGTCTGTTTATGGAACCCAGATTCTCGATTACGAAGTGCTCGGCGTAAACGCTGATCCCCTGAACTGGTGGGAGAAGAGAAAATCGAGATCCGGCCCGCCTCCCGGGGGAATGTATCGCGATACCGTATTAATTCACCGCAAGGGAGATTTCATTTTCCCAGAGGAAATACAGATCAAATTCGAAAACGGTGAGACTGTTAACGAACATTGGGACGGACGCGACCGCTGGATTCGCTACACCTACGATAAAGGTTCAAAGGTGATTTCGGCGGAAATTGACCCTGACCACAAAGTCTGGCTTGACCGGAGTTTCTTCAACAACAGCATGACGGTGAAAGAAGATACGCACGCAACGCGAAAGCTGAGCGATCTTTGGGTTTTCGGCACGGAATGCCTCGGCCAACTGCTGGCCTGGCTCACTTAAAGGCGGAGGCAAACGGCAATGGCGAACGGGCAATCGGGGGTCTTCGTCGGCGGCGCTGGACTGGTCTGGCGTCGCCAGCGCGTGCTTTGGTGGGTGTTCGTCGTCAATCTCGTCCTCGCTAGCTTCGCGGCCCGCACCATCACCAGCCGTGTCGCGCCCGTGCTGAATCACAGCCTTGCGTCAATTCCCTTGTTGGTTCAGGGTTTTCACGTGTCTGCGATGGACGAACTTGGAGGTCCGCCTGCGGAATATCTCACCGTCGGCCCGACTCCTGTCTATTACTCCGTCATTTTCTTTTTCTTCATGCTCCTCGCGACCGGCGGAGTTCTCGAAGCCTACTGGCGCGATTCAAATCCCACCACGGGAGAATTCTTTCAAAGTGGCGGCAGCTATTTCTGGCGCTTTTTCCGTCTGGTGATTTTTCTCTTGCTGGTGTTGATCCCGGTCGGAATCGTAGCGGCGGCGACCCGCGGTATTGGCAACGTAATTGACGAGAAGTCCATATCGCCCTTCCCGTGGGTCTGGTTCGAACTGGGTTCGGTGCTGTTAGTCATCTTCCTGCTGATGTCGGTGCGGCTGTGGTTCGATATGGCCGAAATCATCGCTGTCGCGGAAAGCGAAACGCGCAGCCGGAAATGCCTGCGTCGCGGTGCCAAGGTCGTATGGCACAACTTTGGCAGTTTATTCTGGCTTTATTTCCGAATCAGCTTTGTGGGCTGGCTCGTTTTCGCCGCTGGGATGCACATCTGGGTGCATCACGTTGGGCACGCGTCGATTACGAAATCTCTGCTCGTCAGCCAGCTGATCGTATTGTTCTGGCTTGGCGCGCGCTTCTGGCAGCGCGCCAGCGAGACCCTCTGGTACAAGAACTATCTATCGCGCCAAGAATCGGAATCTGTCGCGCCTTCGCCCTACGAGCCGAGCTTGGTCGCAAGCGCGCGATAAATCCAGCAAGTCAGCTCACCATATCCTGCAGCGCTCCGATTCGGGGCGAACCATGGCGCTCTTTTCCGGGCAATGAAATGCCTTCGCGAATTCAGGCATATTCACCAAGGGTGCAATCGCACGGAACTGCGGCAGCGGATGCGGGTTTGTGTTCACGATAAGCCGCGCGTACTCCGGGCGAATGCTTCCCGCCCACACTTGAGCAAATCCGAGGAAGAACCTCTGTTCGGGCGTGAAGCCATCGATCGCGCCGGGGCGTCCATGACTCTCCAGACTCTTCTCAAACGCTGCGTATGAAATCGTCAGGCCGCCGAGGTCCGCGATGCTCTCGCCCTCGACGAGTTTGCCGTTCTCATGCAAACCTTCCTCAACCACGAAGCTGTCGAATTGTTTCGCGACGCAATCGCCGCGCTCTTGAAAGTTCTTGAGGTCCTGAGGCGTCCACCAGTTGTGCAGGTTGCCTTGCGCGTCGAATTTGGATCCCTGATCGTCGAAACCGTGCGTCATTTCGTGCCCGATCACTGCGCCCACGCCGCCGTAATTCAGCGCATCGTCGCGATTCGGATCGTAAAATGGCGGCTGTAGAATGCCCGCCGGAAAGACGATTTCATTCATCGTCGGGCTGTAATATGCGTTGACCGTGGGCGGGGTCATTCCCCACAGTTTGCGATCCACGGGCTTCCCGATTTTTGATAGCCGGTAATTGCGCGCGAAAATCTCGCCGCGCTGCACAACCTCAATATAGATTCCGCGGTCCACCTTATATGCCGAATAGTCGCGCCACACGTCTGGGTACCCGATTTTCAGTTGGTATGCATCGAGTTTCACAAGCGCCTGTTTGCGCGTCTCTTCGCTCATCCAGTCCAGCGTTGCGATGTCGGCGCGCAATGCCGCCATCAGGTTGTGCACCATCTCGAGAGCGCGGGCCTTCGCTTCGGGCGGGAAATAATCCTTCACGTAGATTTGGCCGAGAGCCTCGCCAAGGTAGTGATCTGTCGAGCGAACGCATCGTTGCCACCGGGGTAGAATTTCCTCCGAGCCCGTCAGGGTTTTTTCGTAAAAATTGAAGTCCTCTTCCACAAACTGCGCCGAAAGCGATTCCGCGCTTGCGTTGATGAGGTTCCACCGGAGATAGACTTTCCAGTGGGCCATGGGTGTGCCGGCGAGATCGGAATTGACTTCCTTGAAGAAATCCGGCTGCCCGACGTCAACCGTATCGATCGTTGGAAAACCTACCTCTTGGAAGTACGACGTCCACGAGAAATTCGGTGTCATCGCGGCCAATTCCGATAAGTTCATCTTGTGATAGGTCTTGTCTGGATCGCGCTGTTCCACACGCGTCATCGAAGCCTTTGCCAGCCGCGTTTCAATTTCCATCACGGTTTTCGTCTCGCCGGCCGCTTTCGCAGCGTCGTCGCCGAGAAGTTCGAACATTTTCTGAACGTGCTGGACGTAAGCATCGCGCGTCTGCTGCGACTTCGGATCCGTCTTCAAATAGTAGTCGCGATCCGGCAAACCCAGGCCGCCCTGGGACGCGAACGCAATCGTTTGGGTACTGTCCTTGGCGTCAAGCTCCGACCCGAACCCGAAAAGCGCGTGAACGCCGAACCCGTGCAGTCGCGCGATCTCTGCTTGTAGTCCGGCAACACCGGCAATTTTCTCGATGCGATTGAACTCGTCCTGCAACGGCTGCACTCCGGCCTTCTCGATCTGCGCCTCATTCATGCAACTCGAATAAAAGTCCCCGATCTTCTGATCGACAGATCCAGCTGGAGCGTTCGTGTTTTTGGCCGCGGTTTCGAGAATCTGATGCAGCTTTTCGAGATTGTCTTCAGCTAACTTGGAGGCAACGCCCCACGAGGGGTACTGCGGAGGAATGGGGTTGCTTTTGATCCAGCCGCCATCGGCAAAATGAAAAAAATCATCGCAAGGCTGCACGCTGCGATCGAGATTGGCAAGGTTGAATCCGTGGCTCGCCGAGTCGTCAGGAACGGAGACAAATGTATCGCAGCCTGCGGAAGTTTCGGGCGGCGCGAATGGCGTCTCACCGGCAGGCACGGACTGCGCGCCCAGTTGAAATGGGATCACCGCCCAAAGCGCTATCGCCAACAGTAAACGAGCCGCCAGCTTCATGCATGCACCTCATTAGGTTAGACGCGACTGGGGTGATTGCGTGATCCGGCCCCGGCAAGCTCCGCTCCCGCGCCAAAACAACATTTTCATTCAGCGTTATCAATCTGCGCGCGCTGGAGCTTGTCGGAGTAATCGATGTAGAGCGATTTCCACTCGGAGTAGAAGTCGAGAGCCGCGAGCCCTGATTCGCGATGGCCATTCCCCGTGTTCTTGATTCCGCCGAAAGGCAAATGCGTTTCGGCGCCAATCGTCGGCGCGTTGATGTAGACGATGCCCGTTTCCAAATCGCGCAGCGCGCGGAAAGCATTGTTCACATTGCGTGTGTATAGCGATGACGATAACCCGTAAACAACGCCGTTCGCGATTTCGAGCGCCTGCTCAAATGTGTCGAACGGAATCGCCGACACCACCGGACCGAAAATTTCCTCTTGCGCGATTCGCATGTTCGGGTCCACATCAACGAACACGGTTGGCTCATGGAACCAACCGCGCGAATAAGCGCCGCTGTCGAGCCTGTGCCCGCCCGTCGTCAGCTTCGCCCCTTCGTTCTTGCCGATCTCGACGTACTTGATTACCGTCTGAAGTTGCTGCTCGTTGATCGTGGGTCCCATGTCAGTCTCGGGATCGAGCCCATCGCCGACTCTCAAAGCTTTCGCCCGCTCGGCGAGCCTCGCCGTAAATTCTCGGTACACTTTTTTCTGCACGGCCACACGGCTCGCGGCGGTACATCGTTGCCCGCTTGTCCCGAACGCGCCCCAGAGAACTCCGTCGAGCGCCAAATCGAGATTGGCGTCATCCATGACGATAATGATGTTCTTCCCGCCCATTTCCAGGTGGCACTTCTTAAACGTCGGCGCGCACGCTTCGCTGATAATGCGTCCGACTTCGGTCGAGCCGGTAAAACTTACGAGTTGCGTGTCTCGGTGATGAACGAGCGGCGCTCCGGCATCCGGGCCCGTGCCGTTCACAATATTCACGACGCCGCGAGGAAGGCCCGCCTCAGCCAATACCTGCACGAAGTTGTAAGAAGAATACGGAGTGTCCTCGGCAGGCTTGAGGACAACCGTGTTCCCCATGACGAGTGCTGGCGCAATCTTCCACGACGGAATTGCCATCGGGAAATTCCAGGGCGTCACAAGCGCAGCCACGCCGATCGGAGATCGCACCGCCATCGCAAATTTGTTCGGCAGTTCGGAGGGCGTCGTCTGGCCAAACTGCCGCCGGCCTTCACCGGCCATCAAATAAGTCATATCAATCGCTTCTTGCACGTCGCCGCGCGTCTCAGCCAGCACTTTGCCCATTTCGCGGGTCATATCTCGCGCGTAATCCTCTTTCCGAGAGACGAGTATCTCCGCCGTGCGGTAAAGAATCTCCGCGCGCTTCGGCGCGGGAACAAGGCGCCACGACTTGAAAGCCTCCTTCGCTGCGTCCACGGCCAAATTGACGTCGGCTTCGGTAGACGACGGAAACATCCCCACAAGTTCGTCGCGGTTCGCGGGATTGCGATCTTCAATCGCTTTGCCGCCGCTGCCCTCCACCCACTCCCCGTTGATGTAGTTCTTGTAGACCTTCGGTGATGCGACCGTAGCCATGGCGGTTCCTCCGGCAGAGCGCGCTTTCTTCGATTTATGAGAATTGGATGCGCGGCAGGTCAACTGCGACGCGCCAGCGTGTTCGTGAAATTCAGAAACTATCAGACGACGAAAGGCGCGTCAACGCAGCCGTGAGGCACGATGAAATCCCACTTCAATGAACACGCCATCTATTACGCAAAGGGCAGAAGCAGGATACTCCTCGCGCGAAATTCCGTTGGGTTGATTTACGGCCTTGCGGTGGCAGAAGAAGTGGCAGGTACGTTCGCCGCAGAACCCGTCGCCGGCGCACTCGCCGGCTTGGATTGCTGCGATGGTGGCTGCGGTGGACGCGGCGCGCTCACGCCGGCGATATCCGAACCGAGGCCCAGCTTCTGAAGGCTCTGCGCATCAAGCTTTCCACTTCCAGTAAGATCATGCTCTTCCTGAAACCGGCGCATCGCATCCTGTGTATCCGAGTCCCATTTGCCCGAAGGATCGCCCTTGTAATAGCCCTCGCGCGAGAGCGCGCTCTGAATTTCCTGAATGCGATCGGTGGAAGGAACTTTCTGCCCAATGTCGTGGTGCGGCCGGCGCTTCGCCTTCTTTTTCGACGATTGTGTCGCGGGGTGCGAGGATTGCGGCGCTGCGGAACTTTTGTTCGCCGCGGCTCCGCTCAATGGACGCGCTGCAACTGCCAAGACGCATGCGATCGTCAATACGGTCGCAGCGAGCGCGAACCGCAGACACACGCGTTCAATCTTGTTCACTATCGATATGTAGCTCATTCGGTTGGAACCGCGCCCGCTAGAAACACGATGAGCGAACGATCGTTGGCATCGCGGCGTGAAACTTTGAACAGAACGTCTTGCCCCGGCTTCAGTTTCGCGACTTCGCGGCGATAGTCAGCCGCGCCGTTAACGGCAACGTGATTGACTTCAAGAACGATGTCGCCGCGCTGGAATTCGATATCCTCGCCGAAACTCGCCGGCTCCACTTCCATCACGATCGCGCCGGACTTCCGATCCTCGCCGAGTTTATGCGCGAGATCAGCCGTCAAATCCTCGACGTATAGACCAAACTTTGCCGGCTCGGCTCCTGCTGGATTCTGATCGCCCGCTTCGCCGACTTGAGGAAATAGCTTCGCGCGATCCGCCACAACCACCGAAACATCATGCATCTGCTTATCGCGCAAGTATCGCAATTGAACCGATTGACCGATGGGAGTCTCTGCAATCGGATCAACCAGGTCAGACCCTACGCGCACAGCGTGTCCATTCACCAGCGTGATCAAATCGCCAGGCGCAATGCCCGATTTTTGCGCCGGGCTGCCGGGCTCCACGCCCTCGACCACAATGCCGCTCGTAGCACCGAGTTCCCTGAGCAAGACCGGGTTCGCGCTGTGATCTTCGCTGAAACTGATGCCGATGGATCCGCGCGTGACTTTCCCGGAAGTGACCAACTGGTTGTAAACGTTGATAACAGTATTCGCCGGAAGCGCGAACCCCACACCTTCAAATCCGTGGCCACCCGTATAGATGGCCGTATTAATCCCGATCACTTCCCCGGCCATGTTGACGAGCGGTCCGCCGGAATTTCCGGGATTAATCGCAGCGTCGGTCTGGATGAATTTCTGAAATTGGAAGCCAGGATTCGCCCGATCTTTCGCGCTGACGATGCCGGCGGTAACCGTAGCCTGCAAGCCGAACGGGCTGCCGAATGCCAGCACCCAATCGCCCACCTGCACGCCATCTGAATTCCCGAGCCGCGCGATTGGCAGGGCGCGATCTGGCTCGATCTTGATGACGGCGAGATCGGTCAGTTGGTCCGTGCCGATCACTTTCGCGGTGTAGTGCCTCGAGTCCTTGTCCAGCGTAACTTCGATCTTCGTAGCCTGATCGATGACGTGGTTGTTCGTCATGATGTAGCCTTTTCCATCAACGATCACGCCCGAACCCAGGCTGCGTTCCGCGCTATCTCCTTCGTCTGGCCCATCAAAAAAATGATTGAAGAAATCCTGAACGTCATCGCCATCCCTGCGCGAGTGTTTCTTCGGTCGAGCGAGCACCTGTGTTGTTGAGATATTTACGACGGCGGGCACAAGCTTTCCGGAGATCGCTGAGAACGTTCCGCTGAGCTGCACCGGATCAGGAATCGCGAGCAACGACACGCCCGTGGCAGACTGTCCCCGCGTGGCCATCGCCCGGCCTGATATTAAAGTGCCAATTAAGATTCCGATCGCCAGGGTGATGACGATTAGAACGCTGGCGAAAAATGTCCGCCGGCGGACCCATTCCGCCAGCTCGCGAAACTGGATACCCATGTACTCACTCCCTCAAAAGAACCACAGATGCAGTCTTTCCCCAGCCAGTTGTCAGTATATCACCGGCCGAGGAATGCGACGCCCCGAGTGAAACGTAAGCCGTGCTGTGTCCGCCTACTGCTCCTTCGGACAGGTCCCGCCTCTCGGCTTTCGTTACTTCCGACTGGACGGCGACCCGCCTAAGATCCGGCCTGTCGCTTTCCGAATCAAGGTTCAGGCCATCTTCGGCGAGAGCCACGCCGCCGCAATCAGACACACCGTAATCAGGGCTGAGAAAACCAGGGGGGTGGTGAAGGCGTATCTCCAGTTCAACGCTGTGACTGCTACAAAGCAAATGGCGAGCGCCCATGCAATGCTTCGCACCCGTGCCAAAGTCTCTGCCGGAAGTCCGCCTAGCAGCCACGCTAATACCGCCGCGAACAAAAGAAACACGGAGAAAAAAAGCCCAAACGCGCTGAAGAAGTCCCAGTAAGTCCGGGTAAACCCTTGCGCGTCAAAGTGGACGGAGCGCATTAATCCAATAACCGCGTCCGCTCCCCATTCCGGATTATTCTGGCGAAACCCAAACGTATGACCGGCGGCAAATAGCACCAGAAAAACCGAAGAGACTCGGTAAAGAATTCGCGCTTTCACGTACCGCCTCCTGAACATTCGTGGGCGCAGTCTACCGCATCAGTCAACCCGGTCGCGCGCTCGCTGCCCTTCCGAGTGGCTCGCCGTGATTGGCGCAATCCTCTTGAGATTGTTACAATACGACTTCACTACGATGACACCACAAACACTCTACGAAAAAATTTGGAATGCGCATCTTGTCCGGGACGTCGCCGGCCAACCCTCTCTAATTTACATCGATCGTCACCTCATCCACGAAGGGACCTCGCCGCAGGCCTTCGCCGGTCTCAAATCTGCCGGACGAAAAGTGCGCCGGCCGGATTTGACTTTCGCGGTGATGGACCATTCGGTCTCGACGAAGAATCGAGAGTTGCCGGTCCTCGATGCCGACGCTGCGGGTCAATTCGAAGCCCTGGCGCGGAATTGCAAGGAGACTGGCGTTCGCCTTTTCGACATGCACAGCCGCAATCAAGGCATCGTGCATATCATCGGGCCCGAACTCGGCATCACGCAGCCGGGACTAACGATCGTCTGCGGCGATAGCCACACCTCAACGCACGGCGCGCTTGGCGCACTCGCGTTTGGGATCGGTACCAGCGAGATCGAGCACGTCCTTGCCACGCAATGCCTCTCGCAGGCCAAGTCGAAGACCGGCATCATTCGCTTCAACGGCAAGCGCCCGAAGGGCGTAACCGCCAAGGATTTCGTTCTGGCGCTTATCGGCAAAATCGGCATCGCCGGGGGAACTGGCCACGTATTTGAATACGCGGGCGACGCTGTTCGCGGACTTTCGATGGAAGGCCGCATGACCATGTGCAACATGACTATCGAAGGCGGCGCTCGCGCTGGAATGGTGGCGCCGGATGAAACCACTTTCCGATATCTCGAGGGTAAGCCGTTTGTTCCGCGCGGCAAAGATTTTCAAGTCGCGGTAGATCATTGGAAATCGCTCGCGGCTGATCCCGGCGCGAAATATGACATGGTCCTGGATATAGACGCCGCGGCGCTCGCGCCGCAAGTCACTTGGGGCACGAACCCGGGCATGGTCATTGATGTTACCGGCCGCGTTCCCGATCCGAATTCCTTCACTGATCCCGTTGACCGCAAGGCTGCAGAACGTGCACTCGTTTATATGGATTTGAAAGCGGGCACTCCCATCACGGACATTTCCATTGACCGCGTTTTCATCGGATCTTGCACCAATTCGCGCATCGAAGATCTGCGCGCAGCCGCTCACGTCATCGCCGGAAAGCATGTCGCTCGCAACGTAAAGCAGGCGCTGGCAGTGCCTGGATCGCGCGTCGTAAAAGCTCAAGCGGAAAAAGAAGGTCTCGATCGAGTATTTCTTGATGCCGGTTTCGAGTGGCGCGACGCAGGTTGCAGCATGTGCATAGGCATGAACGACGACGTTCTGCCGAGTGGCGAACGCTCCGCCAGCACTTCCAATCGTAATTTCGAAGGCCGGCAGGGCAAAGGCAGCCGCACGCATCTCGTCAGCCCGGCCATGGCCGCGGCCGCCGCCATCGAGGGGCATTTCGTGGATATCCGAAAGTGGGATGTCAACGGCGCTGAATAGGGGAGCTGAATAAGCATGGAACCCTTTATCAAACACACGGGACTTGTCGCGCCGATGGATCGCGTGAATGTTGACACCGACCAAATGGTGCCGAAGCAGTTCCTGAAGTTGCAGACTCGCGAGGGCTATGGCCGCGTCCTCTTCTACGACTGGCGCTATCTGCCCGGCGAGCAACCGAATCCCGAGTTCCCTCTCAACTTTCCTCGTTATCGCGGAGCATCGATTTTGCTCGCGCGCGCGAATTTCGGATGCGGCTCTAGCCGCGAACATGCGCCGTGGGCAATTCACGATTACGGTTTCCGCGTCGTCATCGCCCCCAGCTACGCCGACATTTTCTACAATAATTCGTTCAAGAACGGCATCCTGCTCGTCACGCTGAGCGACGCGCAAGTGGACGATCTCTTCGAGCGGCTCGAGCGCCAGGAAGGCTACCGCCTCACCGCCGATCTTGAAAATCAGATCATAACGGACGAGAGCGGCCTGAAGATTCCGTTTGAAATTGATCCATTCCGCAAGAATTGCCTGCTAAAGGGCCTCGACGACATCGGCCTGACCCTCGAGCACGAAGCCGATATTACATCGTTCGAGAAATCGTATCCCGTCACCGCGGTCATGTACGAACCGGTTGACGTAAAGCTTTCCCAACCCGCCTAAAGATCCGCCGAATTCGCGGCAATCGATTCAGTCACCGGCTCCTTCTCGGGACCGCACTCACTTCGGTAAATTTCAAAGTTTCGACTGGCTGATCGCCAGGGTCGAGAGGAGAATTCGCTTCAGTCCAACGATGCGGTCGGTCGGATCGTACCATTCGTCGAGCGAATGCGAACCGCCGCCTTGCCCGCCGCCGCCAATTGCAATCGCGGGGATTCCCATCGATAACGGAAGATTCGCATCCGTAGACGAGCGCTCCTGCCGCGTCGCATTGCCGAGATACGCATCGACATTCGAGATCGCTGCGAGCAGCGCCGAATCCTTTGCCAGCTTGCCGCCCGGCCGGACGCCCAACATCTTGAACTCGATCTTGAGCTGCTCCGAACCGCGTTCGCCCGCCGCGTTTTCAGCAGCGAGCCCCGCCTGCATCGCGTCGCGCAGCGTCACTTCGAGTTTCGTTAATTCGAGATCATCTTCAGAGCGCAGGTCCACTTTCACGGCGGCTCGATTGGGAATTGAATTCACGGATGTGCCGCCTTCGATGATCCCGAAGTTGAACGAAGTCCGCGGCGACTGCGGCACCGACGTGGACGAAAATCGCACAATCCCGCGCGACAACGCCGTAATCGGATTCGGAGCTCCAAAATCGGACCAACTGTGCCCTCCAGGACCCGTCACAGTCGCTTCGATCCGCCGCGACGCGAGACCTTGCGTCGTAACGTAGTCCGTCGAGGCGCCATCCACCGCGATCACCGCTCTCAGCCTCGTTCCAAAATCTTCGACAAGCGCCCGAATTCCTCGAAGATTCCCCTCGCCTTCTTCGCCCACATCCCCAGCGAAAGCGATCGTCATTCCCGTTTGCAGCTTCCCTGCTTCCATGGCCCGCGCGGCACCGATGAGCGCGGCGAGTCCCGCGCCATTGTCGGCGATTCCCGGCCCTCGAAGTCGCCGGCCATCCCGCTTCACGCGAACATCCGTTCCGGCCGGAAACACGGTGTCCATGTGCGCCGTCAAGAGAATCACCTGATTCCGATCTTTCCCGAATCTCTCGCCAATAACGTTGCCCGTCGAATCCACTCGAACTTTCAGTCCGGCGGACTCGAATAGCTTCTTCACGGCCGCCCCGCGTTCCCCTTCCGAAAACTCCGGCGCCGGGATTTCCGTCAATCGAATTTGCTGCTCGGTGATCCAGTCGAGATTCTTCCCGAGCCAATCGAGCGCGCGGTCGGCGTGCGGTTCGCGCGCCAGAGCCGCAATATCGTTGTCTGCCGATCGCGCGGAAAGCGTGGCCATCGCACACAGGATACAGAATATGCGGAAAAGTTTCACCGGGGTATTCAGCGGCATCGATCCGATGTGCGATGAGGTTTCAAGCCAGATGACAGTGTTCTGTTCATTCCGAAGCTGACATTCGAACTGATTTTCTCGAATGGAAGCGCGACGCTCGATCATTCCAGCAAATGGCGGCACTCGTCGCCGTCCCGCTGGTGTTGATCAGCGTGGCGATTTTGGCCTGCTACATTCCTGCGCAATGCGCGTTGACTCCGATGGTGGCGCTGCGCTACGAAAGACGGTGGCTGTCGTGCCGCCTTCTTCACTCACTGCGCTGCGGACTTTGCATGTCCATCCGCAGGGCCTGCGCAGACTAACGCCGATCAAAAACCGTCAACGTCGACGATGGCTTTGGCGAAGTCCTGCGGAGCTTCTTGCGGCAAATTATGACCGACGCCATTTCCGATAAGCCGGTAATCATATTTGCCTGAGAACTTCCCACGATAGGCTGCGGCGGGCGGGTGTGCCGCCCCGTTCGCCTCCCCCTCCATGGTGATCGCCGGTACGGTAACGATAAGACCTTGGGCAAGCCGCTTTTCCAGATCGTCGTACTTTGACTCACCTTGGGCTACGCCGATCCGCCAGCGGTAATTGTGAATCACGATGGCGACGTGGTCCGGATTGTTGAACGATTCTGCCGTGCGATCGAATGTGGCGCCATCGAAGTTCCATTTCGGCGAAGCGAGCCGCCAGGTCAGCTTGTTAAAATCGTGCAGATATTTGGCGTAGCCGGCCTGACCGTTTTCCGTGGCGAAATAATACTGGTACCAAAATGCGTATTCCACCGCTGGCGGCAGGGGCATTTTGTTGGCGGCCGGGCTGCCGATCAGATAACCGCTCACGGAGACGATAGCCTTGCAGCGCTCAGGCCAGAGCACCGCCATAATATCGACCGTCCGCGCTCCCCAATCAAAACCGCCGAGGATTGCCTTCTGGATCTTGAGAGCATCCATAAGAGCGATGATGTCCAGAGCAACCACCGATTGCTGGGCATTGCGCATCGTGTCGTTGGAGAGAAAGGTCGTCGAGCCG
>PMAA01000068.1 GCA_003152355.1 Acidobacteriota bacterium | reverse complement strand
GAGCTTCGCCACGTCTTCATCCGTGACGAGCGTAATCTCGGTGACGTCGAGGCCCACCATCGTGATCGGCCAGCCCGCGTTGAAGACCATCGCCGCTGCTTCCGGATCGCTGTGAACGTTGTACTCCGAGACCGCATTCACGTTTCCGCCGGTTATGCCGCCGCCCATCAAAATCACTTCCTTCACCAGCGGCACGATGGACGGGTCTTTGCCGATTGCCAGCGCGATATTGGTTAGCGGCCCGATGGGAACGAGCGTGACCTGATGCGGATATTTGTGAATGGTCTCGATGATGAGGTCGGGGCCGAACGCCGGATTCGCGTGGCACTGCGACGGCGGCAATTTCGCGCCGCCCACGCCGCCGGGGCCGTTCCAAAATAATCCAGTGGCGAGCGGTTCGAGCAGCGGCCGCGTCGAGCCTCTCGCAATCGGAACATCGCAGCGTCCGGCGAGGCCGGCGATTTTCAGCGCGTTATCGAGGCCCATGTCCGACGTGACGTTCCCCGCGACAATCGTCACCGCCTCTACCTTCACTTCCGGCGAATGAAACGCGAGCAGCAGCGCAATCGCATCGTCCGTGCCTGGGTCGGTATCAATAATGATTTTCTTCGGCTCGCCCGCCGGGCGCGCTCGCGCCGCGAGCGTCGCGACAAACAGAGGGCAAAGCAGCGCGACGGCTGCAACCACCAAAATCCATCTCATCGAGATCGAACGACACATGCAATGAACGGATCGAAACTGGCCCAAGGAAATTCTCCTGTTTTATCTGTCGCGATTTTTAAAACTTGCACGGGAAATACTAGCACGCAGCGGGGACAATAATATTTCCGCCGTGCTGTCAACACGCGCTGGGCAGCCGTGTTGGATGTTTTCGATCAACGGCGCTTTTTGCGTCTGCGTCTTTGAATTAACCGCGCAACAGCTGGTCGACCGATGCGCGGAGAATTCCGCCTGTCCATAACGCGAGACGCCCGCTGGAGCAGCGATCGCGTCGTCTCAATGAAATTGAGAATCGTTGACGAAGATTCGCCTCTTCGCCACGCCGCGTGTACGTCAATCGTTGCCAGCGGCTCCCGGAGATTCAACGCCACCAGCCGGTCGGCAAACGACGGATGCGCCGGATTTTTGCCTACCGCAATAAATACGCCCTTTCCAGACGCCGCCATCATTGCGCCGGCTTCGTCGTAACAGGTGGATTCCGTCAAAGCGATTCTGGGACTAAGCCCCGCATCGCGGCATAACGAAAGCGCGAGGTCATGCACATTCGGGGAAATCGAGCGCTCAATCAGCAATAAGGTCTCGTGGCTCAAATCCTTCAGACGAAGACAAGGGCGCTTTGCCAGTGGATTTGTGCGTGCCAGAACGACAGAGAGATTCTCCTTAAAAAGTTTCTCCGATGCCAATTCAAGCGCAGTCGCGGGCCCGTGCGAGAATCCGACATCAATTTTTCGAGCGAGCAGCGCTTCGCTCTGTTGGCCGGATAGAATGTCCCGAACATCAACCTCTATCTTCGGAAACAACCGCATATGTCGATTGATCACCAGGCTGACGACGTCGCCGAGGCCCTTGCCAAGTCCAACGCGCACCGTGCCCAGCTCGCCGCTTTTGGTTTGACGAGCAAGATCCACGGCAAGCTCAACTTGTTCAAGCACGGATCTCACCGCATTCAAGAAACGGCATCCCGCATCGGTTAGAAACACCTTCGCAGAGCGCCGCTCGAACAATTGCACGCCGATTTCGTTTTCGAGCGAGCGGATCTGCCGGCTCAAGGGAGGCTGCGCCATCCGCAGGCGCTTGGCCGCTCTGGTGAAGCTCAGATCTTCGGCCACTGCCACGAAATAACGGAGATGATGGAGTTCCATTTGGCTCCGGAGTATATCTGAATCCGCACTCGCGCCCATACCTTTTTCATATAAATACCTTTTCAGTATGCAAGAAACATTGTTTTAGGTCTTGACACAGAGCGATGCCAGGACTCAGAGTGCCTCCGTTTTGCTTACTCAAGTTAAATCGTGGCAGGGTCGCGCAAGAACGGGCGCTATTTCGCGCCGGGCTATTCCGCCTGTGATTAGGCGTACCGTTACCCGGTACCCGTTTCCGCTTATCTATGATTGAGCTACTCGAGGAGGTTCCGTCATGAATCCAAAGAAAATCACATTGCGTTTGTTCGCACTGTTAACGTTTGCGAGTTGGCCATTCGCCCAGGCGTTCGCCCAGCAGGCCCAGGATGCACGCCCCGCAGCGGCGGCGCCAACGGTCACCTGCGCGAGCCTCATGAGTCTTTCTCTGCCAAATACTCAAATCCTTAGCGCCACCGAAATGACCACGCCAGTCGCATATTGCAATGTCGTCGGCGTGATCGACAAACGCGTCAGCCAGCAAGACCCTGATCATTTCACTTACGGCATCGGCTTCGAACTCAATTTGCCTGACACTTGGACTGGGCGCTTCGAAATGCAAGGCGGTGGCGGCACGGACGGTTCGCTCGCGAACCCTACCGGATTCTTCGGCACGGAGCTCAGCGCGGGCTGGGCGGTCGCCGCCGATGATGGCGGCCACGAGGATGCGCCAGGAAATCCGCTGCTTGGCTGGATTGACGATGACGCCAATGCGGGCGGCACCGCGCATTTTGGCGTCGACGAGCAGGCGCGCATCGACTACGGATACAACGGCATCGAGCAGACCACGCTGATTTCCAAGGCGATCATCGGCAAGTATTACGGTTCGGCGCCTCAGTATTCCTATCTTTGCGGTTGTTCGAACGGCGGGCGCGACGCCATGGTCGCCTCGCAGCGCGTTCCCGATTTCTTCGATGGGATCGTTGCGGGTAATCCCGGCTTCGATCTTCCGCGCGCAGGCGTGGCGGAAGCCTGGAATGAAGTGCAGCTCGCCCCGCTAGCCACCAGCACCGATTCCAACGGCCAGCCTTATGTGGGCGACACTTTCCAGTCGCAGGATCTCGAAGTCGCCTCTGCCGCAATTCTCAGCGCGTGCGACGCTCTCGATGGTCTCGTTGACGGCATCATTGACAACTATTCCGCCTGCACCGACGAACGCGTCTACCCGGCTCTCGAGGCCTACACCTGCAGTCCCACCGGAAGCAATGGGAATACTCCCCACGGCGGTACATGTCTTACCGCCGGGCAAGTGACAGCTCTAAAGCGCATTTTCGCCGGCGCGTTCAACTCCCACGGCCAGCGGCTTTATTCGAGCTGGTTTTGGGACGCCGGCATCTGGGACCCACCCTCCGCTTTTGGCGCTGGCTTCGCATTGTGGAACGTGGGTTTTCCAGGGCCGCCTAGCCCGACGAATACCGCCATCAATCTGACGCTCGGCGCAGGCGCGATTCCCATGGTGTTTACGACGCCGCCTGTGGTGACTCCCGTTGATGGGACCGATTCGCAAGAAGGGTTTATCTTCAACTATAACTTTGACACCGATGCGCCGAAAATCTACGCAACAGCGCCCGGCTACCGCGAGAGCGCCATGGACTTCATGACGGCGATTCAGTTGATGGTGTTCAACCATGCCGACCTGCGTCCCTTCGCGCGCCGCGGAGGAAAAATCATCATCTACGATTCAGTGGACGACGGAATCTTCTCCGCGGTTGATCTCGTGAACTGGTACAACTCGCTTCTGCCGCTGCGCCCCGGCCCGGACGGCGGTGCGCAGAGCTTTGCACGAATGTATCTCATTCCGAACATGGCGCATTGCGGTGGCGGCCCGGCAACCAACAGTTTCAATGCCAACATGCTGGCCGCCCTTACTTCGTGGGTTGAAGCCGGCGATGCTCCCGGCCCGATCATCGCAGCGAACACGAATACGACCTCGCCGTTCCCGAGCGGCGCGCCCTTCGATCCGCGGGTCGCGCAAAATTTCCCGACAGGCGGCACGCGGCCGCTTTGCCCCTACCCCGAGCAAAGCCGATACACAGGCTCGGGCGCCACCAATGACGCAGCAAATTTCGTCTGCATCAATCCCAAAGGGACTCAGCCTGGCGGACGCGCGCTTGTGGGCTCGAATTAATCTGTTCGAATAAACTCGCTTCTCGTTCGCGCGACGTTGAGGAAACTGAACTTGCTTTCTTAGCGCCGGATTTGTGATCGTTGGCTGCACAAGTACCCGGAGGCGGGAGCCTCCGGGCTCTGATGCTACTTCTTGCGGTCCTCTACAAATTCAGAGCCCCGAGGCTCCTGCCTCGGGGAACTCATACGCCGAACCGAGAAATTGCGTTCGTGCCGCGACGGTTTTTCTTTTCGCGCTTCGCGGCGCGTCGCTCCGGCGGGAATCAGCCGGCCGAAGAGCCTCCCGCGGCGCGCGCGCGCTTTGCGTCCTCGGTGGGCTCGTTTGTTGTTTGCACTTCCGGCGCCGCGAGCGCTCCCGGAACGTCGTTAATCGCGGAAATCTCCGGGATCTCGTCGCCACTTGCAGCATTCAAATCTCTAAATTTTCTCGCGGCCGGCAATACTTGGCTCTCGAGCGACGCTCTGGCATCATTAAACCGATCCACCGCGCCCTTAAGCGACGTGCCCATTTCCTCAAAATGGCCAATGAACGCACGAATCCGGTCGTGCAATTGCCGCCCGAGGTCGCTGATGTTCTCCGAATTCTTCGCGACTGCCTCGTGCCGCCAACCGAACGCCACCGCTCGCAATAACGCGATCAACGTCGCCGGTGTCGCCAGGATCACTCTCTTATCGACGCCGTCTTCAATGAGCGTCCGATCTTGCTCGACCGCGGCGGCAAAGAAAGATTCTCCCGGCAGGAAAAGAACCACGAACTCGGGCGCNNGGTTCATGTGAGTTCGCACCAGTTGCGCATGTTTGGAAAATTCGATGCTGCGCCGCTCCCCGGCCGGCGCGGCCACGGCATCGAGATAGGCCTGGAGCGGAACTTTTGCATCCACGACAATTCGGCGATCCCCGGGAAGCTTCACGATCATGTCCGGCTGCGGATGCCGCCCGCCTTCTTCCAATGAGGCCCGCTCGGTGAAATCGCACTGCGCCGACATACCCGCGAGTTCCGCCGCGCGACGCAAGGTCATCTCGCCCCATCGCCCACGAACCTGCGGAGTTCGAAGCGCATTTGCGAGGCCGCCCGTTTCGCTTTGCAGCTTCAGATTCGAGGTTGCCAGCGATTTCAGTTGGTCTTCGAGGCTGCCGAACGCGCTCTGGCGCGTCCTCTCGAGTTCGACAATCTGTCTCTCGTAGCGGCCAAGCGCGTCTTTGAGCGGATTCACGAGGCCTTCGAGAGCGTGCTGCCGGGTATCGAGATTTCCTTCCGCGCGCGCTTGTATCGACTCGAAAGCGCTCCTGGCGTACGTCATGAATGTCTCGTTGTTGCTTCTGAGCGCCGACGACGAGAGCGCGTTGAACGCGTCAACCATCCTTACTTCCGCGTCCTCGATTGTTTTTCGCAGCACGTCGAAGCTAATTTGCGACTGCGCCAGTTTGTTCTCGGCCACCGCGCGGCGCTGGCTCTCCGCAAGCAGTTTGTCGCGGTCACCGGAAAACGCGTCGAGCGCCGAGCGCGCGTCCTTGAGTTCGGCTTGCGCCGCCGCCTTTAGTTCGGCTTCCGCTCTCAATTGTTCCTGCAGCCTGGCGTTTTCTTTTGATCTGGCATCGGCGGCGTTACGCATCTCCGCCACTTTGTTTCGAAGCTCGACGGCGGTGCTTTCGAGGATCCGCGTGTTGCCATACGATTGGAGCGTGTATGTCTCGAGCGCATCTTTCGTCTTGGTCGACGCGATGACGTATCCGATGATTGCGCCGATCAAAATTCCTGCCAGCCCGATTGCTCCAACAAACATCATTTCGTCCATGCTCTACTCTCCCTGTGCCACCGATTTCAGATCGCTTGCCGGCCGGGCGAGAATCCACCGGCGTGCCTTCGAATGCGACAGTGACTCAGCGTGCGCATGATACCACCGAGACAGTTTACGGTTTGCAGCAACTTCCCAAATCTCCGGCTCAAACTGAGGAAAACTTCGCCGCAGCCACAATAAACGCCGAGACCTGGGTCTCTACCGTCCGAGCGGTCACACGAGGATTCTTGGGTGATTCGAGTGGCGTGTAGCGCGAAGGTGCCCGGCTGAAGCCGGCCGCTACCAGTGCTGGAGTTGCGTGGTTGCCGAGTATTGTGAGGAATGGACTCGAACGGCGAGAGCCGGTGGGGCGTCGGCGGTACAAGAGGCTGCTTGCACAAATCCGCCCACGCACGTATCTATCCTCTATTTGAAATGAAATGCCGGCCACCAGCCCATTTTCAGCTAATCTTTATCGGTCTCGCCCGGCATGCGGTAGAAGAGCTCGGAGGACTTCAATGGAGCAAGAAGATCAAAATATTAAGCCTGAACCGGGATTGCGAAACAAACGCGTTGTAGTCCTGGGAGGCTCCTCGGGCATCGGCCTGGCGGTGGCCCAACAGGCTGCGGAGCAAGGCGCTGAGCTCGTTGTTGTCTCAAGCGACGCACAGAGGATTCAACGGGCCGTTACAACCCTCGGCGGAAGCGCGGAGGGACGCACACTCGACCTTACGGACGAGCACGCGATTGAAGCATTCTTTCAAAAGTTAGGGAGCTTCGATCACCTGGTCTACACTGCCGGCGATTCTCTGCAACTCGGCGAACTTGCCGTGACGGATCTAAAAAAGGCTCGGCACGCTTTTGAGTTGCGCTATTGGGCGGCCTTGGCTTCTGCCAAGTATGCCGCCGCGCAGATTCGTGCTGGCGGCTCAATCGTGCTGACCTCTGGAATCGCCGGCCAGCGCCCGCGAAAAGGGTGGGTGCTTAGCGCGAGCGTGTGCGGCGCGACTGAGGCGCTAACGCGCGCGCTGGCCGTTGAGCTCGCGCCGATTCGTGTGAATGCGGTTTCGCCCGGCGTCGTCCGGACGAATCTCTGGCAGAACATGAGCGAGCAGGATCGGGAAAGTATGTACGTGCGTGTGGGAAAGACTCTACTGGTCAGCCGCGTGGGTGAGGCATCCGACATCGCGCGAGTCTATCTTTACCTGATGCAAGAGGGATTCAGCACGGGCCAAATAGTAGTCGTGGATGGCGGAACGCTTCTCGTCTAGAAGCTCGATTACACCCCGAGTCTCGCGATCACGCGCGAGCGGGAGCCTCCGGGCTCTGAAGTTGTGTAGCGCCCTCAATTTTGTAATTCAGAACCCCGGCGCTCCCGCCTCGGCGGCTGGTGGGAACTTCAAAACGTGAGGGCCGAGCAGCCTCGCGCACCACGAGGGCACATGGCATCCAAGCAATCGCCACGAGTCAATTCTGCTCGACGTGATACGGGGGTCGCAAAACGCGTTCAGGCGCATGAATTGACAGCGCAACAATGCGCGGCATACCCTGTGCGGGCGCGTGCCATAGACAAAGCGCTTGTTGCGATGCGCTCGGCGCGCTCGTACGAGCAGTCACAAATGCCGCGAAGCAAAAAATCCGATGTTGGCAGCCAGCACCGCATTCTGGTCGGCCCAGCGGGCTGGTCCTACTCCGACTGGAAAGGAATCGTTTATCCCACGCGCCGGGAGAAGGGATTTCACGAGGCCGAATTCCTGGCGCGATATTTCGACACGATTGAAATCAACACTTCGTTCTACCAGCCGGCGCGGCCCGAACTCTGCCATCAATGGCTCGCGCAAGTTTCCGCGAACCCGCGATTCTTATTTAGCGCGAAACTTTGGCAGCGATTCACGCACGAAACGGGCGCGAGCGCAGCGGACGTCGCGGCGGTGCGTGAAGGCTTCGACATCCTCGCCGAGGGCAATCGCCTGGGCGCCGTGCTCCTGCAATTCCCTTTTTCGTTTCACAATACGCCAGATAATTTCAGCCGCCTCGACACGTTGGCTAAGGAATTTTCCACGTATTCGCTGGTCGTCGAAGTCCGGCATTCGAGCTGGATGGGCCCGGCATTCTTCGAATGGCTCCGCGAGCATCGCGTCGGATTCTGCAACATCGATCAGCCGGTGATCGGAAAATCGGTGAAGCCGAGCGAGCGCGCCACGTCGCGCGTTGGCTACGTCCGCCTTCACGGCCGCCGCTACGACACATGGTTCAGCGACGATCCCGAGACTCCTCCCTCTGAGCGCTACAACTACCTTTACGCCGAAGAAGAGCTCGCGCCGTGGAGCGAGCGGATAGAAAAAACGGCAGCGCATGCGGAGACGACGTTCGTCATCACCAACAATCACTTCGAGGGAAAGGGCATCGTCAACGCGCTCGAGCTGATTCATCTTCTCTCCGGCGCGAAGGTGAGCGTGCCCGAGCCTCTCCGGCATCACTATCCGCGTCTCGAAAAAATTGCGGATCAGCCTGCGAGCGAACCCACGCTATTTCCTGTGTGATCTGCCGCGATGAAAAAAGGAGTGAGTTACTTCTTGAAGAGGTCTTCGAACGCCTGCCGGGCGTCTCTTGGATTCGACGGTGATCCTGGAGCGGCTGCCGAAGGGGAGGGCGCAGGAGCCGCATACGTAACCGGCGAAGTATCTTTTTCGATGGTCATCCGAAATTCGAAAAACGTGCAGTCGTTCCTGGCGTCCTTCTTCGCGATGCGCTCGGTGATTTTTTGCGTGCACTCGAATTGCGCGCCGGTATCAAAATTGCGGCACTGCTTGCAGGAATGCAATTCNNTGGCAGCGCGGGCACTGGCCGTTCGGGTCGAATCCGGGCATCAGCACGGCGCCGCAACTGGCGCAGCGACCCCGCGTTACCGTTCCCACCATGCGCGGAGTCCGCGGGCCGAGTTGGTCCTGCCGCGGCCGCGGCTCCGGCGGCCGATGGTCCTTCTTTTTCTCGTCACGATCGCGTTCGCGCTCGTGGTATCCCTTCTGGTTATACTTCCGGTCCATGAATTCCTCCGGGGGGATGCCCCATCATACGCTACGTGGCGTGAAAGAACATGAAAAAGCGCGGTTAGAGCGCGAATACTAATTTCATTGCACATTCGCCGCGATACACATCGCTAGCTACGCCGCCCACTATCCCGCCCACCATCGCGAGAGTCCTTCGGTTGGCAATTCGGGACGCAGGAGACGCGCGGGAGCGCCGGCGGCTTCGAGAATCGCTTCCGCGGCCAAGCAGCCGCTGCGCACAGCGCCTTCCATCGTGGCGGGCCAGCCGGTGGCGGTCCAATCGCCGGCGAGGAAAACGCGAGGCCACGCGGTCGCCTGCGGCGGACGGTAGGCGTCAATGCCTGGGCGAGGCGAATAGGTGGCATGGACTTATTTGATGACGGTGGACTTCACCAGGTTCGCTGCGCGCGCTGCGGGGAAGAATTCGCGGACTTCTTTTAGAGCCAGGTCAACAATCTCGGTGCGCGATTTGTCGATTAAAGTTTTCGAAGCGCTCACGACTAATTCGATGTAGCTGCCCCCAGAAGCTAAAGCCCCGTTGCTAAACGGCGTCTTTACGGCATCCTTCGGCGCGCTTCGGTCGCTCAAGGCAGGCTCAGAACCGAAGTCGCGTTCTTGCCCTTCTCTTTCCCTGGCGGCTCCCGGGGGAGTCGCAGGTGATTGGGAGCGCTGCAGCAGTCGCGACTTGTGGAACATCCACTGAATTGTGCGGTCGAGCAGGACCGCGTGAAATAAATCGCTGATTTGGCGATCAAACCAGAGGTGAATGCCGGTAATGGGTGAGGATTCGAAGTGGGTGAGTTTCTCGCGCAGGGAGGCTGATCCTGGTGCTTCTGGCAGCACGCGCTCGAGGCCTTCGAACGGAAGAGCGACAATTAGAAAGTCAAAAACCTCTTCCCCTTCACCGACTCGAACCCGTACCTGCGAGGGCTCGGGGGAAAAAGTTTCGAGTGAGTTGCGGAAGCGAGTCTCGCCGCGGCGGGCGCGAATGTAGTCTCCGGCGCGATTGTAGAGGCCGGTCAAGGGAATGGTTGGAACGCCCATGTGGCGCGCTTCCGGCGACTTCATCGATTCGCGCACGACCTGTGCGGCATACGAAATTGAAATCAGGTCGAGATCCTCGCTCAAGGCACTCACCAGGATCGGCTTCCAGAAACGTTGGATGGCGTTCTCCGTTTGCCGGTGCTGGTGACACCAATCAAGAAACGACCGGCCGGTGTCTGGTTGCGACGTCAGCGTCAGCGCCGCCATCGCGCGTGAAATTTCCAGCTTGTCTCGAACCCTCAGAAAGGGAAAGTGCAGGAATGATGGCGCGGTGTGCAGCGGCGCTGGCAGCGGAGAGGCACGCATCACGCTGGCGCGGCCTCCCGGTTCGAGGAAAGTCATTTCATCGTACCAGCGGATTTTGTCTTCGACGCCGATTCGCCGATAGAACTCTACCAGGTTTGTGCAGACGCGAAAGAGCACATGCTGGCAGTTGTCGACGACCTCGCCGGTGCCGGGATGCTCGTAGGAAGAAGCGCGGCCGCCGAGTTGAGGGCGGCGTTCGAGGAGATGAACGCGGTAGCCGGAATCGGCGAGGGCGCAGGCGGCAGCAATACCGGCGAGGCCTCCACCGACGACGGTGACGGTTTTGGGGGTGACTTCGAGAGACCGGGGGTCAGTCATTGGCGTCATTCGGGGCAGCGATTCGGTAGCGAAGCACCTGCATCAGGCCGCGGAAGAGGATGGCGAGGCGCGCGATGAGGGGGACGCGAACGCGCTCGGTGAAGACGTCGTAATTACGGGCTTCGATGCGGCGAAGGAGATCGTGATAGATGGTGACGAGGACCCAGAGCGCGGGGCGCGAATCTGGGTCGATGAGGGGGAGAAGCGCGAAGCCGGATTTGTAATCGTCCTCGGCACGTTTTGCGAGACTCTCAAGGAGTTCGCGCTGATTGAGGGTCATGCGGGCGCCGTCGCGGAGGGCGGCGAGGTCTTCGATGCGGACACTGAAGCGGTCGAGGTCCTCCAGCGGAACATAGATGCGGCCGCGCTCGGCATCTTCGCGGACGTCTCGGAGGATGTTGGTGAGCTGGAAAGCGACGCCGGTGTATTCGGCGAGGTCTTCGGCGCGAGGATCGTCGTAGCCGAAGATGCGAATGCAGACGAGGCCAACGAC
>PMAA01000127.1:170-4907 GCA_003152355.1 Acidobacteriota bacterium | reverse complement strand
ATTTCTCCCGTCCGCTTGACCGTATCGCCCTCTTTAATTTCCGAACTCTCGCCGAGAAGCACGACGCCGACCTGGCTCTCTTCAAGGTTCAACGCGATGCCGGTAACGTCGTGCGGGAACGTCAACATTTCTCCCGCCATGGCTTTATCGAGCCCATGAACGCGCGCGATGCCGTCGCCCACCGAGATGACCGAGCCAACTTCCTCGACCGCGACTTCTTGCTGGTAATTCGCGATCTGCTCGCGTATGAGCTTTGTGATTTCGTCCGCTTTAATCGTCGCCATTCCCGCTCCTGTCAGCTTTTCACGAAACCCTGGTCCGCACCGCGGGCGCGGACAAATCCACTACTCTTCCTACGAATCCGCTTCGAGTTCCTGGCGCAGCCTCGCTAATTGCTCGCGCACGGAACCATCGTAAATCGTCGAGCCAATCTGCACGACGGCGCCGCCGACCAGCGCCGCATCAAATCCGAATTTTGCCTGCACACGCTGCTGCGTCAAACGCTCGATCGCACCAATCAATTCTTCCTGCTCCGCTTCTGAAAGTTCTCGCGCCGACGTGACTTGCGCCTCGACGATTCCTTCGCGTTCGTTCAATTCCGTATCGAGCGCTTGCCGGATTTCGCCGAGCTTGTCGATCCGGCGGTGATCCACCAGGACGTAAATAAAATTCCTGACGGTATCGCTCAATTCCAGGCGCTCAGCAATCTTTTCAAGCACAGTTTGCTTCGCTTCGCGCTCGATCGCCGGGCTCGTCAGAAAACTGCGAAGCTCGGACGACTCGGCGTACGTATCCACAAATGACGCGAACTGCGCGCGGGCTGCCGCGACGTTTTCGCGCACCATGGCCACGTCAGCGAATGCGGTCGCGTAACGCTTGGCGACGTCGCTCAATTTCGGCTCCCGGCGAGATCACCAACAAAATTTCGGACGAGTTGCGCATCAGCGGGCGGCGTGAGTTGCTCGCGCAATTGCGCTTCCGCGCGTTCGATGGCCAGGCGCGCCGCAGTGGCTTTCAATTCGAATCTCGCCGCGCGCTCCGCTGCTGCGATTTCCGCTTCCGCCGCACGATCGACTTTTACCGCTTCTTCCCGCGCCAGACTTCGAATTCGGTCCGCTTCTATTTCCGCGTCGCGCTTCGCCTGCAGGCGCATCGCCGTAATCTCCTGCTCGATGCCTGCGAGCTTCCGCTCCGCTTCCAGCCGGCGCTGTTCCGCTTCCTCGCGCGCCCTCGTTCCTTCGGCGATCGCGGCTTGAATCGCATCTGCGTGCGCTCGAAATGCCGGCCCGGCCTTCGTCACAAGCACCCAGACTATGGCGACGAACACTACCGCGAAGTTAAGCCAGCGGAAGATCCAGCCCGCTGTCGTATTTTCCGCCGGCGTGGCTTCTTCCTGCGCGAACGCCGGCGCCGCGGTCAGCAGCGCTACGCAGAAAATCCCGGCGCAGATACCGGCGATCGTCTTGAAGCGCGCCGACCAACTCATCGGCGGTCTCCGGTAGATGGACCGCTGCGTTCAAGTATCATTCTTGTGATCTGATTTGCGAAAGCTGGAGTCTGCCTTTCGATTTCCGTCCGCGCTGCCGCCACTTCGGCGGCAATCCGCTCTTTCGCCGCCTGGATAGTTTCCTGATTCCGACTGCGCAGCGCCTTCAGTAACTTCGCACGTTCGTCGAGAGCCGCCTGGCGCGCCGCTTCCTGCTCGACGTAAATCTCTGCGAGGGCTTTCTTCATTGCTTCGTTATACCGCTCGATTTCATTCTTCGCGGTGGCCTGAGCGGCCGCAGCTTCGGCCTTGGCGCCATCTATGCGCTTAGCGCGTTCGGCCATGGCGCGTTCAAGTGGGCGAAAGAAGTTTGCCCGAAGGAACAAATAGAATAGGAAAACGATAATGACGGTGGGGACAGCCTGAAGACACAAATCAGCGAGTTGGCGGAGAATCTCCATCTTCACCAGGTTCGAACGCCGTTAACCCCCAGGAATCAACGTCCAAGCGAGCGCCGGGAGCGCCCAAGACACACAATTAGCACACTCAAAGCTCGCGATTATCGCATTTCGCCGGACAGAAAAGCAACTCAAGCAGATTCGTACGTCGAAAAGAAGACAAGTGCGCCAAAACAGAACGGCCAGGAGCTAACTGGCATTGCCGAGAAGCGCTTTGCACCACCTTCCGCCGAAAATGGACATCCGCCAGAGCCCGGAGGCCCCTGCCTCCGGGAACACAACGCCGACTCGGAAGAACTGAACCGCTTACTTGGCAGTTGCCGCCTTTTCCAACCGAATTTGCCGTTGTTCCCCTCGCCCGGTTAATGAACCCGATCGAGGGGAACGAGCCGCACGGCAAGTCTGTCCGGATTGCAGAGCTGGGTCCGGACCGAACCCTTATTTGTGGCCGGAATCGAGGATCCGCAGCAGATGATCGCGATGCTCGGAACCCTCGGTCGCAGATGAGAACGCAATGCCGAAGAGAGGGTTCTTATCCTGCATCGTCACGATCTGCCCGTAAAACTTATCCATCGCCTCGGCATTTGGGAACTCCACGGCAAGTGAAACCGTCCCGGGTGTGTCCGTGTGGATCAAGTCCGTGCCCCAGCTGTAGCTCGTAATCGTGCCGTCGGCCACCAATGCATCGAGGTCGGGTTTGCGATGCTTGTTGAAAAGTTCCGTCATTTCATCGCCGTGCCCCGGCTTTGGTTTCCATTCCTGAACCAGCAAATATTTCCCAGGAGCTCCGGGCTTTCCGCTGTAGTTCGTGGACATTTGGATTTCATCCGCGTGCATTGTGTAATTAATTTCGCCCGATGGTGGGGCGCCGGCGCGAACGGCGGCGAGCGCCTTCATAAGGCCAGCAACGCTCATCGACGAAAACCAGGAGACATGCGTCGGAGCATTTAGCCCTTCGTGAACTTCGAGCGCGCCGTTGCCCCAGCTAATCAGCGTTCCGTCGGCCACGAGGCCCGCCATGAGCTTCGCCGAATTCTTGTCGGCCGCTTCGTATTGCGTCCAATTGGCGCGTGGAACTCCGAATAGTGACACGTACGTATAAATCACCGGCTGCTTCATAGACTGCGATTCTTGCGGCGCCGGCGCAGGGCGTGCCAGCGCGCCGATCGCCAATGCTAGGCCAAGAACTAGAGTGAGAGCGGACTGCTGCAACGTGCGGTTGTTCATAGGTAGTGCTCCTTGGCGGCTCAGAGCCGCAACTGGAATTCCCAACGGGGAAACAGCAATTGCGTGCGCGAAATATACCACGATTACCGGCCTACTGCGTTAAGCTACGAAGTCATTTCAATGAAGAAAACGCCGCGAATTACGTACGACACCGTACGGCAAGTGGCGCTCGCGCTTCCAAACGTCGAAGAGGGCGCGTCATACGGCACGCCGGCCTTAAAGGTGAAGGGACAACTCATCGTCCGGCTTCGCGAGGATCTCGATTCGATCGTCCTCAAAATGCCGTTCGACCGCCGCGACGAGCTGATGGCCGCCGATCCTGAAACCTACTACATCACCGATCACTACCGCGAATACGAATGGGTTCTCGTAAGGCTTGCGAAAGTGCATGAGGACGCGCTTCGCGATTTGTTGCAAATCGCCTATCGCGCTGCGACCGCATCGAAACCCAGGCGCCATCGTTGACTTTCCCTCTTCGCGGTCACTAATATCTGCGGCACATCGTCCGGCGTTCACGGCGCGGCAACCCCAAGGGGGCAAACTCATGAACTGGAAAATTATTTTCTTACTCTCGCTCTTCGGCCTGGCCATGGGCATCGCGACCGTCTTTGTAATTCCGTCAAACATAGAGCCGCTGTTCTGGCTGGTAATCTTTGTAATTTCCGCGTTCGTCATTGCGCGGGCAACGGCGAGCCGCCATTTTCTTCACGGCTTGCTGGTCGGCATCGTCAATAGCGTCTGGATCACGGGCGCGCATATTCTCTTCGTCAATCAGTACCTCGCCAATCACGCCAAGGAAGCGGCCATGATGCAAAACATGCCCCGGCCGGATTCGCCGCGCCTGATGATGGCGTTGGGCGGCGCAATCGCGGGCTTGGTCTCGGGCGCGGTGATTGGAATCCTCGCGTTCATCGCCGGCAAGCTCCTGAAGCCACGCCTCAGCGCCACCGCCTGATTTCCTGACGCTACGAAAGCGAATGACTCATGTCAGCGCGCAAGCGCCGTCCTGCAAGACGGGAGGAACGTGATGGGCCAGTCAAGTCCGGAGACCGCGAATCCATTTGATCCGGCGCTCTTTCGTCCCGAAGCGATTTCCGACGAAACGCGGCGCTTCAACGAAGCGCTGGTAAAGCTTTTTACGCCGATGCCGAACTGGTGGGAATCTGGCGCTCAAGCCGTCCGCGACTCGCGCGCGAAGGGAGAGGGCGCGTTTCCGCTCGGGCCAAAGTCGTCCCGGGCGCGCACCATCACGATTGAGGCGGCGGACGGCCGCAGGATTTCGCTGCGCATCGTCGCGCCACAAAATCCGAAGGGAGTCTATCTGCACATCCACGGCGGAGGCTGGGTGCTCGGCGCGGCGGACTTGCAGGACGCGACGCTCGAGCGTGTAACGATAAGGCAGGCCTCGCGTGCGTGAGCGTCGAATACCGCTTGGCGCCCGAAAACCCGTACCCAGCGGGTCCCGACGACTGCGAATCTGCCGCCGTGTGGCTTGCGAAAAACGCCAAGGCCGAATTCGGCACCGATACGCTCGCCATCGGCGGCGAATCCGCTGGCGCCACGCTT
>PMAA01000127.1:0-127 GCA_003152355.1 Acidobacteriota bacterium | reverse complement strand
TCGATGACTCCCAGCCAAAAGCAATTCGGCAACGAGCGGCTCGTACTGCGCACAATCGACATGGAACATTTCAACGGCGCATACCTGGCTGGCGCGCGAGACACTCGCCATCCGGACATCTCGCCGC